>NZ_BMBX01000028.1:0-44324 GCF_014634905.1 Sporomusa sp. GT1 | reverse complement strand
AGCCTTACACCCTGTATTCTAACAGGAGGTACTTTTTTGTTCAAAACTCTTTTTTGTTCGTTACAGGAATGCTCCTCTAATTGTTTACTTTGGTATGCATTATACGTTATAATTGCTTCTATCAAAAGTGCCAATTATTTATATATTAATGGGTACAATTTAGAGGTGAATAGATGCTACTGTTAGATAAAAACTCGGATACACCATTGTATATGCAAATTTATAATCAATTTAAAAATAGAATAGTATCTGGCGAGTTGGGTGAAGGAAACGTACTTCCACCAATAAGAATACTGGCAAAAACACTGCTGGTTGCAAGAAACACTGTTGAAAGTGCCTATCAGCAGCTTTGCTCAGAAGGATATGTAGAGGCCAGGATGGGCAGTGGTTATAAAGTACAGAAGGTAGAGGCGAAAAATGGTATTAATCTGTACTCAAACCGTACTGATTTTGAACAAACGATTTCTCAGGAGCAGGCATATAGACAAGAGACAGCTCATATAGTACGGTACAATTTTCAGTATGGCAGACTGGATTTTTCAAACTTTCCGCTCCGTATCTGGCGTAAATTACTGAATCAGGTATTATTGTCCGATGATATTGTCCGCATAACTGCTTATAACGAAAAAAAGGGAGATTGGGAGCTTAGGATACAGATTATGAACTATCTTGCTGAATCAAGAGGTGTGGTTTGCAAACCGGAGCAAATCATTCTTTGCTCTGGGGCTATGTCAGCCTTGCGCTTAGTTTGTCAATTACTAATGCAAGATATAAACATTGCCGCTGTGGAAGAACCCTGCTACGATAGTGCCAGAGAAATTTTAATAAACCATAACTTTCAGGTTGTTCCTATTGGGCTACAGAGCGATGGCATTCATCTGGATCAATTACAAAACTCCAACGCCAAAATGCTCTACACCACTCCTTCACATCAGTTTCCGACCGGTATTGTAATGCCTATCAATAAAAGGCTCCAGCTTTTAGAATGGGCCGATACCAATCATACTTACATTATTGAAGACGATTATGACAGCGAGCTGCGCTATAATAGCAGACCCATTCCTTCTATCTATTCACTTGATAAAAAAGACCGTGTTATTTATATAAACAGTTTTTCCAAGGCACTTGCTCCCGGCTTACGAATGGGGTTTGTTGTTTTACCGGAAGAATTGCTGGATAAATACCATGCCAATTTTGCAAATTACCATTGTTCTATTCCTTGGCTTGAGCAGAAAGTAATGTATTATTTTATCCAGCAAGGACACTGGAACAGACTTCTTAATAAAATATCTGTATCTAATAAAAGAAAACATGATATTCTCATCAGTACCATTAGCGAGCAACTGGGCGAGCATGTAAAAATATATGGAAAAAACGCCGGTCTGCATATTCTATTGGAAGTCAAGAATGGAATGTCAGAAAAGGAACTAATCGAATCGGCCCAAAAAGTGGATGTGAAAGTTTACCCGGTATCTGATTATTGGATGAACGTACAAAGCTACTCGAATAATATGGTTCTGATAGGATATAGCAGTCTATCAGAGGAAGAAATCGTTTTGGGTATCAAACAACTGTCTTTAGCTTGGTTGTAGGCTGCTCCCTCTATTTATAAACTTTATTTTTTTGAACCCGCAAGGAACAACATAAGCGAAGGTTACATAAATATAGCTATGCCGCCGGCTATTAACCTGCGACATAGCTATATCCCTAATGGCGATCCCGTAGGATTCGAACCTGCTATCTTTTGATTCGTAGTCGCGCAAAGGCTCCATATTACGCTTCAAAACGCCACGGATATGGAAAGTCGTTATATTTCGTCACAGACCGTTACAGAACTTTTCAGCGACAATGCTGTACGTTAGTCAGATAAATAAAATCATAAATTCTACCAAGATACCCGCCATACCTTTTTTGGGCGGGTCTTATTTTTTAACCTAACCGTCTAGGATAACATTCAGTACTTGTTCTATCTCATTCTTTATTTTGAATTCTTCTCTACTGCCATTTGTCGCAAGCCGTAAAAGACGCAGGTCATGTTTATCTAAAATACTATTTTTCAATGCATCTCTCGCCAATTGCGCCGGATTGTTTTCATGAAAGGCAAAGCCATCAACTTCGATTATCAACACCGGCTTCCTATTCAGCTTGTAATAAACTACAAAATCTACAGAAGCATTATGATTTACATAGCGTACTTCTTCCGGCGTTAGCTTATCGTCATTTTTAAGTAGGTTCCGCAACAATACTTGCATGGTAAACTCAAAACAATTATATTTGTCTTCGCTAATAATGTCGTCCAGCAATTGCCACATTATGTTTTCCGATTGATACTTTGAAATATTGGGCAAACGCTTTTTGAATGCCATCAATTTACATGAATACTCCTTGTACAGTAAATCGAATACAGAAACCACTTCACTCTCAATTAGATGTTCATCTAATGTATGGTATTCGATGTAGCGAATCAGATCACTTACTTCTTTTCCCGCTTTTTCAAAAAACGAGTGATCGGTTACCAATATAAACTGATCTTGTGCTCTTGAAACAGCAACGTTTATTTTACAAGGATCATCCACAAAAGCAAGTCCCTTCTTACCGGGAAAAGTATTATCCAGAACTGTCGACATAATCATAAGTTTCTTCTCTCTGCCTTGATATTTATGTACGGTATCGCATTCCATACCATTATCATAAGCCTTTCCCGCCCTGTCCGCCTGGTTTCTGTAAGGCGTGGTAAAACCAATCTCAGTAATATCTTTTGTAACAATATGAGGATTTTGTAAAATTTCTTCGATAACATCCAGTTCCCGTTGATTGTATTTCCCCCGGCTTTCTCCTTTTGTCACTTCCCGCATATGGTTTCCCTTAACAGTACGATAGAAAATAAACGGAGTGTCATTTGTATCTTCCCGCGTAAATGGAATCAATGCACCACGGTAATATTTCTGGTTACAAAACCCAATGATTTTAGGATGACACCGGTAATGCTCTTTGAGAATAACTCTGGGCAATTCCGGGTAGAGAGCAAGCATGGAAGAAAGAATATTGTGCTGAAAATAGTCATAAATATTTTCCATATTGGCTGTTTGTATTTTTTCCTTTATCTTCTCATCCACAATATGCGGTAATTGTTTTGTATCGCCTACAATAATTGCACGTTTACAGCAGGACAAGGCTAACGCCCCTGACAACAGATCAACCTGTGATGATTCATCAACAATTAGATAGTCAAATAGATAGTTATCAGGTACGCAATTACGTAAAGAGTAAGTAGTACTGAGTACAACAGGAAACCGTTCAATGAATTTATCGAAATGCCCCTTATAAGAAGTACCCGTAAATTGTTCAACTTTTTTATCATGATAGCGACCATATAATTTCTGTTTGAATAAGCTTGTCGAATATTCCTTGTGCTGAGCCAGCAACTGCTCAAACTCCGCATTAGCCAATTCTTGCGCTAAGGCCTTCTTGCGCTGCTCAAGACCTGCTATTTTTAAATTGTAATACTCTTTTTGTAAGTTTAAAATAATAGCAATTTCATTCTCTTTTAGTTTCTTAAAATCAGTAAAGCCATATTTTATCAACAATTTTAATCTGTATGTAAGCTTGTGGGATTTGTGTTCTTCCGTTGCAAAATAATGATCGGATAAAAAAGATATAACCCGTTCCGGCGTTTTACGATAAAACAACAATCGTTTAATTCCTTCAATATCTTGATTGTCATAGTATCGATTGAAGTGTTGTCTCTCCATATAATAAGCCGCTAATTCTTGTTGAACTTTCGCCTGCTCATTATTTAAATTCAACAAATAATTGATTCTGCCATTCAAACTACTAATCTTCTCAAGTAATACACTTTCCTCAATCTCGCTTTTCCAATCGGTCACATCATACAGGGGCAGCTTCTCAAAGAAAGCCTCTCGATTTTTCTTATTGCCGAGAAAAGCCAGCAAAAAACCATACTGCTCTTTTTCCAGCTTATCTTTAACGTTCTGTACAGCTGCGTTATTGCCTGACACCACCGCCACCGACTTGCCCTGCATAATGGCAAGATTCGCAATGATATTTAAGATGCTTTGCGTTTTTCCTGTCCCAGGGGGACCTTCAATGACTGAGACATTCGCTCGTAAGGCGTTTTCCAACGCTTGCTTTTGGCTCAAATTAAAACTGAAAGGAAAGATTACATCATTAGTATCATGATTCAAACATTGTAAAGGCTTTTTAGTTAGATAACAGCCTAACACACTTTCAGGGCTTATAAAGGTTAAGCGATTATATTCGCGTTGCAAGAATTCATTTTCGGCACCGTCGATTTTGGTGTACTGTGCTATTTCCTTCCAATACTTTAAAATATCTTGCGTAGCATCATGATTTAAACAATTACCATCTACCCGTATAGCGTCTGAATTACATACTTTACTTTTCCGTTTCTCAAATATCACTTTTACTCTTCCGTTAAACTGTAATATTTGCTTTACGCCGGATAAAGGAATATTGTTGTAATATACCACTTGATCTATGATACTGGTCACTGCTGGGTTTTCTTCAATCACTACGTTTTGGCGGCTATATGGAAACGACTTTAAGCTTTTAAACATGACATTCACTTTTGTACCATGACGGGTATACGATAAAACATTTGAAGTTTCATCTTGTCCTCTAATCAAGATTAAATATTTGGTTTCATCCATGTGCTTATGTCCTTTAGTCCAAGTATTTTTATAACTTGACGGGCAGAAGGAATAAGTGTTACCTATCAACTATCATATAAATAAGAGTTGCAAAGCTAAGAACGTCTCCTGTATCTTTTTCTGCCATCTCTGTTTATATCTCAAGTAAATTGAGAATTTTTATCCAGTACTACAGTCCATCATTCCGAATTGCAAAATTACCTGAGCGTTCTTCAGGACCCTGCCGCCTGAACCACTTCAAACAATTGCTTGTTGAGATAAATTCGCTCCTTGCCAATTTTCTGCGATACAAGGAAACCAGCTTCTTCTAGCGCCGACAAATAACCGGCCGCTGTCTTGCGTGAGACACCGAGACCTGCTTCCATGTAAGCCGTTTTGGTATAAAACTCATAAAATAACAGTTCCACCAGTTCTTTTGAATAAACCCTTGGCAGCTTATTTTTTATGTCTTCCGCGGTCTTGTCCACCACTGCATTAATTTTTTTCACCAATAACAATGTCTCTTCGGCGGTTTGCTCAATGCCATCCAGGATAAAAAGAACCCATTCCTCCCAAGCCTCTTTTGTCCGTACTTCCTGTAGCAGCCGATAATAGGCGCTTTTGTTGCGTATGATGTATTTACTAAGATATAGAATGGGACTGTCTAACAGTTCTTTAAGAACCAGGTATAAAACGTTTATAATTCTCCCGGTGCGTCCATTCCCATCATAAAATGGGTGAATCGATTCAAACTGGTAATGAATGACTGCCAGTTTGATCAACGGGTCAATCGCATCATAATCATCATTGATATATCTTTCCAGGTTTGACATGAGTGCAAGAATTTCTTGTTCACTACTGGGTGGTGTATAAATCACTTCACCCGTCGTCTGGTTTTGCAAAACCGTTCCGGGTAACTTTCTGATACCGGCCCGATTTTTCTCAATGTCTTGTTGGATTTCAACAATCATATTCGTGGTCATCATCTTTTTTGCTTTGACGAGTTCATACCCTTTCCAGAGAGCCGTCCGATAGTTTACAACTTCCTTGGCCGCAGGGTTATGATAATTTGCTTGGGACATAGCCTTAAACAGTTCATCGTGAGTGGTTATGATATTTTCTATTTCGGAACTATCCTTCGCCTCATTGATGGTCACTGCATTGAGCAGAATATTCTTATTAGGCATCGTGTCGGCAAAGCCTTTTAACTCCGCCAGTGCTCTGTGGGATCTGGCCAGCTGTTTTAAAACTTTCTTAGTCTCAAGGTCAATATCAGGCGGTAAAGATTTTAACATGCTATCTTGCATCGTATCGCCCCCTTTCATTCCATTATATGGGTAATACCTTCCCATATCAATATAACGCGGGTAAAAAATTAAAAAAATTACCCACGTGTTTAAAACATGGGTAAGCATTACCTATATACATTGTATTTCGGGACTCCCACCATTTCTTTGTTGCAAATCCACATGATATACGGAGTAACGTATCGACGAGTACTGCAGTAAATAGCTATTTTGTATGTCCTTCAATATAACTGACCAACTGGTATGGTAACCACTGTTTCTCTTGCGTCTCCTTCTCCCAACACGCACTAAGTACTGCCTTTTCCTCAAATGTTAAAGCTCGATTAGCCCTGTTCGTAAAATACCAAGCCATAAGTAAATTTTGTGTAAAATTAATATCTTTATGAATTCCTCTATTTTTACATAACATGTCTAATTCCTGATACCAAGAAGACGTTCTCTGGTCATCGGCTTTAGCTAAACGCAACAAAGTAACAGCATTTGCAATCCAATGCTCTTGGGACATGTTTTCAAGTGTACGCAATGACTGAAAAATATGAGCTAACCGAGTTGATTCAAACGCATCTCGGTCAAAGAGCATTCCAATAACGTGAAGCAAAAGTGGTGTGTACCTATTTTTACTTGCACTATGTTCTTGTTGATATGCTTTTTGAAGAATGCTTGAGGCACTTCGTAATTCATTAATTTGGCCGGCATTATCTTGAGAAAGCATCGCACATTGAATATGACAAAGTGCTTTATTCCTCTTCCAATATGCAATTTGCCATCCGTCGAATTCACATAGATCCACCATATCTAAAAGTTGAATGGCTAACTGATATTCGCCAATGCTGTAAAGTAATTCGCCTACTTCAGTTAACTCTAAATTATTTAATAGGTATTGTCGCTTGCTTACCTGCTTTGATAGTATTCTGTTGTTTTTGATTGCCAAGCCTGCCTCTTGCATATTTCTTTCTAGTTCAATTAATAGCCATAAATCATCAATATACAAAGTAAATGCGTTGACAAATTCTTGTTGCTTATCTTCATTTAGAATAACTAAAAACAAGCTAATCTCTTTGAACAGCGTTCTCCATAATACTTTATCGTCGTAAGAAAGATGCTCATAACGCGCCTGACGACCATATTGTATAAGCGCAAAGAGAACTTTATCTATATAACCCCGCCTGCATGTCTCATCTACTCTGTTTAAAACACTAATTTTCAGCAACTCATGAAACAACGCTTTCCGGACATCATTAAAATATGTCTGATAATCATGTACGTCCCTTAGCCGCCACAGTCTTTGCGGAGAAGGAATATCAGCATGCTCAAAGATAGCAGTCAACTCGCTTTGCGGAAGTTTTGCCGCAGCTAATGCCGTTTCCTCTATTAGCTCGACAGTCAGACTACCGCAGAAATGTAAACCGCCTGAATCAGTAACCCAATATGTCGGATACAGGTTCATCAAATAAAGCTGAACTTTCTCTGAGATTTGGCGTATAACCGGATCGGGATTTTCCTCTAGCTTTTTTGCCAGTATATATCCGGCCCATAGCGGCTCTTTATTGACCGGAGTATATAGATAATCCACAAACTTGCCGACAACGTCATCTGCTGAAGGCCTAACTATTTGCATCCAGGAAACCAACCAATCCAATACCCAGTGGATTCGCACCTGTCTTTCTTGCCATCGCGCATTATTACTAAAGCTAGACAAGAATGCTCCAGGTATCATATCAGATATGATTAGGGCTGATATCGTTAACGTAGTCGCAATCGGAAGCCTTGCCCAGAGGTTGTTTAATAAATATCTGTCTTTTGTCTCTGTACCATCTGTCAACCTGTCCCAGACATGAGCCATTAATACTCCTTGCTGACCTGGATGAAGCAAGCCCATCAATTCTACTATGTCACTATATCCCTTATCATCCCAATGCTTATATCCAAAACGGTCAATAATCCTGAGTGGCCAGGTGGTGCTACCCGACTGATGACATACACGTCCAAATACGGCAATATCACTTTCTAGTAAGGCATCAAGACATTGCATAAGACGCTCGGATAGTACCCGCTCTGTTTCAAATAATAGCGTAGGCGGCTGATATAAATGATACGTCTCATACCCTGAAACAAAGTCAGTACATTCCCGGTAACGTTCCTTTCGCCAAATGGTTTCATACTCTCTTTCTCCTATACACTGGAATTCCTCTACCAGGCTTAGCACCTGTTCCGCGAGGATTTCAGCTCGATTTTGCCGTTCTTGCTGTAGTGGTTCAGACATTCACCGTCCCCTCCTTCCGCTTAATCCAGTGCAGTTCTGGAAATACTTCCATCCCATCCGGATTCATCGGATCAAAGTTTCCGTTCCAAGCCCTTTCAAACTCACCACGAATAGCATCGGCAATATCACCTTCCAACCGATAAACTGTACTATGGTAATCACCTAAATCTTTGAGTGAACTGCCGATTTGCCAAACTGCGTTCTCAGTAATAATAAAGCGGTCATGGAATGCATGCTTGCCTGAACGAAACCAGTTACGTACACTAAAGTTTTTTGTCTCCTTGAGTCTCTGCATCCCTGCCTCTCGCGTATGAAGCTTCTTGTAAATGGCGCTGCATCGTGTCATTGTGTCCAATATGTCTTCAATTTGCCCACCACGCCCTGTTGAAGGAGCATTGCTACTAGAAGATGCCTCATCTGCAGGGTTAAGCCTTTCACCTGAGCATTCACTTAATAATAGCCTTACGTCAAGACTAGGATTTGTTAAACCTAGTACAAGTAATGGAGACAGAATTGATATATCAATATAAGGATCCCAAATCCACAGTTCTTTGACAGCGTTTTTATATATATGATCATTAATAATTTGCCGCAGTTTTTCTTTGCTGGTTTTTTCGGCAAAACGAGTAAATATACTCCCCAGAGATCTGAGTTCCTGTCCACGATTGATTTTATACCGCGTTTGTTCTGCGTCCATCCAGGGCTGTTCACCGTCTTCATGTCCTATGTTTATAGTATTATCGCGCACAACGATATCTAGTTCTTCCTCGTCAGCTTCTTTTTTCACGTTCAACTTCCCCACCACAAGGCCCATGTCGATTTGTATTCTTCGCATTAGATAATTCCGATTAGCGGCAATAATTACCCAGTTTTCATCCTGATTTTTCTCATATAGTTCATATCCTAGTTGCACCGATTTAAATGGTATATCAATAGCTACCCAGTCTTTTTCCTCTGTCAGATCAATCATTTGCTTATAACAACATTCCTTGCCTTCCCAGGCTTCGATGACTACTCTACGTTTACTTGGCGCCACACCATCCGGCAAATAGAACACTATTTTACCGTTATCGGGATTATAACAAATTCTAGGTTGTGTATCAAAAGAAGAGGACAGAGAAATCATGCACCCTAAAAAATCTTGGAGCTTTTCAATGGTGATGCCTGTACGACTTCTAATAAACGTAAACAACTTGTCCAAAGCTTCCTCATTAGCCGTCAATACTTTAAAGCCGTTACGATACCATTGTTTTAAAGAAAAACCATGGTTCAATGTTCCCGGCCACCATTCGCTTCCTGTAGAAGAAGCCGGTATATGTGGCAAAAATACCTCTGGTCTCTTTCGAAACTGGCCGAATTTAATTAACTTTGGCACCTCACCAATATCAATACTGTATTCTCCTTTTGTCTCAATAGTATCAATAAAGACTGCAAACCTGTCATCAGTAAGGTATGCTTCAAACAACTTCAAGCTCTTTGAACCTGAAATCTGTTTCCACATTTCCTGTTGATATATTTCATCAACACTCCTTATTAAAGTAAAAACATTGTCAAAGGTATCTTTCTTGCCAGCAGCGAATATCTGTATTCTTTTCATATTTCCACTCCTTTCCCTAGTAGTCCATTAGTTAGTTAACCTTTACTCGCCCCACTACTTCAGGTTACAGATAATCCTAATCTACTGAGCGCTTCTTTCAACTGCTGTTTGGACTTATCCGATATATTTTTATCACCTAATAACTTCTCAGCAATTTTGCCATATATACCATTGGATAATTCGCCTGTTGTGAGACTATTCGCTAACCAAATCCATAACTTTGCCGCATCCTCCGGATATTTCTCACAAATGTCAACTCTTTCAAAACGATTAAGCTGGTAGCATTCTTTAATTTTATTTGTTGAAAAGCCAATAATTTTCTCAATTAACTGAGCACTATAATCCGTAAATTCAACTATCCACCGCAGCATTGCTAAGAGTTCTCCTGCTGTTAACTCTATGATCATGCGACTTCGCATATCTAACAAAGGTAACAATATATTATTCCATACCCAGTGACTATAACGCTTATCTTTTATACCCGATAAACGTATATAACTAAAATATCTCGCCCTCTGTTGATCATTGAGTTTCAGTATTACCTTCCCTAATGCTTTTGCTGCTAATGGTTTTTCTATATACCGGCTCATGGTAAGCCAAGCCAAATACTCACAATATCGCTCTGCATCAATCTGGTCTATGAAATCTACGGAAGTAACAAAATGCCGCAACAACGGGGCGATAAGTTTTCGAGAAATTTGCCCCCAAAATAAAAAGCCATCCCATGCACGCTCCGCCTGTTCTATTGATTTACACCAATCAAAAAGAGGTAATATCTTCGTTATTGCCCAGTCTGGCGCCATTGCATATAAAAAGTGGGCTTGACTAGCACAAATCACTTCTGTAATTTGTGCTATGTTTCTATTGTCGTCTAGCAACTTTGATAACCGTTCTGTAACAGCAACGATATATTTTTCATCTTTTCCTTGGGTACTGAGAACTTCTAATAACACCAGGGTAAGATCACTTACTGGATGATTAATTGCCGCATCTAACCAGCGTCGTGAAGGATCTTTCCCAAACGGAACAGCTATAGCCCAAGATAATGTGTAATCAACACAATTTAGTAGTTCATCGACTACCTGATGCGTGTACTCATCAAATCCCCTCTTAGACCTGCTTTTTAGAAATGAAGCAACTGCATTACCTAAATGCTCTAGCATTACAATGTTCTGTATTTTTTTGAATAATAACTCCTGTTGCTCATGGGTTAACTCTGCATCACCCAAAATACCCAAAAGGGTTCTACTTAAATGGTGGGCATTCTTATTGTCTTGCTGCCAAAGAATATCTGCGATAGATATTGCCCACACCAACTCTTTTGCAACTTTTTCCCTAAAAGCTATTTCGAACTTTTCCTTATTGCTGTTTTTGTTAAAGAAATCATTAGGTTGAGCAATCTCATCGTACCACTGTAAAGCCGATATAACATTACCTTCTAAAAGTGCGGAAATATCTATTGTTACTGTTTCTTTATCTGAATCTGTTGTTTGATATTCAATACCAGCATCTTCTAACAATGTTTTAATGGTCTCTACTGCTGCAGCTAACTGTCTACTTTCGCTATGTTTCTCCGCCATACTTTTTAATAAGTAATACGTTCGTAGGCTGCGATTATGATTTAATTTTCCATCATCTGGATCATGATATACTAGCTGTAATAAGGTGCTGATCGCCTCTTCTTTTATTGCCGGTGACAAGTTTATAAAAATTGAACCAAGTAATTGATATGACTCCCTATAGAAAACAGTCCAATGCAATATTTGTTTGTGGAGTAGCCATTGGTACTTTTTATCTTCACTCCAGTTGGCTAGGGAAACTGCATAAAGCGACAGACGCTGTAACATCGGTATTTTTGAATCATTCCACGCGACAATCAACTGCTCTAAGTATGCCTGGTGATTCTCAGCATACCATTGGATCAAATCAACCGCAGCATCAAGCAGTGGGTCCATTGGCCTAATATGAGTAAAATTATCATCGCTTATTTTTTTGACAATGGTCTCTCTCCTACAAGAAACTTCGTCGAGTTCGCGTGACCATCCACCCTGCTCAATCAACATATAATAAGCTTCCGTTAGATACGCGGTAACTAGGCTTTGTACTTGATCGTGAATGTCTGGCAATCGGTTCCGTAATACTCTCTGCCAATACTCACACAATTCTTTCGGATCATTTGACCGGATAGCAATTGACGCAAGCACTGGCCTTTCTTTTTCGCCTTCTTCAGTATATATATTTCTATTAAATTGAATCATTGGTTTGATTAGCCGAGAAAAAATCGCCCACTCCAAATAACTAGGGGTAGGTACTTTTTTATCCATTAACATGTTCTGCAATGTTTCCCAATGCGCAGGCAGTGTTGCATCTCTCAGCAATACATAAATCCAAGCAACCAGTCGCCCAGTAGAAAAATCTATTTCTCGGTAGCAAATGGCCCAACCAATCTCGTACCATAAGCCATAGCTAAGTTTTTGTTTGGCAAGCTCCTGCAATACCAAGTTATTTGCATTTTCAAAGCATGGCCCAGCTATCCATGTAATGTACTCCTTAGAGGAATCTTCAGTCTTAGTAAAAGGATCAAATAACAATTGCACTTCTTTAATATGCTTAATTGCCCATTCAAACCATAATTCACCCGCAGCGTAACGGCAAAAATGTTTTTGTCGATTTACTTTTGACAAACTCCTTAACAAATAGTCCTGGTCTTGAGGAGTAAGCAATGTTTCTTTCTTTGTTGTCAGAAGGTCCCGCATGCGGACTTCATGCTCCAATTCGCTCATGCAATATTGCTGAGCAATATCCTTAGCCACATACAACATGGCTTTATATTTTTCGCTACCAGATTGCTCAAATAATATGGGTACAATGTCCAGTTCGTCCCATTCGCGGCGAGCATCGTTTCCTGTAAAGGCATAGTGTTTATTGGCACACACCGATAACCCGCTGGTAAGATAACGGACCAACGGATCGCGATTACTATAGCCGATGAATAAGACAGTGTATTTTGCAAACATAGCTTGAAG
Organism: Sporomusa sp. GT1; assembly: GCF_014634905.1. Classification (NCBI taxonomy): domain Bacteria; kingdom Bacillati; phylum Bacillota; class Negativicutes; order Selenomonadales; family Sporomusaceae; genus Sporomusa; species Sporomusa sp. GT1. The sequence goes on along the minus strand of NZ_BMBX01000028.1, from coordinate 31,461 downwards.
AAATCGTGCTGCCCAGGCATAATTCAAATAAGCTTTGCCGAAATCCTCACCAGTCACAACGATACTTTCTTTATTATCAACCCGGCCATGTAAATATACGATGCCCTGAAACCTATCTCCTAAAGGTACGGCAGGAGCAACATACTCCGGTACTGTCCAACCTAATTGCTTAGCAACAGTACTAAGATGGGGGTCAAAATTTGTTGTAACAATTCGCACGCTATTGTCGCTTCCAAACCAACGAAGGAGATTTTCATGCCATTCATTCGGCTTAGAATCTGGTGGATTTATTTTTTCAAGTACTTGCTGGTGTACATCATAGCCTGCTTTCACAACTTTACTTAAATTGTAGTCTAGCGACAGCTTATTTGAAAAAGGCACACCTGCTTCTTTACAAATGTCTTTTGTTAGTTTTACGAAGTCCGGTAAATTTGAAGGGGCAAGTTTAGAGATCCCAGCTCCAAGAAACAACACTACCTGCTCTTCTTCCAGTTGCTTCAATAAATCATCAGGAATGTTCACACCATACTCTGTCATTCTCATACCGTCGGACTCTCCATTTCCTAAAAATGCCTTAACTGTTCTCACCCAAATCAGCTTTAACCAATTTGAAATTAAAGAGCATACAAAACAACTGCAGGATAATCATAGCGTACTTAAGAGTAAATATAACTGATGAAGCTAGCCCATGGGCAATATCATTTCTTATGTTCCAACCGGTTTGTGCTACCATGACAGTCTCTATGTACTTATGAATATCAATCCCTAGCGTTTCCTTCACTTCTGGCCGGCTTAAGAATTCCCCAAAAACCTGTTCATGCTGGAACTCGCCCTCTTTAATAACCGTGGTCGGAATATTAATTGCAAAAAACATATCACGTAAACATGCTTCGAATTGTGGAATCAAAATATGTAATGCACTAATATAGTCCTCTGCCAAAAATCTTTCAAAACCGGTTCTAATCAGGTTTTCTCGTTTCGGTTCATAAAAATCCCAATCAAGGTATTTCTGAAGCAATGAGCCCGCAGATAAGCCTTTTGCTTTCATGATGCCAAAAATCGGCATTAAAAGAAATATGGATTGTAATTCTAAGCGCCAGCAGTACTTTCGCTTAAATTCCAGTTCTTTCTGTTCCTCATACTCCGTTGCTTGAGCGATCCTCCTACCATCTGCTATAACCGAAGTAGGTATTCTTGCCCCTAATATAAATTCTTTAAAAGTTTCTTCGATATTTAAATATAACTCAGAGACATCAATAATTAAATTTGGGTCACGTGCAAGAGCTTCTAATATTCTCTCTACACTTCCCAATTCTCGATACCAAGTGAGAACTCGTTCTATATGCTGCCGAAACTCTTCCGGTATAGTCATAGGTGTCATAACCGCTTTAAATTCATTTTCTTGTTCCGCCAAATATGCTTTTTTTAACTTAACTTTCAATTCATTGACTTTGTTGGTTGCGCCAACGTTGAGATAGTGGCGGAGGGCCATTTGCAAAAAACCAGCTTTGACACCTTCTGTTTTTTCCACTCTTCCTTGCTGATGCTCTGCTTCTAGTTCAAACGACAAACCAATCTCCAAATTCAGATCATTTATCGGCTGCTGTAATTTCTTGTTCCAGGCAACCAAACAGGAACACACCCAGCGATGCAATTGGAGATTTTTTTCTTTTAACCAAAAATCACGCGCTTCATCTAATTTTTTTAAGGCTAACTGTGTTATTTCCCTATCAATCATTAAGTTCATTTTGCTATTATCCATAACTTTAAGCAAAATATCTGAAGGCTCAATAACCCATCGGTAGGAATAGATTGAGCCTATTCCAGATAAAAAGTCTGCTATTTCTTCGATAGATTGTTTAAGCAAATCTTCTTTTTTATAGCGCAAACAAAGTTCGGTAGCCCTAGATAATTGATCAATTGCGTAAAGGTATTCATCACGCTTTTCTTTCGTTGCCAGTCTGGCAACTTGCAATAAGGCCGGAACTAGATTACAAAAAATATCATACTTATTTTTAAACTTCTTTTCACCTTGATAGTCAAGCAATATATCGCCATACCGGCTCTTCAATTGTGGATTTAAACTTTTTGAAAATCGTTCTGCATAATAGTCCAGCTTTTCTTGTGAATATTCATCAATAAAATCGGGCATTCGCCGTTTATATGTCTGTGGATTTATAACAAAGCTTCGTGTATATAACTCTAAAGCATCCAATTCGTATTGAAGTAAATCTACAATTTTATTGTTTTTCTCAGCATTAGCCTCACCTCTCAAACTTCTCAGCGGATTGCTTAGAGTGGATAATTCCAGTACAAAACAATGCTCATCCATGTCTTGGATAACATTTTTAAAACGATTTTCTAATTCCACTTTAACTACCGCCTCTCTGACTTTTAATTTTTAGTCATAAAAGTTAATTCTTCACCATGTAAGGCTCCTCTAAACCTAATAGATTTATGATTAATTATACCATAATATTCCTTTATTAGAGGAACCTAGAGATTTATAAGTCCTTTAAAAGAATAAATTGTAGATTACTGCCATAAAAAAAAGCCGCCGGCATTCACCGGCAGCCTCCCTGCAAAAACTGAACAACCATCCCCAGCGTCAATACCCCGCCGGCCAGCACCACCAGCCAGAACACCGACAGCAGCAAGCTGTGATCGGCACAGTACCGGACACTCGCCTGGTCCTTCCGGTCCAGTGCGTTCCAGTAGCAAACCCACAGTGCGGCCTCCACCCGCCACCCTCTTACGATCTCGTCCCACATACCGCTGCACCTCCGTTCGTCAGCAGCGGCTCTCCCGCCGCCGTCACCCGGAGGGGCGCAGCGAAAGCGGAGCAGGCGCAGCCTTGACCGGTGTGATACCATGAGAAGACCGGCGGCGTGGAGGCCTAGTACCGTCTTTTCCTGAATACGGTCATTGCCGCACCTAAAGCCCCGATTCCTTCATCTGGGATGAAGCCGTAACAGGTCACCCGTTCCTGGTAATATTTCAGCGCAGCCGGTGTCAGTTGCATCCATATCCATTCAGAGCCGTCAGGGCTGGTCACCAGACGGCCCCATAGCCCTTTACCACGTTTTATCTTTTTCCTAATCTGTTCAATGGCCATCATGACTGTCTTCTCCCGCTTCTCGCCGCCGGGCTTTAATGAACAGACCGCCATTACTTTCGGTTACTTCGATTTTTGCCCCGCTTGAAAAACCAAGGTCCTGGAGCCATTTACCCTGCAGCCGGATAAGCGGCCGCCTGTCTTTCCCCTGATTGAGGTATGTATAGTAGACAGTCAGAATGCGTGAACTTTCCCTTTCACCGGACAAATCTATACCCCCTATCGCAAGCTGCAGCAAGCCCCTTCTGCTTGACCGGCCCTGCCATTGCTTTTTATAGGGGGAAATTAAAAAGCGCATGCGAGGTTTTTAACCCTACACATGCGCTTTGCTTCGTCGTTTGCTAAAGCCCAAACCCAATAAACCGGAACAAAACCGGCTGTCAACAGAAAAGCTGTCAGTAAAATATGTACGCGAACTTTGCCTTTCCGTTGATGGGATCAGGAATAGGCTGAATCATCTGCTGCGTCAAGTCGCACAGCCTGCTCTCATGCCAACACCCTACTATACCCGCACCTCGCTTGTACTTCAGCGAGCGTCATTGTATAATAGAAATGTCGTCGTGGACAGCTAAGCTGTTACGTGTAGGTGTTCTGGCACCTGCGCGAGCCTGGAAGTGCTCCAACACTTTCAGGTTACGGCGACTCTTTAATTTCCACCTATTGCTAATATAGCCCTTTCTGAATGAATTGCAAGTCAAGCGAGACGGACAGACCAGGATTTTTTATTGACTGATTGCATATTTTACAATCTATGGGTATAATATAAGAAAAGGACTGACGTGCTCGACACACGCCAGTCCAACAGACTGTCTAACCGAACGGTTAGCCCGGATTACGTTATTGAGAAATAACCGCAAACCATGGCGTGGGAGCGGTTATTTCTGTTTTATGATGAGCACAACAAGTGTTGCGAATGCGACCATTAAGTACATTGCCTCAAATGTTGACACCATACCACCCCCTTCCTGGAAGGAAGGAGCCAACCGTTCCCCGACAGCCTGTTACGCTTATTATAGCATAATGTTCCAGACTGGAAAAAGAATTTTAAAAACGTACCAAGGAGCAACATAAGGGACAGTTATATAAATTAAAAAATGTCGCAGGCTATTAACCTGCGACATATCTATATCCTTAATGGCGACCCCGGCAGGATTCGAACCTGCGACCTTTTGATTCGTAGTCAAACGCTCTATCCAGCTGAGCTACGGAGTCATGTGAACTTGCTACTTGACTATTATATTACGCGAATCGAATATTGTCAACATCAGCAAGTAACTTTTTTATGTTTCAATAACACCCTATCTCTCATTGCAATACTTTCCCTTATATACAGTTGCGGCCGCAATGGCGGCGCCGATACCTGAGCCGTCTTTACTAAGCCTGATAGTAATTTGCTTGGCTTTGTCGCCAAACATCTCCACCATGGTATTAGCCAATTGCTCGGCATATCCAGGCATTTTTTCGTACAAAGCCCCATCAACGGCAATCGTATGCTGGCGGACGAGACCGGGGTCGATTTTAGTCAATATTCCTGCCCAGGTGGCTGTCACTAAACGGGCGGAACGCATCGCCACCAACCTGGCAATCGTCTGAATTGCCTTGTACCCACTTACCTTTAACTGGGTAATCCCCCAGCGGGCGGCTGCAACAGCAGCTACAACCTCCAGCTCTGGTGATGTATCACCAAGTATTGCGGAAATATCCTCAGTAGGCAGTGAATAAGGAACCGACAATCTCTCAGAGCCGCTGGAAATATGTCCATCTGCCGCGAGCGAACCGACAATAAGCCGCACCAGTTCCCCTAAATACTGGCCTGAAACCATTTTTTCCAATCGCTGGGCGCCCGGCTTTTCGCTGGCCTGGTCCAAAAGAATATCATATTTTGTTTGCTGCACCCCGTCAAAATTGCCTGACTCCATATTAACAATCATCGGACGCTTGGTCAGCGGATGGCAGGACTCCAAATAACAACTATTGTGTCCGGTACCGCAAATAGCGCCAATCGTAGTGGCGGGATCACTATAAGCCCCAGTGAGTAACGTACCGGTAGTATCATTAATAACAGCTTGTAATCTAACCCGCTCCAGTCCCCTATTTTCTAACGCAGCCTGCAGCATTTGCCCCACATCCCGGCCTTCCACTCCGGCTGTCTTGATTTCTTTGGTCCAATTGATCAATACAGCTTTATCTACCCCTTGTTGACGGCAGGGAAAAGAAAATGTATATCCCAGCGGATATATACCACTGTCTGATACGATCTCACTAATCTTGCCGGCGATAAAGTCAAATAGCTCAGGCCCGGACGCTGACACAGCCGTATAGTCATAATGGCCCAGCTTGTCTTTGAGGGGAAAAGCGCGTCTCGCAACAATACGGCTCCGGCCTGTTCCAACCAGTTCAACCAGCAACACACGCACATTAGTCCCGCCAAAATCAACGGCAATAACCTGCCCCTGTTCCTGACCCGTAGGACTGCCGATAAAGGACGGCAGCATCTTGAGAGAACCGGACCTGCCAGCCAATCCCTCGGACATAGCTTCTTGAAACCGTGAAGCTATGTCCTGCAGTAAAATGGCAGATATAGCTAGTTCCTTCTCAAGCCTAGCTACTGCTGTGTACAAACGTTCCAAACCAATCACCTCCAAGGATAGTAACAGTATGCTCCCCGCCAACACAGGCTTAAACAAAACTTCACCCGGCAATAGCCAAGTGAAGTTTGTCAGATAAATTCCTATTTTTCCAATGCCGCAAAATCCAGGGTAGCGAAATAATCCTCAATGGTTTCAGCCCGACGAATAATTTCTACACTGCCATCCTGTTTCAGCATAAGTTCTGCAGAACGCAGTTTGCCATTATAATTAAAGCCCATAGCATGACCATGCGCCCCGGCATCATGGATAACCACGACATCACCAATGTCAATCATCGGCAGCTTGCGGTTAACGGCAAACTTGTCATTATTCTCGCACAGTGAGCCGGTAACATCATAAATATAGCCTGCCGGCCAATCTTCCTTACCCATCACAGTAATATGATGATAGGCTCCGTATAAAGCAGGACGCATCAGGTTAGCCATACAAGCATCCAAGCCGACATAGTTTTTATAAATTTCTTTTTTATGAAGAACAGTTGATACCAGATAGCCGTAAGGACCGGTAATCATCCGACCGCATTCCATAGCAATTTTAAGCGGCGCCAGACCATTGGCGGCGATTTTTGTTTCATATGCCTTTTTAATACCTTGGCTGACGGCAAAAAGATCAACAGGCTCCTGCTCAGGCTTGTAAGGAATACCGATACCGCCACCGAAGTTAACAAATTCGATCTTAATATCCAAGGTACGGTGAATTTCAAGAATAAGGTCAAACATCATATTGGCAGTTTCAATAAAAAATTGCGGATCCAGCTCATTGGAAATAATCATGGTGTGAATACCAAAACGTTTTACCCCCCGGGCCTTCATAACGCGATAAGCATCCATGAGCTGCTTGCGGGTTAAACCATATTTGGATTCTTCGGGATTACCAATGATGGAGTTGCCACCCTCACGCAACGGGCCGGGATTATAACGGAAAGAAATCATTTCCGGAATACCGGCATGTTTATCTAAATAGTCGATGTGACTAATATCATCAAGGTTAATGATTGCGCCAAGTTCGCGTGCTTTTTTAAACTCAGTCGCCGGCGTATCGTTGGAAGTTAATATAATCTCCTCACCCTTCATTCCAGCCTTTTCCGCTAAAATGAGTTCAGGCAGTGAGCTGCAGTCAGCCCCCAGCCCCTCTTCCCGCAGCACTTTTAGGATATAAGGATTAGGAGTAGCTTTTACAGCAAAATATTCCTTAAATTCAGGCGCCCAGGCAAACGCCTTTATCAGCGTGCGGACATTCTGCCTGATGGCCTCCTCATCATAAATGTGAAACGGTGTGGGATATTGCTTAATCACTTCCGATAATTGTTCTTTTGTAAACGGTAATTTTTTTTCAGCCAATTGTTTCGCCTACCCTTCAATAAATAAAGTATAAAGAAAACACGGTTTTGCACCAAGCCTTTGGCAACGGTGAAAACCGATGTTGCTCTTAGCCTGTTCCTAAGAATCTCTGTTAAGACATAAAAGGCAGCCTGCGCTAAATCCCGCAAACTGCCTAAAGAGACGACATTGTTCTTGTCAGCTGTGCAAGATAGCACTCCACCTGAAACATTCAGGTGACAGTCAGGCATTTCTTAAATGCAAGACCAGCAAAAGTTCCCGGCCAAAACTTTCACTTCGGCGGTCAGCCCCTTTCAGTATCATCATTGCTGCCAGCTCTCGATACTTACTCTTGGTCTGCCGCACCTCTATCGGAAAAACATTATTCGAATATGTCTATAATATCAGTACACTCAGGCAATGTCAATATCTCGGAGACGAAATCTTACTATCCTGCCTGACATTGCCGCCAAAGGCGGGAATTCGCCTTAGCAATAGTTCGGAGATAAGATAGCTGAGGATTACCGCCAGACCGGCTGACAGAAAAAACTTTACAAATGGGCCGGTATGCAAATTAAGTAAAGCATAATTTAGAGAAAAAACCGGAAATTGATGGATAAAATAGATGGCATATGAATTAACGGCCAAACGCCGCCAGAGGTAGTTCCCGCTATTTACCCAGCGTTGAAAGACAGCTAGGAGTGCAAATACAGCACATAAACAAAATAGGGTGTGTAAAAAAGCATTTGCTGCCAAGCCTGGTAAAGCCATATTGTTTGCCAGCACAACTTTACCGCCGAAAAACAGCCCACCGGCAACTATTGCTGCCACTGGCCAACGTACCGGACAGGGACTATAGCCATCGGCAGTAAACCATTGACGGCGGCAAGCATATATGCCCAGCATAAAATACAGGACGTACAAAACAAATCTCGTAGGCTGAATCATCAAAATGTATTTAACGTTTACCCAGTCATAATCATTGACCACCGTATTCATGGCAAAGAATCCGGCGCTACCCCCAAGCACAAATAATGCTAAAAAAGCGGCTGATGGCTTGGCGGCTTTAAGCGGTGTGGCCTTTATCCAGCCACGGCTGTAAATCAGAGCCAATACCAGACAAAACAATGTCAATGCTCCTAAGAACCAGTAATGCGCCTGCTGATAGGAACTGCCAAAAAACAAATTAAACCAGTAATACAAATATGCTGGCGGCGTCTGAGAGCGGGTAACATAAATAAAATAAGTAACTGCAGGAGCTAGAAAAACAACACCGATGACCCAGGGAATCATTAACCGGATGACTTTATCGCGGACAAATTCAGCTACACTACGTTTAGCTAACGACTTAATGGCAAAATACCCGGCAATAAAAAACATAACAGGCATTATAAACACATCATTCCCTAGCACAAACCAATTAAAGAAAGCATGCCGCTGCGAGTCAAGAACATACCACCACCACGGAGCATGAGGCATGTAAGCCATAGCCGCATGGAATACTACCACCAGCAGCACTATAAATGAGCGCAAATTATCGAGAAAATAAACACGCTTTTCACTGCCTGCGCTTTGCATATCTTCCGCCTCCTTATAGCATTGTTTGCCATAAGGTACATATTCCATTTGCAATACTAGTTTCCTGCTATTTCCCAACCTTATTTATCCCGGTAATAAGACCAGACACAATGTAATCCGCGCATCGTAGCACCACAGCGGCAGCCGGCTTGCCCACACAAGCGGGTACAAATCTCAACGCCTGACACCGGCTCTGCTTTGCCACCCTTTTTTCTTTCCCGCCAAAAAGATATTTCTTGCCTTGGTGCCTTATTTCCTAATGTGCAAAACCATTGCCAAAATAACATACTATCAACTCCCAGTATCCATACTATGTGCCGCATACCTTCTGGCATTAGTATAAAATAACCGGCGGAGAAATGCAGTGACTAACATCACACTTACAGTATCCCGGGAAACAAATTGCTATCATTCCAGCAAGAAGGCGGAAACCTATCTTCGACAATAGGTTTCCGCCTTGAAATTTTATTCTGCCCATACTTTGCGCATTAAGACAGGATATTCTTCTGCCAAATGCGTTAAGATTACGTTCATGATAGTATACACCATCGATCCATTAGCCTGTTCTGCCTCGCACAAAACACAACAATCCAGGCACAAATCTCCATCGGTTGTCACATAATACTTAAAAACCTTGTACTGACGGTTTAATTCATTAATGTATTCCAAAATCGCCTGTTTATTTGTCTCTTTAAGTGCCTTTGGCGCGATTTGGAGACGCAGCATGCCGTAAATGCTGTCATCCAGGATGACCACAAGAGGAATTCTCTGGCCTGCGATCTCCATATGCGAACGGAAAGCTGTGGTATTCAATTCATCGTTAATGTCTTCGGCGTTAAAGCAGTCGATGTTATTTTCCTGCAAATACTCTTGAAATGCCTGCGCCCGTTTGTTCATTTTTCTTCCTCTCTTTCTCATGATTAGGATTTGCCGGCTGAGAAAAATTCCGCAGCCGGCATTTGACCATAAATTAGAACAAGCTAAGTTGAATTTCGCCGTCTTCACTGCCCGGTTGCAGGGTCAGCGGCCGCGTTTGCTGCAAACCGCTCAGGTTGATATCCAGCAGGTTAAACCTCCCGAAATGCCCATAGACTGACGCCGGTTCGCGCATATACTGCAGCAGCAGCCAGTTGTCCCGGCTCATCTGCCGCTGCATCCGGTCGGTCATTTCTTCCACACCGCTGGGACGCTGCCAGTAGGTATAAAAGGAATTGTCACCGCGAAGCAGAACGCCATTGCTCTCCAGAGTGTGGTTATCCCGCATAAAATTCAGATACATCCAGGGATCACGCCGCTCCGGATTGTACCAGAAATGGACATTGGCGTTGTCGAAAACCGGTCTGGAGCCGTACACTGTGACCGTCGTATTAGCATTACTGAAATGCCCGACATCGATGATGCTGAGTTTGTCAATATAAAAACGGTTGGAATCGACATGCATATCAGCCCGCTTCGCCCAAAGCTGATCAATCTGCAGACCGTTGCGGGTACTGATCTCACCGATATTAAAGTATTCCATCGGCGAATTGGGATCAGCTGCCTGCGGCCGGAACAGCAGCATATTGTCATAGCCCTCGCGCTGGGTAAGCTGGTCAATATCAATCGCGTTGCTGCTGATGATGATATCTTTGGCAGCAGTAATCTTGGGTACATGCAGATTCTGGTTTTTATTTTTCACGCGGATCACAACGTTTTCACCGTCAATGCTGAACATGGTAACCGAACCGTCATCCGATCCAACCGCGGCAGTCTTGCCGGCGTAGACATTGCCAAGGTCAATATCGCCCTTGACCGTATGAACGGTCAGCGTATCATTGACTGCCTTGACATCCTTGCCGGTAATATCGCCCTCTTGCGTAACCTGAATATCAACTTTCCGGTCGGCGGTTACATCCTCAAACACAATGCCGCCGTTTCGGTTGGCGAGTCTGATATCGCTGTCGGCGCCGGTGGCCTCAAGCGCCGTATTCACCTTCAGCATACCGGTTTGATTTTCAATGACGATCGAGCCGGCGTTGGCTTTATTCACATCAACAGTCAGGCCATTAGCACCGGAATTGCGAACAGAGATGTCATTCCGGTCATTTTCGGCAATCAAACGGTTCATCGTATTGCCGGCAGCGCTAATATCAATGCCGGTTCCCGCCGTTGCAGCGAGAATGTCTGTTGTCACTGTACCGCCTGTCTGCCGGATATCTCCTTCGCCCTGGGTAACAACTAGATTCGGCGACACCTTGCGGCCTGCCTGCAGCACAACCTGATGATCTGCCGTGAGATCGCCGGCAAGGACGATATTGTCCGTGCTAGTCGCACTAACAACACCATCGGCAGCGGTAGCAGTCACGTCAGTCAGAACAAGTACGCCGTCCGCCTCGCCGTGGGCGGTAGTGCCTTCCAGATATACATTGCTGCCGGTGACACTGATTTGTGCCGTATCAGCCTTATCAGCCGCGAAATTGGTGATGCGCAGGCCGTGCGCAGCCGTACCCACATCACCACCTGAAATAATGTCAATGTTTTGCGCGGTGATGCGCCCCAGGTTCAGAGGATCGCTTGGATCAAGCGTATTGTAGAAGCTGGTGATAGAACCATTTGAACGCAGCCATAAGTTTTGGCCCGTATATATAGAGCCGATGGTAAAACCGCCGCCGGACAAATCACGGATATAGGCCGAGCCGTCGGTGCGAGCCGTGAGCTGGCCGGACAAGACCGTCCGGATCGCGTTGTCAACCATGCCAATGTCAGCGGTGCCACCCTCCAGGATTAAATCCTTGCCGTTGAAATTCGGCGAAGCCGGATCGGTATTGACGCTGTAGACACCGGCTTTACCCAGCACACGGATATTACCGCCGGTCGTTACCTTATCGATGAAGAGCGGAGTGTCCTGCCCTTCGGTGCGGCCGGCCAGATAGACATTATCACTGGCGACAGCGTTGAGGACACCGTTGTTTCTGGTGTGGACGCCCAGCGGGCTTTTGCCGTTGATCGTGGCTGACGTAAATTTGCCGTCGGCATTTTTCGTCCAGGTCACATCGCTGGCGTCGGCGTTGACCAACTGTTTCAAATTATCGACATTCGTGAAATCCGTGATCGTTACCGCGCCTGTATCAATGCCGATGCCTCCCTGATGCGCCGTCAGAGTAACATTGTTGCCATTGATATTGGCGGCTTTGATTTCGGTCTGGGTACTGCCGCCCTCCTTGTTGATCATAGCGTCCTGCAGCGCGTACAGCAGTTGGTCTTGCGTCCACTGATAATCGGCGGCGGTCAAGGCTCTGCTCATATCCTGATACTTGGCATCGGCCGCCAGATACGCATCGGCGGAAGCGAAGTCCTGAAATCTCGCATCCAGTTCCAGATACGCCGCATAGGCAGGGCCGGCTTGCTGGTCCGCATGGCTGGCGTAATAGGCTTTTTGCTCCTGGTATGTCCGGTAATCAGCTTCAACGCCGCTCTTATACCCGGCAGCCTGCTGTACCCGTTTCTCCGTGAAGGCGCCGTCGCCCGCGATCAGGCCAAGGTCCTTCCATTTCTGAATCTTCTTGTCGGCTGCCGTCTGGCTGACCGCCGCGCCGGACGGCAGCGCGTCGACAAAGCTGCCGTCATTGACTGTCAGCGTCACATCACCTGCGGTGGAGTCGATGATACCGACACGCAGGTTGCCCTGATCCTGAATCAAATTGATGTCCCCCTGGGCCGCCACGTTAACGCTGGCTGACAGGCTGTCGCCGCCGTGAGCGTTCTGCCCGCCCCGGATGACAAGCGCCCGGGTGTCTGTGCCAATCTGTCCGTTGTCGCTGGCCAAGTCGATGCGATTGCCCTGCACCGTCAGGTTTGTGCCCTGCTGCGTGATATCGCCGCGGGCTGTCAGACTGACATCGCCGCTGCCGGTGTTGATGGCCCGCGCCAGATCGATATTGCCCTTAAACTGCTGGTTATTGAGCCAGCCGCCGTCAACGCGGATATCAATATTGCCGGTTGTGGTATTATTCGCATCCAGCCGAACCGTGTCGCTCAGCGAGGTAATGTGTATGTTGTTAATACCGTTGTCAGCACCCAGCCTGATGTTGTCGCCAAAGAGGGTGCCATTACTCTGGGTAATCGCGCCAAACGCATTGTTCTTGCCGGATATGATTTCCATCGTAGCAGCAGAGCTGTTATTGCGGATATCGCCCATCAGTTCGACGTTCTGCTTGCCGGTGATATTGATTTTGCCGTCGGTTTCCCCGATGAAGCCGATATTGATGGCCTTGTCGGCTTTAACACTGTTCAGGTACGTCTGCGATGAACCGGTCTTTACCGACCAGCGGTAGTGGTTCCATTTGAACCAGCCCAAAAAACCGCTGCTAGACTTCCACGATTCCACTTTCGAACGGCTCTGGTTGGTAATGACATTGTCAAAGATCAACGCGTATTCGGTATTGCCTGCTTCCGGGACGGTCTCAATGAATGCGCCGGTAAGTTTATCCCGCTTGGTGCCGGGTTTTTCAGCTTTTAAATTCGATTCCTTTTCGTATTCCGCCAATGCCGTATAGTCACCGACCTCCACCAGTCCCCACAAGCCGGCTTTGATATCGCGCTGATAGGTCTTTTCAGTTTGTGTGGCCGAGCCTTCCGTCCAGTTGTAGCGCAGCCCGTTCTTGACCTGGTAGGTGGAAGACGCACCGCTGGTTTGAGAATTTTTGCCGAACAGGTCGCTGACCTTGGTTTGTGTCCGGGTATATTCCGTCACCTTATTGGTATTCAGATCGGTGATCTTAATAAGTCCTTCGATATTATTATTCAGGACATTGCCTACCTGCAGATCAGCATTGGCGTTATTGACGATATTGATTGTTGCACCGCCGTCCAGCGCCGTAATCTTGCCGTTGCCGGTACTGGCAATGCGGCCGGTCAGATGCACCTGCCCGCCCTTGGTCGCAATATCGTCGACGACAATCTTGCCGGTGCGGGGATTGTAGTATGCCTGCACTTCATAGATATATTTGCCGCTGACGGAGTCATAGACCGAGCGGTTGCCGTTATTGATCTTTATCAGGGTCTCACCGTTGATGACTACCGCTTTGGAACCGGTCGGGCTGGCGTTTTTAGCGGCGTTCAGCTCTGCCTGATTAATCGTCGCCTGATAGGTGTCATAACCACTTTGAATAGTGCCGTTCACATTGATACTGGCGGCATTGATATATACTGCGTCGCCCGCAACCCAGCTTCCCCCGCCGCCTTTAGCAGTGTTGTTCGTTTGCACCTCATGCTTTGGATTGGTCAGGTCATAGCCGTCAGCCAGGTATTTTGCCCGGAGGCCCTCATAGGTGCTCTTCCAGTCGGCTTCCGGCGAGCTGCCGATATTGACGATACCGTCAATATACCCCTGTGTGATCGAGCCGTTGGCAGCGGACAGCACAATTTCCCTGCCCTGCACCGATGCGTTGTCTTTTTCTGTCTTGCCCTGAATCAGAATGTCGCCGCCGGCGTTATCAATCGTAACCCGTCCGTACATATTCTCGACCGCACCGTTGACTTCGATTGTTGTCAGCGGTTTTACGGATATGGTCTCGCTGGTATGATCATCAGGATCGATATAAGTAACGTTCAGATTAGTGTTCCAGTTGCTCTTAATCGAGATACCCGCCTCACCGCTGGGACCATCGGCATGTACGCCGCCATAAGCCACCTGTTTCGTCCGGTCTTTGTTCAAAGCCTGGATCGACGCGTTGGCATTGGCAGTAATACTGTTGTTATTGAATTTGATTTCGCCGCCCTTTTCACCGATGACCACATCATTGATCTTCATATAATAGGTCGAATTATTGGTAATATCGATTTGCGGCGATCCCTGTGCCGCCAGACTGCCGGTGCCGGTCATATTGTCGGCGTCGATCACGATATTGCCGCCGGAAGCCGCCAGGTCAGGTAATTCCACTGCATTAACGGTAAAATTCTCCCGGACCTTTTCCACTGTTACCGTCTGGCCGTTCGCCGTGACCGTTTCCTTACTGACCAGTCCTAAATCCTTCATTTGGTTGAAAATGCGCGTTTGTTCCGCCGTATAGCCGACATATGCGGCAAGGTCGTCGCCGCCGCCATTGATCTTGCCTTCATATTCCGTTATCAACTGACTTAGCGCTTGATAGCGCGCATACAATTCCTTGCCGTAATCAAGCGTGCCTTGTTTGATCTGCGCCTGAATCGCCGCATCCTGTTCAGCGTTGCCGCTGTCTACGGTAATAGTCAGACCGACATCACCGCCGCTGATTGTGCCGCCCGGCGGTGCCACCTTGCCATCAACGGTGACGGTCAGCTTGTTCTGCGTGCCGGCGGTCAGCTTGCCGTCGAGCTGGACGTAATTATCGCTCTGCTTGCTCCGGCTGTCCTTGCCGGCCGCTGTACCGGTAAACGATTTTTCCGTGTCCTCACCTTCATACCAGGTATAGGTGGCTGTCGTTTCCGCCACATATTCCTTGCCCTGATTGGCGGCCAGATTGATGTGCCGTACACTGTCGACTATACCGCTGCCGGTGACCAGAACACGGTTTTGCTGCCTGTTTATGTTCGTGAGGCTGGGTACGGCGACCGGAATAACGCTCTTATTATACGCCTCGGCTGCCACGTCCAGATTCAGCACACCCTTGGTTCCGTCCGTCCGGGTGCCGGCGTACAGGTTGGTGTCGCCCATGCTGCGAATGGCACCGGCCACCTGAACCGTGTTGGCCCGCTTGAGGGTATTGGTCATGTTGGCGGCGCTGCCGCCGGCCGCTCCGCCTTCATTGTCGGCAATGGCTGCAGCCGTGACGTCTAATGAATCGCTGGCCGCCAGTGTTACGCTCTCGCCAAATTTCTTGGTTTCCGTCTGAGAACCGGCTGCCAGATTCACCGCATTATCTACGTTCATGGTATTGGTATTCTTCGCCGTAACAACAGCGACCAGGCCGCCGGTCTTCATGCTGGCCTTGCTGTTGACGTTTCCTTCTGTCAGCGCCGCAAGCGTCAGGCCGCCGGTCCGGGCCGTGAGAGCGGCGCTGCCGACATTGACTGCCGCGCTTCTAGTGATGGTATTCTCAGCAGTCGCGTTCTGAACGGCAATGCCGCCATAACCCGCTCCCTCGACCATATACGCATAGCGGTCATTAACGGTCATATTATTTCTGGCCGTCAGGCTGATGTCACCGGCGGTCAGTTTCGCTCCGTCCAGGACGTTAACCGCGGTCCCCTTGCTCTTGTTGCCGATCGTGTTCGTAGCTTGCGCGCCGTTGATCGCCGCCAAGCCGGCCTGCACCGAATCGGCGTTGAGGTTAGCTCTATCCTGCTGTACCGCGTTGGCTGACAGACTGCCGGCAACCGTCCAGTCGCCGCTCAGATTGACAATAGTATCGCTTGTCATGGTGTTGTCGGCGAATGTTGCCCCCGCGCTGATCAAGCCGCCGCCGCTGCCGCCGGCAACAGCGGTGTTGTCGGCCGTACCGAAGGCGTTCACCGTCACACTGCCGGCGGTTGCACCCTTGGCGTTAACCACCGTCAAACCGGAACTGACAGTCTCGGCCTTGTTGCTGCCGGCAGCCAGCACGCCGCCAATGGTGAGACCCTTGGTCTCTGCCTTTTGTTTGGTTTCGTTATGACCGGAAATTGTCAATACCGTATTGTTTTTATAGTCCTGCTTATCTACCGTTACCTCGACATTCATGGCGCTCCCGGCATAACTGCTGTTGACACCGACGCCGAGGAGACCGGCTGCCGCCAGACCGGCCGCATCGGCCTGAGCTGTGGCTTTGCCTGTCTGGGTGCCAATGCCGGCATTAAAGCTGACTGTATCATTTTGGAAGCTGTTGGCGCCCAGGACGTGCAGATTGGCGCCGCCGGCCGCCTTGGCGACAGCCACAGAAGCACCGCCCGCCCCGGCGAGAGAAACAGCCGCACTGCCGGCATTGGCCTTAACCGCCGGCGCGTTTTGCGCAGTCAGCGCCACCGAGCCGCCGCTAAATTCTGATCCGTTCTTCACGGTTACACTGCTGACACCTTTATCATCAGCCATGGCGACGACGCCGGACAGCGCGCCCGTATAGCCGACCACGCCGCCGACGGCGTTGGCCGTAACGGAGTTGGCTTTGTCGGCGGTAACGCTCGTATTTTTTGCGGTAAAACTGCTTTTGTCAATATTGACGGCTACGCTACTGTCGTTGGCAGCGTCGGTAATGATGACACCGGCGCCGACCAGGCCGGCCGTCAGGCCCAAAGCGTTGATTTCGGTGCTGCCCTGATCTTTTGCTTCCACCGTGATGCCGTCCTGACCGTTAGCCTGCAGGCTGCTGTTACGGATGTCGACACTGCCCGAGCCATGAGTAGCCAGCTTCGCATAACCGGCGCTCACACCAAAGACGCCTGCCGTACCCTGAAGCATATTCATCCTGGTGCCGGCGCCTCCATCCTGTACCAGTGCCTGGGCATGGATATTTCGGGCCGCTGTCAGCGCCGCGTCATCGATTTCAACCCGGGTGTTACGGTGCACGTTCAAAATGCCGACAGAGGCGTTGACGCTGATGCCGCCGATTGCGATGTTACCGCTGTTAATGTCGATGTCATCAGTTTCTGTTGCTTTGACCACAATGTCGCCGCCGGCAGTGAGTGAACCGCCGCTGACCCCGGCCTTGATCATGGAACCGTTGTCTTTTCCTTTGCCGGCGTTGACGGCGAGATCACTCTGCTTTACAGCAGAGCCGCCGGTATTTCTGGCGCCGAAATCACCTGCCAGAATATCACCGCTGCCGTAAACCGAATTAGCCCGGTCAACCTGCCCGGCGGCGTCTTTTTCCGCTTTGGCTGCATCATCACTGCCGCCGGCGGTGGACAACTGCTTACCAACGTTAGTAACCATGATATTTGCAGACAGAGCGCCGATACCTGCCGCCGCGTTGACGGCGAACTGGCTGATGTCGCGTGTTTCATCGGCAGTGATGCCGATATTGCCGTTAGTTGCAGTCAGGCTGGCATTGTTTGTCATGGCCTCCACCTGGCTGTCGATGGTGTTGACACTGACGCTGGCGCCGACACCTGCCGCGCCGGCGGCTACACCGCCGGTGTTGGCATCGATGCGAATCGTATTGTCAGCGTCCACATCAATGTCACCGTTGGCCGCTGTCAGAGACGCATTGTTTACACCAGCCTTCACCTGGCTGTCAATATTGTTGACCGATACCGAGCCGGACACACCGGCCCCCAGTCCCGCCACACCGAAGGAGGTGATTAAAGTATTAAGTTCAGTAGTGTTGTCAGCACTGACATCAATATTGTCTGAGCTCGTCACTGTGCTGTTGCTGACCAGGGCTTCAGTGACCGATTTATCGCTGGTCACGCCGACCGCCAGGCCAACACCCGCCCCGACGCCCGCGCCGCCGACAGACGCTGTTCCCAGATTAACGCGGCCCAGATGCTCGGCCCGGACGGACACGTCCCCTGCCTTCACCGTACTGTCCGCCAGTTCGGCGGCAGTCCGCGCATTGAGGGCGCTCACTCCCACCGTGCCGGCAATACCCGCACCCTGTCCGGCCACAGCTACGCCGGCGCCAAAGGAGGATATCCCCTGTTTTCCAATCGCTGCAAGCTCCAGGTCAACGGCTTTGATGTCGCTGCCGCTGACTTTCGCCACGGTCTCGCGGTCAACGATGTTCGTATCGGAAGAAAGTCCTGCCGCCACATTGCCGGCGCCGGCCGCTGTGCCGACAAAGCCGGTGCTGTTGGTATAGTCGCTGGCTCTGACGCTGACGTTTCCGCCCGCAGATGAGCCGGAGCCGCCGTTGATCAGCGTATCGCTGATGCCGGCTTTGGTGCTGCCGCCGATCGTGTTCACATTGGCGGTGACAGCCGCGGCCACGTTACCGGCGCCGGACAGGTTAGCCAGAGCGGAACGGATATTGCGGGCAGCGGAAGCATCGACAACAATGCCGGTTTTGCTCTCCTTCTGCCGTTTCCCTTTTAGGTTGTCGGTCGGATCAAAGGTTTCGCCCGTGATTACCGCGTCGACAATTGCGTCGTCCTTGATTTGGCTGTACGTGTCGACAGAACCGGCTTTGCCCAGAGCCGTAATCCTGGTTTTGCCCGTACCATTGCCTTCAATCATAGCCACGGTATCGCCCTGAATGTCATTGACGCTGACGGCCGCGCCAACAGCCGCAGTGCCGCCGATGGTCAGCACGCCCGCGTAGTTGCTGATCAGTTCATCGCTCTCAGCCAGCAGGCCGATATTGTTCTGGGCCGTAATCACGGCATCGCCGCTAATTTTGGCCCGGTTATTGTTTTCAATCGTATTGACAGCCACGGAACCGGCAATGCCGGCGGTGCCGGCTGCGCCTCCGCCCACGCCCACCGTGAAAATGGACGGCGCCGCTTTGGAACTAACCAGCAGATCGGCAATATTTTGCTTGCCGCCACTCACCTCGGCTTCGGTATCCTGCAGGATACGGCTGACGCTGACACCCGCGCCGACTGCCGCTGTCCCGGCGGCTGCGACGACATAAGCGCCGGTGGTAATATCGCTTTGGTTGTCGGCTGCGACCTTGACCGTCGCCCGGTCGGCGCCGTCGGCATCCTTGTCGATATTGACATCAGTCATCGCGGCACTGAGACTCTTATTGACAAGCGCCGTAGCCGCCGCACCCTGCACCGCGACCTTGCCGCTACCGCCAACGCCGACAGCCATGGTCAGCAGCTTAGACTGGTCATCTGCGGTTACCTTAATCACACTATCCGGCACAGTGGTAATATCGGCATGCTCGAGACGCGCCGAAACCTTTTGCTTGGCTGAAGCGGGATTGGACGAAGCGCCGCCGATGTCGTTGTAGGCAACGCCCGCACCAACCGCAACCTTGCCAGCAGCGTTCACATTCGCCACTACCGCCATTACATTCGTTTTATCTGCCGCATGGACGGTAATGTCGTCCGCGTTTGTCAGTGTGGTGCGCGTATCGCCGTCTTTTTCGATAGCGGCTTCGGTATTGTTGCCGCCGCTATTGATGACTACTGTGCCGCTGATAGCGGCAGTGTCCGGTGAAGCTGCCACGCTGGCACCCACGCCATAGATTGCCGCCGTACCGGCGGCATTGACGGTCACGTCAATCCCCTGCGCGGCATCGGCTGCCGCCAGTTGACTACCCTTAATATAGGCGCCTGTGGTATTGTCCATGCCGGTATAAACCAGCGTCGCACCAACGGCGGCACCTTTGCCGACAGTTACCTGACCGGCGGCGTTGACCGCCAGCGCGCCGTTGCGGGCGTTAACCTTCACCGAATCCGCTGTCAGCGTCCCCTGCTCGATTGTCGCTTTCACGTCATTTGTCAGTGTCTGCCAGGACACACTGCCCATACCGCCAAAGTTTTTGGCTCCTGCGGCCACGCCGCCGACCGCACTGACGGTCAGCGTATCCGCGTTAGCAGTCGCACCGACGGATTCGGCTGCAATGTTCGCATTTTTAATCGAAGCACCGAAATCATTATTGATATTGCCGACATTGACCGCCGCACCCACGGCGTTGTCGCTTGAACCGGCTACAGTCAGCGCCGCCGTCACAATCATGCTGCCGTCTTGCTTGTTGTTATTGAGATCCAAGGCCGAATCGGCAGCACTGGTGTCTAAATCCTTATAGTAGCTGCTGCCATCGGTATCCAGGCCGCGGGCAGCGGCTGTCTGCTGATGATCTGAATAGCTGCCCAGCTTATCCTGGTATTTTTTCGCGGCAAGTGAATTTGCTTTAGCGTCATGCGCCAGAACATTGACAGAACCGTTCGCGGTGATCTCCGCCCCGTCAATAACGGCGGCAGCTTTGTTATGCAGTCCATTGTAGACTACGGCACCGCTGAATACATTATTTGTCTGGCTGCCGCCGGCTGCCACACCGGCAGCAATTGCCGCCGTTACCTGAGTAGTGGCCAGCAGGCTCTGCACCTGGACATCATCACTATGCGCATACTTGCCGCCGCTGATACCGGCGTTCAGAGTATTTTTAATATCGGCTACCGTCACCGAACCGCCGGCCACCTGGCCGCCGCTTAAGGCCAGATTGGCGTTCACGCCGCCGGTAACCTGCACATCGCTGGCATAGGCGGTCACATCGATGTCCGTGCCGCCGGAAGCCGCCTGCTGATTGACCTCGACATTATTCATATTAGCATTGACGCTGCGCTCAAGCAGGTTGACCGACACGGCAGCGCCACCCTGATAGTTGGAGTTATTCATGCCCTGAGAGTTTTTAGTCACCGTGGCGGCAATACCGGCTGCCGCCTGCGTGCCGCCACTGACAGCCGTCACGTCAATAGCGCCGGCTCCGTCAACCTTACTGTTGGCCAGCAGGGCTTCGGTATTGCTGGTAATATCGTTGACGCCGACCGCACCGGCGAACGCCACGCTGGTTGTACTGCCGCCACCCGCATTCGGGTCCGGCTTGCGGTTTGAGATGGCGGCAGCACCGCTCCAGGCACCGATAAAGGCGGAATCCCGCGCCTCAATACTGGCTGTACCGCCGGACAGCTCGATATTGGCGCCATCGGCCACAGCCTTGGTTTGGCTGTCAATAAAGTTGAGCGATACACTGCCCGCTCCAGCCACACTAAACGATGGCACGCCGGCTGCCGCTCCTGCCGGCGGGGTGGCGCCGCCGCCCTGAGCCGAGTTGCCGCTGAAGCTGTTCAGAGCGCCCTGCAGCTTGTTGGATACCTGGTTGATACCACCCAGCGCCTTATCCTTTAGATTTCCTATCTTCGTAATTGGCGTTTTTAACTTGTCAAAAAACCCGGGCTCTTCCTTGGGTTCATCCTGGCCGCTTGAGGTCATGCCGCCAGCCACGCTGATGGCATTGATCAGGCCGGTCGTTTCAGCGCCAATGGAAAAGCTATGTGCCGTAATTTTGCCGGATTCATTCAGCGAATCGCTCCAATTGCTGCCGAAAAGCTCGCCAACCTCGATGCCGCCGGCTTTTTTGGCGTCGTTGTCGGCAACAGCGGCAATATTGCGCACATCCAGGTCATTGACGGCTACGCCCATGCCTACGCCGGCGCTGCCGCCGGCAGCGCTGAAGGACAGAATGGCATTGGTTACGCTGGTGTTATTGTTAGCGGCGATTTGAACGGCACCCTGATTACCTGCAGCCGCATCTTTTACCGCCGTTATAGTCGCCTCGTCATCGACCGATACCACGTTGATGCTTTCTCCATTGGTAAAGGAAACCATGCCGGAAATGGCGGAGCCGTCGCTCTTGCCGGCGGACAGCATCGCGCCCACATGGAAAATCTCATTGTCGGAGCTTAGCTTGATATCACCGCCTTTTAGCGATGCGCCTTCAGCTACAGCCACCAGCGAATTGGTGTCAAAGTCCTGGTAGTTGAGACTGCCGCCGACACCAACGCCCGGGCCTGAAGCGTCCGGTTTCCAGAACTGGGTCTTGCCGGTGATGTTGACATCGCCGATTTTGTTTTCCGACGCCAGCTCCAGCTTGTTCGTCGCTTGCAGTTCGGCGTTGCGGCCAATCAGGACACGGCTGGTATGGCCAATGTCGGTAATGGTGACCGAACCGGCGATTGACGCCTCGGTCTGGCCGGCGGCGCGGGCTCCGGCGGAAAAGTTGGCATAGTTATTGGGCTCGGCGAAGGCCAGCGCGTTGCTCGCTATGTCCAAAGCACCGCTAACGACATTGGCGAACGGCTCGACAACCGGGTCGGTCACATTCAGCAGTTCTGTGTAACTGTTCTGCAATTGGGTGATCTGATTGAGAACCCCCAGACCAACGGCTGCGGTATTGAAGATTTCGTCCATCACACTGTCTTTAGTGACAGAATCAGGATTGTTCACCGCCTGTTTAAAATCGTCGGTATAGGCACCGGCACAGCTTGATAGGCTGTCCTTCAGCGTTTCCAGCTCACTGATCAGGGCCTGGCATTGCTGCTTTTTATCTTCCGCTATTTGGTCTAAATCAATCTTTTTCACCGCGGCAATGGCCTCTTCCAGGGTGTCAACGCTCCGCTCTATATCCCGTATCATCCGTTCCACCCGGTTGTACTCCATCAGGGTGCTGCTGGTAATATTGACATTTTTGCCACTGAGCTTCACCGCGTCGCTTTTGGCGTCACGGCTTTCAATCTCCACTGTCGCGCTGTTATCGATGCCCGCATAGACCACAGCGGCGGCAATGGCGACATCCTTCGTAGCGCCTTCCTTATACGAGCTGGTCTTGGCGCTGGAGCTCATGTGCGTATCCTCTACCAATACGGAGGCATTGAGCTTGAGATCGCCGGTTGCTTGCAGGCCGGCGGTTTTAGCAATTTTGACACCGGCTGTGTTCGTCTCCTTAGCTACGACGGCAGCCGCCCCGGCTGAAAACAGATTGTCGAGCGGCGACGGTTCGGACGGCGGCTTATCGCCTTTCAAGTTCGCGAAAAAATCCATGATAGGGGTCGGAATCAGTCCTTTGGCGGCATTGCCAATGCCGCCAATATCGGCGGCTTGCATCACTTCCGCCTTCAGCTTGGACGCACCATGGGTGTTGCTGGCCGTCGCGGTGTTTTCAAGAATTGTATTGGTCGCGTCGATGGTCAGATCGTTACCGGCCGTGATTGTCTTGTTGACGTTGACCTGGGCCGAGCTGTCGTGCAACAGGATATTAACGGCCGCGGACGCCATACTGCCGTCAGGGGCTCCCGCCGAAGCGGCGGTAACCAGCGTATTGCGCGCGTCGGCAGTCACCGTTGCGTCGCCGGCGGCATCGATGGTGTTGTTAATGTTGACAACAGCGTGATTTTCACTGTCGGTAATGGCAATGCCGGTGACCAGACCGGGAGCATCGCCGACAAACAAGGCTTTTTTGGCGGCGACTGCTCCGGTTGTACGGACCAGTTCCTCCGCCGTCGCGGCAATACTGACATCACCGGCGGTGGATTTTACCGCGCCATCTACGGTGATACCGGCTCTATTTTCGGTTTTGGCATAAGCTACGCCGGCTGAAGGGATCTTGCCGCTGATGCTGACAAGCTGGAGCCCGTCCATGCTCAGACCCGCCGTTCCGTCCAGCTTGGACTCGGCGGCGATGTCGACATTGCCAGCCGCTGTCACGCTGCCTGAGGCACCGATAGTGACGTCAGCCTCGCTGCCAAGGATCATGACAGTGGCGCCCAGCGGGCTCGTAACATATCCCAGGGCGGGCAGGAGGGTATTCAGAGCCGCTCCCTGATCCACATAGGTATTGTTCGCACCGGCTTTTAACACGGTGTCACCACCGCTTTTTATCACACCCGCGACGTTTACTTTCGCCACAGTCTGAGCAAAATTGCCCGCGTCCGCCGCGGGACTGCCTGCGGTCTTTTCCTGTGCCAGGTCCCAGTTGCCGTTGGTCGCTTCAGCCGTCAACCTGGCGTGACGGGCGGCGTCTATCGTTCCATGGGTTTCCACGGAAGCGGTGATCGTCTTAGGCACGTTAATATCAGGAACTCCCAGAACATTGCCCAGGTTATTAAATACCTGATCCAGGGTATTGGCGTACTCGGCCTTGGCCGCCAGGACAATGTCGCCGCTGTCCGCATCGCGGCTGGCTGTTAAAGCAGAGCCTGTCAGGCCGGACGAACCGTTGGTATTGACCAGCCCCGTAAAATCAATAACACCTGTTTTTAAAGCCGCGCCGGTTGCTATAGCGGCATTCGCATCGAGCAGATTTTTGCCAACGGCGATTTTGGGCGCGTACAAACCAATATTATTAACCGCGTTGATCTTGCCGAGCACACTGATGGTAGCATCGGCATTCAGTGGGATATTGGCGGCGACAACCCGTTTATAGGCTTCCGTGCCTTCTGTCGCGAACCCTTGTGCAAACTGGCCTTTCAGCGCTTCATAGTTATAGCCATACTCGGGATGCAGCGGATCGCCCAGCATGCCGGCCGGTGTCATGACATACAGCGAGCCGGTGTTGATGACGCCCGTGCCGCCGACAAACATGCCTTCCTTGCTGAGGAAGTACAGGTTGCCGCCGATCTTATTGTTTTTGATGGCATTGACCGTACCGTTGACATCGATTCGGGCGTTGACAAAGTTAAATAAATTATTGGCGCTGTTATCAGCTTTCGTGCCGAAGTAGAGGTTGGCGATTTCATTGGCGTTCAGGCCGAACTCATTGAATACGTTAACAGCGTTTTGATTATTCTGACCGTAGCGGCGGCTGGTTTCCACATCATAACGGTTGCCGTTCTGGGTAACCTTCGTAATGGCGTCTCCCGACACAACCGCTGCCAACGCCGACAACGGATTGGCCAGAAAGGTAAAAGCCGTCGTCACAGCCGCCGTTTTCCTCCAAAACCGGCGTTGCCTGGTTTCAGTTTGCCGTAATTCCGCTGCTTCCTTTCTTTTCTCCAGCCGCAGTAATGCTCTTGCAAATTTCATATCGCACACTCCTCTCCCGTACTATTTAAACTGTCCGTTCATCATCACATGCAGCCGGGTTTTACTAATCTGCTCGCCATTGATACTTTTTCTAAGCGGCAGACCCAGAGTCAGTGATGCCGACAGGTCTTTGTCAAAATTAATCCGGTAGCCGCAACCTGCTGCAGCCAGTATATGATCGTCAAAAGCGTTATCGCCGCTGACCCGGCCGCCATCCAGAAACACAAAGATTTCCCGGTTGCGCTGCTCCGGTATAGCATACTCCAGACTCAAAGAATAACCGTTATCGGCGCCGATGAGATTTTCCCGGTAGCCGCGGACGCTGTATACGCCGCCAAGGTAAAACTGCTCGGCTGACGGCAAATAATTAGAGCCGCTGAGTTGGGCGCTGAGCCTGATTGTCAGGATTTGTCCGCCGCCATACACCATCTGGCCGATGCCGCTGAATTGATATTTCCCGTAATGCTTCTCCGCATCGCTGATATCCCGCCAGGTACCGAAACTGTAGTTATGCCGTTGATACAACACCTGGCGCTGACCGTAATCGGTCACCGTCAGCGAGAGATTGTACCGCTCGATATCATCGTCCACCCAACGCTGTCCCAAAAAATCAGTCTGTGAGTTTTGCCGGCTCCAGTCCAGGCCTGCTTCCACCTTGCGTTCCTTGCTGACGCTGAGGGGCTGGCTCAAGCTGAGACCGTAGAAGCTGGAGTGGCCGCGCGTATCCAGCTCACGTAATGCGCCTTTGACTATTTTAACGCTGTTGGCGCTGTAGCTTACTCCCAGCCGGGTTCCCTTGTCGCTGACAGGCAGGCTGTAGCTGAAGCTGCCGGAATCGGTTCCCTTACTGCGCATATAGCCTAAAACCAGTTGATCGCGCTGACCGCTTACGCTCCGGTTGCTGTAGCTTGCGCCTTGACGCCACAGGCCGCTGGTCTCAGAACCGGCGTTGTCGGCAAACAGGGAAACTTGCTCGCGCCGCGGTTCATAGGCGGTAATGACATAATCGGTTGTCCCCGGTTCAGCGCCTGCCTTGAGCCGGATGCGCAGCTGCACGTCGTTGGTGCCGTTAAACCACAGCAGTGACCGGTTTAACTCATGCAGGCTGACAATGTCGCCAGACGTCAGCGGCAGCCGGTTTTTGATGTATTGTTCGGCAGTATCGGCGTTGTTTTGTATCTCCACCTGGCCGACACTGCCTTCCAGGAGTTCAATTTTGACCACGCCGCCGGTAACGGTCTGCGGCGGCAAGCCTGCCCGGCAGGTGACATAGCCCTGATCCCGGTACACGGCATTGACCGCGTCGACAATGGCATACAGGTCTTTGAGGGAAATGGATTTTCCGAGATAGGGCTCAATGATGGCGGTAAGTTGTTCGGATGTCAGGATTTTTGACGGCGTGAACTCAATGCCTTTTAACTCAAAATGCAATTCCTCGCCGCTGTCCTCAACCGGCTTCCTGTCTTCAACCTCCGCTCCATCCCGCTGGCGATTTTTTTCCGCCTCCAACTCCTGATTAATTTCCTGCCGGCGAAAAAAATCCCGGCTTTGATTGAGAATAACGCCGGCATCACTACCCTTGTCAAGGGATGTGGCATAAGCGCAGTTTGCCAGGGAAAATCCGATAAAAATAACCATAACTGGTAGGATACGTTGTTTCATAGCTGCCTCCGGTTTAAATATTTTATTGCTATAATTTACAGTATGACAAAAAGCTGGCAATTTTTCATCACACTAAAGAATGATAAAATGTATCTTTTTTACAATGAACAGGCTAAATGAGCCTGGTTTTACTGCAGCTTTATGATTCATACCGGCAGCGCAACAACTAAGCAGTGCTCCGGTTCCAGTTATTTTTGCTGTATGGCAAAAAATACCTCCGCAACCAGGAAGGAGGCATTTTTTGTATGCGCCATCATCGCTCGATTTCCGATATACTTGCCACACACCCGCTATAGCAAGCCCGTTTCCCTGGCCTTAGCCAAAGCTTGAACCCGGCTTCTCACACCCAGTTTTGCCAGAATTCGGCTGACATGGGTTTTAACCGTATTAACCGTAACTTTCATCTCAGCGGCGATCTCTTGATTGGATAATCCGGCCGCGATCAGGCTAAGAACGGTTTGCTCACGGCTGGTAAGGGGTTCCGCCTGCTGTCTGACCCGTTGGTTCTGCTCCTTCCCCCGGTCGGCTTGAAGGCGATTTTCGGTCAAATGGTGCCGTGTAGTCCGGCGCAGGCGGTGATTCAACCCGGAATGCTCCGCTCCCCTAAATACATTCCCAAGCAGTCCTTGTGTGTTTTTCACCACCAAATTTATTTCCTGGATAACACGCGGATACAGCTTAAGTTGTTGCTCAATAACGGCCTGCTGCTCTTTGTTGATCTGCTTTTGCACCGAAAGCTGTGTTTTCAATTCACCGTACAGTCGGGCATTATTTAACGCCAATGATGCCAGGACGGCAAAATGGCGTAACAGTTCAATTTTTCCAGCACTAAGCTCCGGCTTTTCCTGCTCAAAACCCAGCCCCAGGACAGCAATGACCTCATGCCCCGCATATACCGGCAGTCCCAAAATCGATTTGACACTGTCCCAGCCGTATGGCCGGTCTTGAGCCCGGCCGGCCCATTGACTCAGATTATTTACTGTCAGCATTTGTCCCGTATTCCAAACAACACTGGAAACAGACGGTTCGGCTTTGGTGCGCAATACGCCCTGATAATGGGTATAGATACCGGTGCCGGCCCTCAGCTCAAGCACTTCTTTTTCCCGGTCAACTGCGTAGATAAAAACATGGGAGGTCTTTGCCAGTTCACAACCGATACTGACAATGGTTGAAAACAACTTGTCCAAATCCAGTTGACCGGCTAAAGAAACGGCCAGTTTATACAGTATGTCTACACAAGAATCCTTTTCTGACGGTTTTGTACCAGACACAGCATCCTCCTCCTTAAAAGATGTGAACGTCAATCATGCCGATTGCACCAAACCCGGACGATTGCGCCAATGCGATAATAGCACCAATAGCTCCTTTTACCATAAGTCCTTTGATGCCTGAGAACAAAGCTTCCTAAACTGTCATTGGGGCACTGCCCCAACCCACAAGGTTTATCGTTTTGGTTTTTCAAGACGGCAATGAAAAAGGCGACACTCTAATAAGTATCGCCGCTTCGCGTAACCGCATACCTCCTCAGGCCGCACCTCTGCACTGCCCTACTATCCTGAGTATGAGTAAATGCATCCTTAGTTCCTAAATAATCTGGTTGATTATTCCATTTACACGGGTTACGATACACTCCTATCTTTATATTATACAAAGGATCTTGCGAAACAAACCTAAAGAAATCTTAAAGATTAAGCGGTCCTGTTACAGCACCACATAAAATACGCTACCTCTGCCAAGTTCGCTTTCCGCTCTGATTTCACCCTGATGCCTATGTATAATTTCCCGTGCAATGTAGAGACCCAGGCCAATTGCCTCTTTTCTGGCCTGCCCGCCTTTATAATACCGTTCAAAAATATGAGGAAGCTCTTCCTGAACAATGCCTTGCCCATTATCTTTGATTGCAATCTCCACCTTTCCCTCCACTGTCGGTATAGCGGATACCTCAATCCGCCCCCCTCGCCCAGTATAGGCAATCGCATTGGTCATAATATTTTCAATAGCCCGATACAGTTTGACTCCATCGACATTTTTAAAGACGGCGGCTCCGTCCGCCACGTGCAGTGAAACTTGTATTTGTTTGGCCTGAGCCTTCAGTTCCGCGTCTTCGACAATTTGACGCAGGAAACAGTCCAGTCTGACCGGTTCCTGCCTTAGTGCCAGATTATTGTCTTCCAGCCTTGCCAAAAGAAAAAAATCATCCACGACCGCACTTAAATATGTTACCTTTTCACTTATCTTCCGGATATACCGCTCCTTATCAGCCTCCTTTTGCACCTGCCCTTCCATCATAGCCTGCGCATAACCCAGAATCACCGTCAGCGGTGTTCGCAAATCGTGGGCAATATTGGTCATTAGCCGTGTTTTATCATTGTTAGCTTCTTCGGCTGCTTGCTTGGACCGGACCAGCTTCCGGATGGTTCGCCAAAGATAATATATGACAATGATGAGCAGTATCCCCAGTAAGACGACAAGTGCCGTAAGCCGTCTTTCCTTCCTGTCATTCCGCGGAATTACCATGGAAGCTTCGTATATTTCATCATAATTAATATGTAGTATGACTTTATTTATAATGGGGATCAATTCTTTAAGATCTTTTCGTGTTCCAATAAATATTTGATTTTTTTCGTTCAGTTCACCTACTATTTTTATTTCTTGATACATGCCCTGATCCTTGTAATAGGTAAACACCGGAATTTCACAGATGGTATAATCCGCCTTTTTTTTGCTCACATACTCCAGGGCTTCCTCCATATTATCCACGTAGATGATGCCTGCTTGGGGAATATCTTTCTTAATAATGTCTACAAACCAATAGCCTCTGGGCACGGCAAATGTACTGTTTTCCTCAATCTGGGCAACATCCCGAAAGAGCCGGTTTGTATCCACATCACCGACGATAACCTGAGTTGTCTCCATATAAGGAACAGAGAACTCCAGGTATTCCTGACGCTCCGGGGTAACCGATACGGTAGAAAGTATGTCTATCCGCTTTTCCACCGTGCTTTGTAATATTTCCTCCCAGGTTTCTTTCGCGCTGTTTTGATACAGCCTGAACCTCAACCCTGTCAACTGATGTATCTTGCGTAGCAATTCCACTCCCATACCGCGCGGTCGTCCCCGTTCATCCAGGTATTCAATCGGAATATAATCCTGGGCCACTCCCACATAAAATACCTTGTTCTGCTGAGCCCGGATCCAATCCTGCTCCTCACGGGTGAACAGTGAAAGTTTCAATTCTATCTTATCGCTTTGTACCTCCTGGACAGCCGCAAGTGCCGATGCCGGGACCAGACTGACGGCAAGCAACAAGCACAAGACTATCATTATCAGCAGTTTTTTCATGCTCCTGCTCCTCTCATTTTCACTGTTTATACCATATCAGAAGAAACGGCCCATGCCCACCTTTTTTTACCAACATGAACATGATACAATAAAAATAACAATCATGAAAGGGTGGTAACCAGTTGCCATGGCTAACGGCGTAAAAACGAATGCTATACTTGTTGTCGATGACGATCCTGATATCGTTGAAATTATCAGCCTATACCTCGGCAATGCCGGTTATTGCGTAAGCGCTGCCGCTGACGGAGCCGAGGCTATCCGCCAACTGGAATGCACTGACATTGATTTGATACTGCTGGATATCATGCTTCCCGATCAAAGCGGAACTGAGCTTTGTCTGCACATACGCAAAACCCGCTCCTGCCCCATTCTGTTCGTCAGTTGCCTTGATGAGGAAGAACAAGTCCTTCGCGCGCTTACCGTTGGCGGGGATGATTATATCCGTAAGCCCTTTTATCCCAAGGAGCTGGTCGCTCGTGTCAGAGCCATGCTACGGCGGGTGGAACTGGAACGCCGCACCCTCAATACTGCTGCAGCGGAATTATCCACCGGAGATTTTGTTGTCAATATGGAAAAAAAAATCATTTACAAACACCAGCAGGAGCTTCTGCTCTCTCCAATTGAATTTGATATTTTGCTATATATGTTAAAGCACCCCTGCAAACCCATTTCATGCGAAGAGCTTTATCAACAGGTATGGCAGAGCGAAAGTCTGGGAGATATACGAACCGTTATGGTTCACGTCAGTAATTTGCGAAAAAAGCTGGAAAAAAATAATACTCGAAAGTACATAAAAACAATGAAAAAACGCGGCTATGTATTTCTTGATCAAAGGTATAACTGATTCTTTTTAAACCAATACCCTCGGCTGACTTCTCATGACAAAACGCCCCCTGTTGTAGGATAGAAACTACAACAGGGGGCGTTTGGGCCGCGTATTGAAATACATTCTAATTTTAGGTCTTAAACCTTTTTGCTTACGCAAAAATTTGCATCATCCTAAAGGATGACGCAAATTAAATGTTCTATGTGTCACATTCCTTATATGGGGTGACTGGAGGGGATCGAACCCTCGAATACCGGAGCCACAATCCGGCGTGTTAACCACTTCACCACAGCCACCATAATTGGTTGCGGGAGTAGGACTTGAACCTACGACCTTCGGGTTATGAGCCCGACGAGCTACCAACTGCTCCATCCCGCGATATAAGCAAAGAACCAAGCTATTAGGAGCATCGCGACGCTAGAACTTGTGTGAATCGCTTAGTTCTGAGCGGTAGCGAAGAACTTCCTAATTATCATTCTCCAAAACTAAATATGGCTCCTCGAGTAGGACTCGAACCTACGACCGATCGGTTAACAGCCGATTGCTCTACCAACTGAGCTATCGAG
>NZ_BMBX01000027.1:0-45534 GCF_014634905.1 Sporomusa sp. GT1 | reverse complement strand
TTTTTCGTGTCCGATTACCCATTTCCCATGCTCAGTTTTTTTAAAACTTAGGGCTTGACTTTTAATAGTTAGTCTTTATGTTTAATTTAATATATTATACTAAAATGAGGATGTTTTTAGCAAAAAAGGAAACTATAAACCCGTATAAACGAATTGGAGGGAATATGATGAGTTTGGATACTTTAGTCCAAAATGATTTAGTGAATTTTAGACGCGAGGTGCTTAAGAGTTTTAGGGAAAACCATCCGACTATGTTTACCATGATGGAGCGAGTATTTGCCGGACGGAAAAACATGGTGGGAATGCAGGTCACTGAAAATGGTGCAGTCGTCGGGACGTATACTTTTATCACAAATGGCATAGACATTGCTGAGGTAAAGAGCGGTGTTTTAGAATCCGAAATTCACCATCCCCTATTAGGAGTTGTTAAACCATATATGACCGTTGAGCGTAGCGCTCTCGAAGCCATGCTTAAGGATGAGAGATTCAAATCAGAGGTGTTTTCTACATTAGTGCATTATTTGCCGGATTTAACCATTCGGTTCCTCCGTTAAATTATTGAGATGAAAGGCGCTTTTTACACGCAAACTAATCATTATGGTTAACAGATAGCTATAATGATTAGTTTTTGTAGTAATCCTGTCATAAATAGGTTATAATAGTCATAGAAACATAATGACCACCCTTGCTCGCAACAAGAGTGGTCGGTGAATCCGGAGGTTAGCCGCTTAATTGCTTCATAATCCAGAAGATTATTAGCGCGAATTCACTTGAGATTGTGATCTCGAAATTGGAAATCTTCAACCATAGGCCGCCTCATGGGGCGGTTTTTGTTTTGCCTTTTTCCTTATTGGCTTCCAAATCGTCATTACGAAGACTGCAAGAATTTAATGAAGTGGCGGGCACTTTTAGACAGATACCGGTCTGCAGCCAGACAACCCCGACTTCATATTGAAAGCCGGTGTCGTCAAAGTCCATCATTTCGATTTCCAGCAGCGGAAAAGAGCTCATTACTGACTTCGGCAGGATAGTTGCGCCGATGCCGGCGACTTTCAACAACATTGGCGCCTGCTCGGGGCACAGGCGCCAATGTTGTTATTATTTAACTCAGGCTGCATGATGATCTGACTGATTCTTAAGGGAGGATACCGGCTAATTTGAGCTGCTGCCGGCAGTATCTTTAAAGAATATGTAAGCTTTAAAAGCAATACCCATCGTCAGACCAAAACCGGCAGATCCAACTATATGGAGATAATAGTCGCCAATGGGCCTGAGCGGGATATGGGTCCCTTCAATGCCTGATGAAAAAATCATTTCCGCTATTGTTGTGGCAAGCATTCCCACAAAGGCACCTTTTACTATTAGGTTAGCCTGCCCAATACATTTAATAAGATAATAAAATATGAGTCCTACCAGTCCGCCGATCACGAAATTAATATACAGACCCAGGAAAAAATTCGGCCTGTTCAGAGTTAAGATCAGGCTGTCCAGCAGATAAATACTATACTGGCCAATACCGAGAGCAAGCATAATACGGGAAATAATTTCGGCTGAGAGAGTCGATAGTCCCCCAATTATCGCGGCCAGCAGCGGTTTATCATTATTCATGAGCCGTTCCTCCTTAAAAATCATGATAGAGTCATAGATATTATGGCAAATATCCATGACTCTATACGAAGGCCGGTAAAACCCTCTCACATCAGCCGGATAGGCACTGCCTTACATCAGGCGGCTATGCAGCAGCAGGCTGCAAAGTAAATTATGCATAGCGCGGAAACAAAAGGGGAACGATAGAAAGCAAACAATCATTATTGCAGGAAAGGAGTAAACAATCATGCAATTGATTTGGTTTTTGGCCATTGGCTTGATTTCCGGCTGGCTGGCTGGGATGATTTCACGCGGCGGGGGATTTGGGCTCTGGGGCGACCTGGCAACAGGCGTCGTCGGTTCTTTTATTGGCGGATATCTATTCGGCTTCTTGGGAATAACCACATATGGCACCATCGGAGCAATTATTGCAAGTACTGCCGGAGCCATTATACTTCTCTGGGTTATAAGGATGTTTTCCCATGTCGCACCTGCGGCCAATAAGAAAAAACCATAATATTTCTGCTGCTTGCCTGTCCTGGTGACTTGATGTTGCCGGGTATTTTTTTGTACAAGCTTGTAATGCAGCATAAATTATGGTAAAATACAATAAATATTAATTAGTAATCATGTTTAATTAAAACGAGGATGTGAGATTTATGTTACTAGCTCAAAACACAACAAAACAGCAAGCCGGCAAACCGGAAGCACGGGTATGGCCGCTAAGAGGGAGCCTGATGGTTTTTGCCGGTATCGTTTATCTGGCAGTGTTGCTGGCATAAGCTGTCAATGGCTAAGACAACTGAAATATTTTGGATAATTATTATTGACAAATAACAGTAATTAATATAAACTTAAACCAAGAAAGGCAGCAATGCCATTCCCTCTTCTTCTTTCTTTGACATACATTTCTTTTATGGCCTCCTGCAATAGCTGCAGGAGGTTCTTTCTGTCCAAAACAGGATGTATACATGTTTTGTGCGCCTCAACATTTTCTTAGTCCTACCTGAAGCGGCAAATAGTTAAGCCTGGATAAATCATACTATTTATCCAGGCTTAACTATTTGGCTCGCTCATTGCATGAAGGGCTGGAGTTTTTCCTGAAGATGACTCCATGAGCGCTTGGAAAATACTACAGGCAGTGTTGCTTCCTTGGCTTT
This sequence comes from Sporomusa sp. GT1, assembly GCF_014634905.1. Lineage (NCBI taxonomy): Bacteria > Bacillati > Bacillota > Negativicutes > Selenomonadales > Sporomusaceae > Sporomusa > Sporomusa sp. GT1. The sequence goes on along the minus strand of NZ_BMBX01000027.1, from coordinate 42,787 downwards.
GCGTTTTACCAGTTCGGCAATATTATGAGATAAGTAATCGGTGAAGACTAATACTAAATCAGTGTCTGCCGGTATCTGAATATCTTCAGACACCCGTTTGCGTCCTTTGAAGTGCTTCATTGATTTAACGCCTGCTTTCAGGAGATTGGCGGGAATGTTGCCTAAGTCGTCAGCACCTACGATAAATACGGACATGATTGCCACCCCTTAAATGAAAATTATTCTCAATTAAATTATAAAGCGAATGATACGTCACGTCAATAGCATGTATGGAAAATTTGAGAATTATTCTCATTAATTTTATTGTAAGGTTAAATTTACGTTACCGCCAGCGGGAGTTTGCCCCCGGCAGCGCAATCTGGCATTGACAAAAATGTCCAATCAAGAGTACAATAAATACATAAATTCTTCTACCAGCATGCTGATAGCGTGCTTTTTTTCTTATCCTAACAGCAAGTATAGCTTTTTATCAATAAATAAGGCAGGATATGTGCGTATGATTACCGTACGGGATAAAGTAAGATTTGTTGAAACCGATTTGATGGGAGTAGTACACCACTCCAATTACTTTCGCTGGTTTGAAATGGCCAGAGTGGAGTATTTGCGGCAGATTGGCATTTTGCTTACCGATATGCTGGACGAGGATATTGTTTTTCCGATTACCGATGTGGCCTGCAAATACCGGGCTTCGGCTAAATTTGATGACTGTATTCTTATCGAAGCTGTTTTGGCTGAAGTATCAAAAGTAAAAATGATCTTTACTTACCGGGCGCTGAGAGAGCATGACGGCCTGCTGCTGGCTACCGGGCGTACCCAAAACGCCTTTACGGACAGACAAGGCCGGATTATCCGTTTGCCGGACAAGTATTTTGCCAAACTCAGTACGCCTTTCCCGTAAACCTGTTCACGTACCCTTTGCCTGCATATTATATATGGCGCCAAGAAAGACTAAGTAGATAGGAGGTGGCGTCATGGGAGATAGTGCGCCAATCGGGATTTTTGATTCCGGCCTGGGTGGGCTTACCGTTCTCCGGGAAGTGCTTAACTTATTGCCGGGAGAAGATGTTATCTATTTTGGCGATACTGCCCGGACTCCATATGGCTCACGACCGCCTGCGGAAATTTTACGATTCTTGCATGAAATCTTACCTTTCTTTGCTGCACAGCAAGTCAAGCTGGCGATTATTGCCTGCAATACCATGAAAGCAATTGGTTTTGAACAAGCAGGTACCAAAGTCCCCTTTTTATTGACAGGCGTAAACTATGGTGCCCGGGCGGCACTGGCTGCCAGCCGCAACAAGCGCATTGGCGTTATGGCTACAGCGGCTACCATTGCCAGTGGTAAACATGTCCAGGCAATTAAAGCTGAAGAACCGGCGGCAACGGTTGCGGTTCAGGCCTGTCCCCGGCTTGTACCCTTTATCGAACAGGGAAAGCTTTTTGGGCCTGAGCTGGAAAGTGCGGTTACCGATTATCTGCTGCCGCTCAAGGAGGCCGCGATTGACACCTTGATACTGGGTTGTACCCATTATCCGTTTATTATTCCGGTGATCAGGCAGGTTATGGGTCCGGATGTGGTGCTTATTGACCCGGCCAGAGAAACGGCTGCCGAGGCGCGTACTACACTTGCCCATCATGACAAGCTTACCACGCGGGCGCAAGGAAGGGTGCGGCTGTGCTTTTCCTCCGATTTGCCGCGGGCCGAACAATTTGTCGCCGGTGCTATTGAATTTCCCTGGGCGGAGGAACTCTCTCTCAGGTTTGAATTGGTTAATTTATTGGATTATAGATAAAAGTTTAAATTATAGGGTTTCTGTCCGATGATACCCGGATACGGAGGCAGTAGTGTGGAGTTTCTAGCTATTTTATTACTTATTGTGGTAGGCGTGGTGGTTGGCATATGGCTGTTTATCGCCAACCAGGGAGATGCTAATTTCAAATTTGTGGTTGATCAGCGTACCGCTTTCAGCCTGACCGGCATCACCGAGGATACGGCAACTTTTGTGAGCCAGATTCCCTTTGTCAATAATGGAACTCAGGGTGGTACCTTAATGGACGTATATCCCCGGCACTTGTTGCCCTGTGAACAGTTTGACGCCGTGGAGGTTGATTCCCGTCTGACGCTGGACAAGGCTAACCGGAGTGACGGTTACTGGGAAGCCTACATTGTTCTTAAAAATACCGGCGGCTCGATTATTTTGACGGTGAAATTTACGGCAAAATCAGGCGATATCAAGACTGCGCTTGCCGATATGGTAGACATGCCTATTGACATTGTCTATCAGGTGGTTGCCCGCGGTCCATGGTATATAAACAAAGAGCGGCTGGTTATGACGGCCGACGAAATACATAGGGCTCTTGCTGCCGGCGAACAGGCCGCAGCCAGATAGGGGGAATACATATGACTGAGCAGGCGCTAGCGCTGCAACCGGTGCCTACCCGGATACTTACCGATAAAGATGATATTGTTGATATTATTGAAAAATATGCCAAAGAGGATATTGGTCCCCATGATGTGGTAACTGTGGCTGAAAGTGTTGTCGCCATTACCCAGGGGCGAATTGTGCGGCCGGAGGAGATGACGCTGTCCTTATTGGCCAGGGTGCTTTGCCGCTTTGTGCCGCAGGAAGGCAGTTTATCCAGCTCCTATGGCATGCAGAGTGCCATGAATGCAGAAGGCAGCTGGCGGATAGCCTGGTCGATGTTTATTGGCATGCTTGGCAAACTGGTGGGGAAAAACGGTCTGTTTTACCAACTGGCTGGTGGGCAGACAGCGCTGATTGACGATGTTACCGGCACGATGCCGCCTTTTGATAAGCACCTGGTGTACGGGCCTGCCGACCCCCATGGGGTGGCGGAAGCCATAAAACAGCGGCTGGGGTGCCATGGTGCAGCGGTGGCTGATGTCAATGACCTCAAGCGGGCGGCTGTGCTGGGAGTGACGCAAGGGCTTGACCCTGCCGAACTGGCGCGGATTCTCATAGATAACCCGTTTGGTAATGCCAGTCAGAAAACGCCGATTGTTATTATTAAAAATTATGGTTTGGTTGCCCAAAAAGCTGCCGCGCAATAATATTCTTTCCATAAGACAGAGGATAGAGGCTATCCTCTGTCTTACATGTCCCAACAGCAAGTATACTTTCTTAAAAACAGGATCAACATCGGCTTGCGCTTTCGCCAGAGGCTCGGCGCAAGCCGTGTTTTCTTTATCCTAGGAGGCGAGATGACTATGGCCCGCATCGGCATCACAACAACTGTGCCGGTTGAAATTATTCTGGCGGCAGGGCATATCCCTGTTGATCTTAACAATATATTTATTACCAGCCCGGAAGCCGGAAAATTCGTGGAAGCTGCCGAAGAGGCCGGGTATCCCCGCAATATTTGCGGTTGGATCAAGGGCTTGTATTCCATCGTGGTTAATCGGGATGGTAATACCGGTGACGGTATTGACAAGGTCATTGCCGTTACCCAGGGCGACTGCAGCAATACTCATGCATTGATGGAAACCTATGAGCTGGCAGGGGTTGAGACCATTCCCTTTGCCTATCCGTATGACCGGGATTACGATTTATTGAAATTGCAAATGGAAAAGCTAATGGGCGCCCTGGGAACCGACTGGGAGGCGGTAGCTGCCGTCAAACACCAGTTAGACAAGCTGCGCCTGAAAGTAGCTGAGATTGACCGGCTAACCTGGGAGGAAAACACGGTTAGCGGTTTCCATAACCATTTGTACCAGGTAAGCTGCAGTGATTTTAATAGTGATCTGACTGCTTTTGAGGCAGATGTGGATGCTTTCCTGACCAAGACGGCGAGTGCCGCCGAATATACCGATGATCTCCGGTTGGGCTTTATCGGTGTGCCGCCGATTTTTCCTGATTTATACCCCTATTTGGAGACTATGGGGGCCCGGGTGGTGTACAATGAAGTACAGCGGCAATTTGCTATGCCGTTTGTTACCGACGATATTGTTGAGCAGTACCGGCTTTATACCTATCCGTACGGTGTATTTGGCCGGATTAAGGATATTGAGGCCGAGATAGAAAGGCGCAATCTGGACGGTATTGTCCATTATGTGCAAAGCTTCTGTTTTCGTCAGATTGAGGACATTATTTTACGCGAGAAACTGAACATACCGATTCTGACCATTGAAGGAGATAAACCCGGAAAAATTGATGCCAGAACCAGGCTGCGGATTGACAGCTTTCTGGAGATGCTGCGTTAGTCTTGGCAGACTACTAGAAGGAGGCAAAGCATATGCAATGTGGTATCGATCTGGGCAGCCGTAGTGTGAAGCTGGTCATTATGAATCCCGGCACCAAACAGCTTACCGCCGCCAATGTATATGAGACAGCCAGGTTTTACCGGGAGTATGGCCAGCGGACAGACAAGGGCCTGGCGGTGGACTTCGGGGCGCTGGGGTTGCCGGCGGTGACCAGTCTGACGGCCACCGGTTATGGCCGCAATACCATTGCTATTGTCGGCGCAATCATTATTCCCGAGCTGAAAGCCCATATGCTGGGCGCAAGTTATCAGACCGGACTGACAGACTTTACGCTTTTGGATTTAGGCGGACAGGACAGCAAGGTCATCAAAGTCCGCAAAGGCCGGATGGTGGATTTTCAAACCAATGACAAATGTGCGGCCAGTACCGGACGCTATCTGGAAAATATGGCAGCCGTGCTGGACATTTCGCTGGCAGAATTGGCCGATTACAGTGAAAATCCGGTAGAGCTTAGCGCTACCTGCGCTATTTTCGGGGAATCGGAACTCATCGGGCGAATGGTGGAAGGGTATACTACGGCTGAACTGGCAGCCGGGGTCAACTATAGTATTTATAAACGGATTAAACCCATGCTGAGTGCGCTCAAAAGCGATAAAATCGTATTTACCGGCGGCGTGGCGTTGGGCAGTGCCATCAAGACATTTATTACCCGGGAAATGGGGGCAGAGGTTATTGTCCCCGAGCATCCCCAGCTCAATGGGGCGATTGGCTGTGCCGTATATAAAGCAGACAAATAACTGACAGAGTTTTAGTACCGGGTACAGCCGGTTTTGTTTGGAGGCGAAGGGCATGTTATTGGGAATTGATGTTGGCGGAACCTTTACCGATGCGGTACTTATTGCCGACGGCCAGGTTGTGGCTGCGGCCAAGACTCCCACCACCCGGCAGTCGCTGCTAAACGGGGTTGTTACCGTTATCGACAAGGTGCTTACAGGGGTTGATGCTAAAAAAATCCGGCGGGCTTCTCTTTCGACAACCATTGTAACCAATGCGCTGGTGGAAGGGAAAACCGACAAAGTTGCTCTATTCCTGCTGCCGGGTCCGGGGCTGAATGTAACCGGGCTGATACCCGGCGAAGCTCACTTTTTGTCAGGCTATACCGACCATCGCGGGCGGGAGCAGGCCTGTCCGGCAGAAGCGGAAGTGGCGGCCGTTTGCCGTAAGCTTGAGGACCATGAGGTGGCAGCCGTAGCCGCCAAATTTGCGGTGCGTAATCCCCGTCAGGAGCATCTGGTAACCGACTGGGTTAATAAATATCTGCAGCCCAAGCATGTCACACTTGGCACCCAGGTCTCCGGTTCGCTCAATTACCTGCGGCGCATTAATTCAGCCTACTATAACTCGGCTGTTTGGCGCATCTTCAGCCGTTTTGCCCAAGCCATAGAGGCGGCTCTGGCTGAACGGGATATTATTGCGCCGGTATATATACTCAAAGCCGACGGCGGCACGCTGCCGCTGACGACAGCCAAATCAACGCCGGTTGAGGCCATCTTTACCGGACCGGCAGCCAGCGTGCTGGGGATTATGGCTTTGACCAAGCCGGTGGAACCGGCCATCTCGCTGGATATGGGCGGTACCACAACCGATATTGCTTTATGGCAACATGGTATGCCGTTATTTGCCCCGGACGGAGCCAGGGTGAAGGATTATCCTACGGCGGTTCGTTCTTTTTGCCTGCGCTCGGTGGGGATCGGCGGCGACAGCTATGTGCGCCGGGAAAACGGCCTGCTGGCTGTTGGTCCGATGCGCTGCGGCCCGGCTATGGCCAATGGCGGCTTAGCGCCTGCCGTGACGGACGCGCTTAGGGTTGCCGGGTTAATTGACTATGGCGACATCGGGCTGGCCAGGCAGGCGATGGAAAAGGTTGCTGAGGCTACGCAGACAGCGGCAGAGGCTGCCTGGGAAACGCTGCGGCTGGCCGCCGCCACCGTATGTCAGGCAGTGCGGGATATGCTGGCAGAACAGGCGGCAAGACCGGTGTACAAGGTGGAAGAACTGGTGACAGGCCGGCCGTTTAAGCCGGAACTGCTGATTGGGGTAGGTGGTGCTGCCAGAGGGCTTGCGCCGCTGGTGGCCGAGCAGCTGGAACTGCCCTGGCAGATACCGCCGGGACATATGGTAGCCAATGCTGTCGGTGCCGCTGCTGCCAGGCCGACAACCGAAATTACGCTCAGGGCCGATACGGTGCAGGGTTTTTATACAGTACCGGAATTAGGCATTATCCAGGAGTTTGATAAACGGCGCTTTACTTTAGAGGATGCCTGGACTGCCGCCGGTACTCATCTGGCAGAGCGGGCGGCGGCCGGGGGAATGGCGGAAGCCGCCGGCTACAGTGAACGCCTGTATGAAGAAGAATTCAACCTGATCCGCGGTTTTAACACCATCGGGAAAATTATGACCTGCAAGCTGCAGATCAAGCCTGGCGTGTTGATGCCGGTACAAATGCGGGAGGCGGAACTATGAAGGCTGCATCGCTGGGATTAGTATTTTTTCCGGCGTTTGATTGGGCGATAACCCCCACTCACCCGGAACGGGAAGAACGCCTGCTCTATACCCGGGATCAAATTGTGGAAGAAGGACTGCTGGATTTGCCGGCTATCAGGGAATACCGGCCGCAGCTTGCCGGACTGGCCGATATTGAGCGGGTTCACATCGGTGTGCCCAATATTGAATCCCTGATTACCGATGCCCATCTGCTTTCCGCCGGTGGCGCCATTGCCGCGGCCCAAGCCGTGATGCGCCGTGAGGTGACCAATGCCTTTGCCCTGGTGCGGCCGCCGGGACACCATGCCATGAGGGTGGTGCATGGTACACGGGGTTTTTGCACCATTAATATTGAGGCCGTTATGGTGGAATATTTGCGCCGCCATTATGGGGTGCAGCGTATCGCCATTGTCGATACCGATGTCCATCATGGCGACGGCACCCAGGATATTTTTTATCATGATCCGGACACGCTGTTTATTTCCTTTCACCAGGATGGACGTACCCTGTATCCGGGAACCGGCGCCATGAGTGAGCTGGGCAGTCCGGGAGCCTTCTGCTCTACGGTTAATATTCCGCTGCCGCCAGGCACCACCGACGCGGGGCTGCATGAGGTGCTTGACCGGCTGGTGCTGCCAATGCTGGAGGATTTCAGGCCGGACATGATTATTAACTCAGCCGGGCAGGATAATCATTATAGTGATCCACTCGCCAATATGGCGGTGACAGCCCAGGGGTATGCCCGCCTGGCAGAAAAGCTGAAGGCCGATATTGCGGTGCTGGAAGGCGGCTATTCTATTGAAGACGCGCTGCCTTATGTTAATACCGGCATCATTTTGGCGATGGCAGGTTTGGACTATAGCCGGGTAATTGAACCGGACCATGCCCGTTGTCCGCGCCAATCGGCGGCAACCACCAACTATATTGCCAAACTGGTAGCCGAGTGGCAGGACATTTGGCAGGGGCGGGACAGGTTGCGCCGCGAAGCCGTCGCCAAGGCCGGCGACTGGTGGCAGCAACGCCGGAATATCTATTATGATGACAGCGGTATTCAGGAACGGCAAACGGAAACTGTGCGGCTTTGCCCCCGGTGTCATGGCTATCAGCTCATTGACACCCAGGCACAGGGCTACCCGTTCGGGATGAAATCAGCATTTGCCGCCATTATCCCCCGCAACAGCTGCCCGGCCTGCCGTGCACAGGCGCGTGATGCGGTACATAAGGCGCGGCAAGAGGGGCGGCATGACTGCTGCTTTATCCAGGATAAGCAGGAGGATAGGCTGGAACAACTGTAACTAAATTTTTAATATTTTTTAGGAGGGCTTTTCATGGCCAGAGCAGACGGACGCACAAACAACGAACTCAGAAAAATAAAAATTACCCGCAATTATTTAAAATATGCCGAAGGATCGGTGCTTATTGAGTTTGGCGACACCAAGGTGATTTGTGCGGCTACTATTGAAGAAAAGGTTCCGCCATTTTTGAAAGGGTCAGGCGAAGGCTGGGTGAGTGCCGAATATTCCCTGTTGCCGCGTTCCACCCAGAGCCGTAATGTCCGGGAAGCTGCCAGAGGCAAGCAAAGCGGCCGCACTCACGAAATTCAGCGGTTGATTGGCCGGGCGTTGCGCAGTGTTATTGACCTTAAAGCCTTAGGGGAAAAGACCATCTGGCTGGACTGTGATGTGGTGCAGGCTGACGGCGGGACCCGGACAGCCGCCATTACCGGTTCGTTTGTAGCTCTGGTTGATGCGGTAAGCCGCATTTGGGGCGATAGTCAGAAGCCCTTTCCGGTCAAGGACTTTTTGGCGGCCGTGAGTGTCGGCGTTATGCCTGAGGGAGTTTATCTTGATTTATGTTATAGTGAAGACTCTATGGCTGTTGTTGACATGAATCTGGTCATGACCGGCAGCGGTGAATTTGTTGAAGTGCAGGGAACCGGTGAAAAAGGAACCTTTAGCCAAACACAGCTAAATGAAATGATTGCAGTGGGCAGTCAGGGGATTGACATTCTGCTGGACATCCAAAAAGAAACACTGGGCCAGTTGGCATGGAAAGTAGGCCGGGAGGGATAAACGGTGCAGGAAAGCATGATTGAAATTATTGTCGCCTCCAAAAATGCCGGCAAAATTGCCGAATTTAAAGAGGCGTTACGCGAACTGCCCTATAAGGTTAGTTCATTGGCCGACCTGGGGAGCTATCCGGAAGCACCGGAAGAGGGTGTGACCTTTGCCGAGAACGCCTGCGCTAAAGCCAGCTTTTACGCGCGGCTGACAGGCAAGTTTTGTCTGGCCGATGACTCCGGGTTAGAGGTGGATTATCTGCAGGGAGCGCCGGGCGTGTATTCGGCCAGATATGCGGGCGAACACGCCGGTGATGAAGATAATAACAAAAAGTTATTGGCCCATTTAATTGGTGTACCTGATGAAAAACGGCAGGCAAGATTTCGTTGTGTGCTTGCTCTGGCTAAGCCGGAGCAAGTGCTGCTCACCGCGGAAGGGACAGTGGACGGGGTTATTCTCTCCAAGCCGCGCGGGGGTAAGGGTTTTGGTTATGATCCGCTGTTTTTGGTGCCGGAGTTTGGGCGCACACTGGCAGAAATGTCATCAGCGGAAAAAAACAATATCAGCCATCGCGGCCGCGCGATACAAGCATTAGTGAAGCAACTGGCGGCGCTTGAACATGAGAATCGGCGTTATCAGTGACACCCATGGCGATATAGCCGCACTCCGGCAGGTAATTGCCGCCGCCGGTCCGGTTGATCATTGGCTCCATGCCGGCGACTACTTTCAGGATGGCTGGAAACTGGCAGAACTGACCGGCTTGCCGGTAACGGTGGTGGCGGGAAACTGTGACAGGACGACGGCTGTGCCTGTGGATGCCTATGCGGAATTGGCCGGTAAAACTATTTGGCTGACCCATGGCCACCGCTATAATGTGAAGTATGGCATGCAGGAGCTTGTCTGGTGGGGGGCCCAATATGGCGCTGATATCGTGGTTTTCGGTCATACGCATGTTCCCTATAGCGGCTGGCATGACGGACGGCTGCTGTTTAATCCGGGCAGCCCGGGAGCGCCCCGGGGCGGTTCCAAGCCGGGCTACGGAATCTTGCATATTCAGGAAAATGGTGTAATTGAAGAACATATTATGGAATTATAACCTCGCCTTTACGGCGGGGTTTTTCTTATTTTTGTTTTTTGCGAGAAGGCTAAAATAGTACGTGAGAGCACTGTTTTTTAAAATGTAAAAGAAAATAAATAATATCATAATATCTTTCGCAATTGACAGATTATTTACTCAATGGTATGATGATAATATGATATTAAGGTAATACGTTGCCTGTTCATTATTGACAAAGACCAGGCTGAAAGAAGGAATGTGGAATTCATGTTTGGCAAGCTTAGTCAATTTTTAAGGAGGGGAAAGTATGCCAAAACCAACTTTTCGTGAGGAAAAATGTAAAGGTTGCGAGTTATGTTTGGATGTGTGCCCAAAAAACATTATTGTAATGTCTCCTGATTTTAATGCTAAGGGCTATCATCCCGCAACTTGCCCTGATGCTGACGAATGTGTGGGTTGCGCCTTGTGTGCCAAGGCTTGTCCGGATGTAGTAATCGAAATCTACGAATGAATGGGAGTGGAGAAATGGCAGAGAAGGTATTGATGAAAGGTAACGAAGCTATCGGTGAGGCCGCTGTTATTGCCGGTTGCAGGTATTATTTTGGTTATCCTATCACCCCGCAGTCTGAGCTAATCGAATACATGGCCAAACGCTTGCCGCAGGTAAACGGTGTATTTCTCCAGGCGGAAAGTGAAGTAGCTGCCATTAATATGGTTTATGGTGCAGCCGGTGCCGGCGCGAGAGTAATGACTTCTTCTTCAAGCCCGGGCGTAAGCCTTAAGCAAGAAGGTATTTCCTATATTGCTGCCGGTGAATTACCCTGCGTAATTGTAAACATCATGCGAGGCGGCCCGGGTCTTGGCGGCATACAGCCAGGTCAGGCAGACTACTTTCAGGCGACTAAAGGCGGCGGTCATGGTGATTATCACTGTATTGTGGTTGCACCAAACAGTGTTCAGGAAATGGCAGAATTGACTGTGCTCGCGTTTAACCTTGCGGACCAATATCGAAATCCGGTAATGCTTTTAGGCGACGGTGCTCTTGGTCAAATGATGGAACCTGTTGATTTTCATAATCTGCCGGTAATCCCGGTGGAAAAGCCGTGGGCGACAACCGGCATGGGTGAGCGGGACAAACCTAATATAATAGATACGCTTCGCCTTAACCCTGAGGCATTGGAAGCGGTAAACGACGCGCTGCAAAAAAAATACGCACTGCTTCAGGAACAGGAAGTGCGCTGGGAAGAAACCTTCACCGAAGATGCCGAGTTAGTGCTGGTGGCTTATGGAATATCGTCGCGTGTTGCGTATTCAGCGATGGAAATGGCAAGAGCACAGGGCTACAAAGTAGGTCTGTTCCGGCCGATTACCTTGTGGCCTTTTCCGAAGGCGGCGTTGTTAAAGGCGGTTGATAAAGCGGCTGCTGTTTTAACAATAGAGCTTAGTGCCGGGCAGATGGTTGAAGATGTTAGCCTGGCTATCCGGTGCTCCAGGCCGGTTCACTTTTATGGCCGCACCGGCGGTATGATGATGAGCCCGCAGGATGTTTACCAACAAATAGTCGAAATATTTGAAACAAAAGGGGGCAAATAACAATGGCGGAGAAGTTGTTTGCTAGACCGCAATCGCTGCTGGATGTATCGACACACTACTGTCCGGGGTGTCAGCATGGTATTATTCATCGTTTAGTTGCAGAAGTGATTGATGAGCTGGGGATACAAAAAAAGACGATCGGTGTTGTACCTGTTGGTTGTTCTGTACTGGCAGATCAATATTTTAACATAGATTCCCAACAGGCAGCACATGGCCGTGCTCCGGCGGTGGCTACCGGTATTAAGCGTGTACATCCGGAAAATGTAGTGTTTACATACCAGGGAGACGGAGACATCGCCGCCATTGGTATGGCGGAAGTAGTGCATGCCGCTGCGCGGGGTGAAAAGATAACAACAATATTTGTAAACAACGCCATTTATGGTATGACCGGAGGCCAAATGGCGCCGACAACCTTGGTAAACCAAGTAACCGCAACCTCTCCTTACGGACGCCAGCTGGCAGTGGCGGGGTCGCCTATCCGTTTGTCCGAACTTTTGGCAACCCTGGACGGAGCTAAATATATAGCCCGTGTTTCGGTTAATGATCCGGCTAATATGACTAAGGCTAAAAAAGCCATTAAAACCGCTTTCGAAGTTCAAATTCGCGGTGAAGGTTTTGCTTTAGTGGAAGTATTGGCTACCTGCCCGACAAATTGGGGCAAGACGCCGGTAGAGGCCAAAACCTGGTTAAAGGAAAACATGCTGCCGCAATTCCCGCTTGGCGTTTATAAAAATATTGGGGAGGTGAAACAATGAGACACGAAATTGTCATGTCAGGCTTTGGCGGTCAAGGGGTTATGGTTATGGGACAATTGTTGACCTATGCGGGAATGCTTGAAAACAAGAATGTATCATGGATGCCGTCTTACGGTCCTGAGATGCGCGGCGGCACCGCTAACTGCTCTGTCATCATTACCGACGGGTCTGTGGGGGCGCCGATTGTTACCAAGCCGGCAGCTGCCGTAATTATGAACTTGCCGTCACTGGATAAGTTCGAGTCAGCCATGGCGGTTGATGGAGCGATGATTATTAATAGTTCTCTTGTCAGTAAGGAGGTGGAGCGCCAGGATATCAAGAGCTACCTTGTACCCATCAATGAAATTGCTAATGAGTTAGGCAACATCAAGATGATCAATATGGTGGCATTAGGGGCATTGCTGGCTGCTACCGCTGTGGTAGCCAAAGAATCTCTTATGGATGCTTTTGCCAAGAAATTTGCCGCGAAGCCCGGAATGATACCGGCAAATCAAGCGGCGCTAACCAAAGGGTATGATTATGTGATGCAGCTTAAAACCAAGCAGTAGCTATTTTTCAGTTGTAACTTAATAAGGGGTAGTAAGTCTGCGTTCTTCCAGGTGAAATATATACATTGGAGGCGTGACGATGAGTAATATCAATAAAGGGCAGCAGCTGACCGGTTTGCCAAGTGCAGAGCCAGGCGGGAGAAAACCGATGACAATGGGGTGGGGAGTCGGGCTTTCCATGGGAGCGGCCTGGTTTGCCACTCATTGCGGCGGGGGATTTGCCACAGGCAACCAGGAAGTTAATTTTTATGTCAGGTTTGGCTGGTATTCGATTATCCTGCCAATATTTGCGATGATTATTCTGGGCTGGTGTCACCGGAATGCCCTCGTATTGGCCAAGGATCATAAGGCGTACAACTATAAAGCCTATGCCGATGTTCTATTTCACCCCTACGAAAAATATTTTGGTCTTGTATTTGAGTTCGGGAATCTTATGCTGATTGCCTGTGCTGTGAGTACAGCGATAGCCGGCGCAGGTTCCCTGCTCCAGAGCACCATTGGACTTAATTACGGTATCGGTATCACGGCGGTAGGATTTGTCACCTTAGTCTTAACCATCTTCGGCGGCCAACTGGTTATTAAGGCCTTAAACTTTAAGGCGTATTTCCTGGTTCCCACTCTCGGTCTTTTAGCCTATCTGGGCATTGAGTCCGGTGCGCTCCAATGGAAGAATTTTCTTGCTACCCAGGAAAGCTTCGGGACCAGCTTCGGGGAAGCCTTTTGGCTTATGCTGATCTATATCGGGTTCCAGTCCTTTACCATTATGCCCATGCTGTCGGCAGCGCAAGGTATTAAGAGCACCAGGGAATGCAACTGGTTCATGGTCTTTGGCACCCTGTTCAACGGCATATTTTTGCTGCTTGTCTGCATCATGCTGCTGGGGTTTGCGCCCGGTTCTCTGAAACAGACCTTGCCGGTATATTATGTTACTACTCAATTGGGTATAGACTGGCTGAAGGTGCTGTACAGCGTCATTTTGTTCGTGGCTCTCTTAGGCAGTGGGGTAGCGCTGACCTTTGCTGCCGTTGCTCGGTTTGAATCAGTGATAAAGCCTGCCGGCATGTTTGCAAGCCTCCAGGCGCGAAGAGTTTTTGTTTCGTTTATCACCATCGCTATCTGTACCGGTATATCGATTTTCGGCCTGACCAATATTGTTGTAAAAGGTTACGGCTCGGTTGGTTATATCGGCCTGTTCTTCGTAATTATCCCAGAGCTTATCGTCGGTACCATCAAGATCAGGAATAACGCCAGAAAGCGCAAAGAAATGGGCATTGACGAGGACGCGCTGTAAATAGTAAGGCAAAAACCGAAAAATAGGAGGGATAGTATGCGTGAATCCGTATTTGAGTTTGGTTACGGCAATGGCAAGATAGCAGTAGCCCTGCCGGAAGCAAAGATCATTAATAATGTTGTGGGCAAGCCATGTCCGGCAATTGCCGATATACCCTCAGCCGTGCGTGAGGCACTCCGTAATCCAATCGGAACGCCGCCGCTTAAGGAGGTTGTTCAACCAGGCGACAAGGTTGCCATAGTAGTTAGTGACATAACTCGCGCCTGGGTAAAATTTGATCAATTTCTGCCGGTTTTATTAGACGAATTGAACGAGGCCGGCATTCCCGACCAAAACATATGTATTGTCATTGCTCCCGGCGCCCACCGTTTGAATACGGAAGAAGAGTTTGCCATATTGTGTGGCGATAAGGTCTGCAAGCGGGTCGCCGTTGCTAACCACGACTGCCATAATCAAGATCAGCTTGTATACACCGGTAAGACCAAAAACGGGGTTGATTGCTATATCAATAGAAGCGTTGCCGAGGCCGACAAGGTGATTTTGACCGGTGGCATTGTTCACCATTTAATGGCCGGTTTCGGCGGCGGACGCAAAGCCATTTTGCCTGGCATTAGCGGTTTTAAGACAATTCAGGGGAATCATCTGTTTTGTATGAATAAAGAAGTGGGCAAAGGTCTTAATCCGAACTGTATTTCCGGTAAGCTGGAAGGCAATGAAATGAATGAGGATATGATTGAGCAGGCGGCTCTGGCTAAACCGGACTTTTTGCTGAATGCCGTATTTACACCGGAGAATCAGTTTGCCAGGTTTGTGGCCGGACACTGGCATGAGGCCTGGCTGGCAGGAACTAAGATGGTAGATGATATCTACGGAGTTCCCGTTACGGCGCAAGCTGATTTGGTTGTTTCCAGTGCAGGCGGTTTTCCCAAGGATATCAATCTATATCAGGGCGTGAAAACAATCGACAATGCCTATATGGCGACTAAGCCGGGAGGTGTTGTAATTTGTTTCATGGAATTGCCGGATATTATGGAGCCGGCCGAATTTAGTAATTGGTTTAACTATCCGACAATGTTAGAGCATGAGATGGCTCTGCGGGCCAACTTTACCATCCCCGGATTTTTGGCTTACAGGCTACTCGATATAGCTCGCCAAATATCGCTGATCATTGTGACCAAACAGGAGAATGCCGGGTTTATCCGGAAAGCCGGCATGATTCCGGCGGCAACTGCGGCAGAAGCACTGGCAATAGCGCAAGAAAAGCTTGGACGGGAAGATTACACAATTACGGTAATGACTGCGGCAGCAAATACGGTACCTGTAGTTAGGTGAAAACAACAGTGAACTCGTTTCAGCATGGCTGAAACCTCGGGGATTCAGGTGGAGAGTCTACTCCACCTGAATTAACGCCGCCTGTAGAGGCGGGAGTTTTGACGCATTAACAAAGATAAATATAGGTTTTTTAATACATTACTTGTATATGGACACGCTTGGGCGTGTCCGCTTTTCTATGACACTAAAATAAAAGAAAGAAGTGAAAAAAGTATGGAGAGCCGTTTGTTAAATGAATTAAGAAGGATAGTAGGAACAGCGTATGTTCTAACCGATAAAGAAGATCTTCTCTGCTATGCCTATGATGCGACTCCTGGTTTTTCACATATGCCGGATGCCGTCGTGTCTCCTGCAAATACAAATGAAGTTTCCCAGGTATTAGCGCTGGCCAATGCGGAAAAGATACCCGTTTACCCTCGCGGTTCAGGCACCAATCTGAGTGCCGGTACTGTACCGACAAAAGGCGGGATTGTCCTTCAGATGACCCGTTTTGATAAAATCCTTGAAATCGATGAGGCGAATCTTGTTGCCACCGCCGAGCCGGGTGTTATTGTTGCCGCTCTTAACAAAGCGGTCGAACAGTTTGGGCTGATCTATCCGCCTGACCCCGGTACCGTAGCCACAGCAACCCTTGGCGGCACGGTAGCGGAGAACGCCGGCGGCTTGCGCGGCCTTAAATATGGTGTTTCCAAACACTATGTAATGGGTTTGGAAGTTGTGCTTGCCGACGGCAGTATCTTACAAACCGGTGGCAAGAATGTGAAAGACGTAGCCGGCTATGACCTAACCAAGCTATTTACCGGTTCGGAAGGCACCCTGGGGGTTATAACCAAAATCATTGTCAAATTGGTGCCCGCCCCGGAAGCAAAAAAATCCATGATGGCCATATTCTCGAACTTAGACAATGCCGGCAACTCTATTGCCGCAATCATTGCCAGCAAAATTATTCCCGCTACCCTGGAAATACTGGATAACGCAACCATACGAACGGTAGAAGATTACGCCAAAGTGGGGCTGCCGACAGAAGCCGAGGCCGTGCTGCTTATTGAGGTTGACGGTATTCCCGAAGTAGTGGAAAAAGAAGCCGCCAAAGTGGTGGAAGTGCTCAAAGCAAACCATGCCGATCAAATCCAGGTAGCGAAAGACGCTGCCGAGCGTGACAAAATATGGGCAGCCCGGCGTGCGGCCCTGCCGGCCCTGGCAAAACTCAGGCCCACTACGTTTACCGAAGACGCAACTGTTCCACGCAGTAAGGTACCGGAAATGATCCGGGCGGTAAATCAGGCAGCCGCAAAACATAAAGTCACAATCGGCACCTTCGGCCATGCCGGCGACGGCAACCTGCATCCTACCATCGTCTGCGATCTGCGCGACAAAGAGGAAATGGAACGGGTCTATAAAGCAATGGATGAAATCTTTACCACTGCCATCAGGCTTGGGGGTACTCTTAGCGGTGAGCATGGAATCGGGCTGGGAAAATTGAAGTATATGGAGGACCAATTCGGCGAGGTCGGTATGAAAACCATGCGCGCTATTAAAAAGGCGTTAGATCCTAACTGCATCCTCAATCCTGGAAAACTAGTCGGGGAGTGTTAAGGTATGAAAGAGGATAAAAAGCTGCTGACAGACATTGAAGATGCTCTTGCTAACTGTATGAAATGCGGCAATTGCATGGAAGTATGTCCCATCTATAAAGAAATTCAGACAGAAGCGGCGGTGGCCCGGGGTAAGCTGTCGCTTATGGAGGCTGTAATCAACGGGAATGCCGAAATTTCCGCAGGCTTTGATCAGCGGATGGCTATGTGTGTGTCCTGCAAGGCATGTGCTGTTAAATGTCCCTGTGGTGTCAAAGCTGACGAACTTATCTTGCGCGGACGCCAGGCAGCGGTTAAAGCCAGAGGTCTGAACCCGATAAAAAAACAAGTGTTTACATTGCTTTCTAACCGGACGCTGTTTGATTTCGCTCTGCGCATGGCCGGCCTGTTCGGTCCGCTGCAAATGAAAAAACTGCCCGGACGAATGGCTGTTGTTGCCCGCTTTCCGATGCCCGGACTTGACCGGCGGCGAGTGTTAGCTCCCTTTGCGGCCACGCCGCTGCGCAGCCAATTTCCTGAACATATTAATGCAGCTAAACCGCAAATGAAAGTGGCATTTTTTACTGGCTGCACCATTAACTATGTATACACCGATATCGGTCAGGCAGTAATCAATGTACTGAAAGCCAATAATGTGGCAATCACCATACCGGCGAAACAACACTGCTGCGGTACGCCGGTGTATATGTCCGGTGACGTTGAACTGGCTAAAGTTTTTGCCAAACACAATGTTGAAACTTTTGAACGCGTCAATGCTGATTATATTGTTGCCGCCTGCGGCTCTTGCGCGGAAGCCTTTAAAATCGAGTATCCGGAACTGTTCCATGATGAGCCGGACTTACAGCGGCAGGCCAGGAACCTGGCTGCTAAGACCTATGAAATCAGTGAGTTTTTGGTTGATGTCTTGCGATTCCGGCAAGATACTTTGGGACCGGTACCTGCCACGGTAACTATGCATGATCCCTGCCATATGGCCAGGGGAATTGAAGTGACTGCTCAGCCGCGTGTCATTGTCGCTGCCATCCCGGGAGTGAAATTCGTCGAAATGAAAGAACCGGCCCGCTGCTGCGGGGCAGGCGGCTCCTTCAGTTTGGCGCACTATGATGTTTCCCGAAAAATCAATGACCGCAAAATTGCCGATATTGCTTCAACGGCTGCCGATACGGTTGTAACCAGCTGTGGTTCCTGCCGAATGCATATTGTTGACGGACTGGTTCAAAATGGAAGGAATCAAGAATGCCTTCATGTTGTGCAATTGCTCGACAAGGCATATGAAGCGGGGAAATGCCTGCAATTCAAGCAGCCATAAATCAGAAAACACCCAAATTTACATTACCTGGCCGCCTGGCGGCTGCTATTTTCCGTAAAGCAGGCAGCCGCCGGGCAATATGCCGGTCGCTGGAGACCTCAGGCTAAGACTCATAGTAAAAACATGAGAAATTCAAGGGGGCTGAACAGAACTTTATGGGGCGCAATATGAAAGTAGGTACAAAAATTACGCTTGGCTTTATGGCAATGATGTTCTCAATTATAGTATTAAGCATAATTTCCTATTACTCCGTTAACGGCATCCGTGATCAGGTAATAGAATTAGAGAGGGCTACCACTAGGTTGACCTTATCATTAAAAGTAGAAAATGAATTTACCGGGGCGATTGGTGAGGCACGGGGTTTTGTTGCGTATGGCAATGAAAAAATGTTAGATAACTTTAGTAAAAAGTTAAATAATGCCATTGAAATAGAAAAACAGATTATGGCAGTAACTGATGCGGCAGAACAGCCTGTAGTAGAAAAACTGATAAGCGACACTACTATATATACAAAGGGGACAGAAAGTGAATTTGTGACAATTATCCGGGAGCAAATGGCCGAACAGAAAGCCGGTAATTTGGAACAGGCTAAAGCATTACAAATCCAGTCTGTTGAAATCGGAAAAAAATATGTACCTTTTGCTGAAGGGATTATGAAAGGCAGCCACATGTTAGCTGAGGAAAATACGCAAATTGTTAAATCCCGCCTGGCGGTTATCCGGGAAATTATACAAAAAATTATCATGATTTCTGCCGTCATTGGTACTGTAACTATGCTTATTGCCGGATTTTTGACAATCACCATTCCCGGCTATATAAAAAAATCCTTACATTCCATTCTTGATTCAACAAAACGCTATGCGGCAGGCGATCTAAGGTTAGCTATCGCTGCTGACAGACCTGATGAATTTGGTGAGATTAGCAGTGCTATTAACGCAATGGCCAAAGGCATTGGCAATATGGTGGTAATGATGGCTCAATCCTCAGAGCAGTTGGCGGCAGCTTCCCAGCAATTGACCGCCAGCGCTGAACACTCAGCTCAGGCGGCAACCCAGGTGGCCGGATCAATTAATGATATTGCCCAGGGTGTAGAAAAACAAATGAACGAAATCGATGCTGCAACCACTGTAATTGAAAAGATGTCAGCCAGTATCACCGAAGTTGCTGCTAATAGCAGCCATGTATCGAAAATCTCATGCAAGGCCGCCGATAAAACCCAAGAAGGTAATGCCTCTGTGGTGAAAGCTGTCAATCAAATGACTTATATTGAACAGACTGTAAACCATTCTGCCCAGGTTATCACGAAACTGGGTGAACGCTCCCAGGAAATTGGCCAGATTGTTGATACAATATCAGGCATTTCCGGGCAGACAAACTTACTGGCGCTTAATGCTGCGATTGAGGCTGCCAGAGCGGGAGAGCAGGGAAGAGGCTTCGCGGTGGTAGCGGAAGAAGTGAGAAATCTTGCGGAACAATCTCAGCAAGCGGCAAAGCAAATCGCCACTCTGATTTTTGAAATTCGGGAGGATACCAATAAAGCAGTGGTTGCAATGAGTGAAGGTACCCGGGAGGTTAAGGTGGGAACAGAGGCTGTAACTATGGCCGGGTATGCGTTCAGTGAAATAGCAACACTGGTAACACAAGTATCTGAACAAGTGCAGGATATTTCTGTTGCCATAGAGCAACTGGCAAATAGCAGTGAACAAGTGGTAGCCTCTGTGGAACATGTCGACGATTGCAGTAAAACGGCAGTTGGACAAGCCCAAAAAGTAACGGCAGCTACCGAAGAACACTCGGCTGCCATCGAGGAAATTGCCGCTTCCAGCCAGAGCCTGGCCAAGCTGGCTCAGAGTTTCCAGACAACGATAAATAAGTTCCAAATTAGTTAATCCCATTTTAGCTGGAGGAGGTAGTGCATGATAACAAGGTTCGAAGAAATTGTAAAGATTTCTCAGCTGAAAGGGCCTAAAACCATTGCTGTGGCAGTTGCCCAGGACTGTGAAGTGCTGCTGGCAGTCAATAGTGCCCGGGAATTAGGGATAGCTGCCGCCATATTAGTCGGCAATGAGGCTGAAATCCGGCAGATCGCGCAAGACAACCATATTGCTATAGATAAGTTCAAAATCATTGACCAAAAAGACAGTATTGAAGCCTGTAGAACGGCGGTACGACTGGTTGCACAGGGAGAAGCGCAAATAGTTATGAAAGGACTGGTAGATACTGCCGTAATACTAAAGGCTGTACTTGATAAAGAATTCGGGCTTAGGACGGAAAACGTACTGTCTCATGTGGCGGTAGCCGGTGTGACCGGCTATGACAGATTGTTTTATATTACCGATGCGGCCATGAATATTGAACCAGATGTAGCGGTAAAAAAGCAGATCATCCAAAATGCAGTACAAGTTGCTAATGCACTTGGCAATGATAATCCCAAAGTAGCTTGTATCTGCGCGGTAGAAAAAGTGAATACCAAGATGAAGGCTACCCTGGAGGCCGAGGCACTGGTAAAAATGAACCAAGCCGGCGAACTAACAGGCTGCCTTGTCGCAGGACCGCTTGCCTTGGATAATGCAGTATCACCAGAGGCCGCTAAACATAAGGGCATTACCCAGCCGGTGGCAGGTAATGCCGACATTCTGCTAATGCCGTTTATCGAAGCGGGAAATGTATCGTATAAATCCATCGTGTTTTTTGCAAGAGGCCAAATAGCGGGAATCATCGTGGGCGCTAAAGCCCCGATTGTTTTGACATCACGGGCCGATTCCGATATTGTAAAGCTCAACTCCATAGCAATCGGTGTTTTAATGGCAAGTAAAAGTGAGGAGGAAAAAAGCTATGAAGGATAAGTTTAGAATATTAGCAATCAATCCAGGATCAACGTCCACCAAAGTGGCGGTCTATGACAATGAACAGTTGCTGTATGAAGAGGTAGTCAGATATTCGAATGCGGAACTGGCAGCATTTACAACTGTGATTGGACAATACCAGTTTAGAAAAAATGGGATACTTACACTATTGGCTGAAAACAACATAGCTATTGATATCCTGGATGCCGTAGTGGGGCGGGGCGGCTTGTTAAAACCCATCGAAGGCGGCACATATGCGGTTAACGAAACCATGATCAAAGATCTGCGTCTTGCCCACAGGGGGGAGCATGCTTCGAACCTGGGTGGAATCATTGCGAAGGAAATCGCGGATACTCTGGCTATTCCTGCGTTCATTGTTGATCCGGTGGTGGTTGATGAACTTGCCGACATTGCGAAAATATCCGGTCTTCCCGCTTATGACAGGATAAGTATCTTTCATGCGTTGAACCAGAAGGCGGTTGCCCGTAAAATCTCCAGGGAGTTGGGAAAACCGTATAATGAAGTTAATCTAATTATTGCCCATATGGGCGGTGGTATATCTGTCGGTGTCCATACAGGAGGAAAAGTCGTTGATGTCAATAACGCCCTTTGCGGAGAGGGGCCATTCTCCCCGGAACGGGCAGGTGGTATTTCTACCGGCTACTTGATTGAATTGTGCTTTTCCGGGAAGTATTCAATGAGTGAAGTCAGGAAGTTGCTTGTCGGCCAAGGGGGATTAGTAGGTTATTTGGGCACCAATGACGGCAGGGAAGTGGGAAGAATGATTGCAGCAGGTAATGCCAAAGCAAAACTTGTTTATGAAGCCATGGCTTATCAGATTGCCAAAGAGATTGCGGCAGGTTCGGCCGCAGTGGCCGGCCGGGTGGATTCTATTGTTCTGACCGGTGGCCTTGCATATGATCAGCTGCTTGTCAAACTGATTACAGACCGGGTACAATTCATCGCCGATATTAAGATTGTTCCGGGAGAAAATGAAATGATTGCTTTGGCGGAGGGGGCGCTGCGAGTGCTTAGCGGTGAGGAGCAGGCCAAAGTATACCAGTGAACTTGTTCCAGCTTTGCTGAAACATCGTGGGTTCAGGTGGAGAGTCGACTCCACCTGAACTGACACCGCCTGTAGCGGCGGGAGTCTTGACTCACCATACCAATAAAAATAGCCCCTGGAAGGGGCTATTTTTATTGGTATGGTTCCGTAGAACCTATTTGTTATTTTCCCGGCTTTTTCTGTGAGAAACATCTGATAAAACAATTCCCGGCAATAAGGATAAATGTTGCTGCATGCAAGCTTGGGCTTTCTTGGCATCGTTTTTTTCAATGGCTTTAATAATCTGTTTGTGGGTTTCCCATGCTTGTTCCGGCACACCCGGTATATTGGCTATGCGGGTTTGTTCTTCCTTAATCAGAGACATGATGGAAGTCCAGAAACCCAAAAGAATCGGGTTGTCACTTAATTCAATAAGCAGCTGATGAAATAAGAAATCCTGTTTTGGGAAATTTTGGGGAGTCAAGTTATCTTTTTCTGAGCTAATACTCTCATAGAGTCTGGCAACATCCTCGGCGGTAGCACGGTTGGCAACTAATTTTATCGCATACATCTCTAAACATTCTCTGGCTTCCAAAAGCTTGGTCATATCGGTATTGCCGAATATGAAGGCAGAGTTGATATGGTTATATATAGTAGGTGGCGGACCATCGTTTACATAGGTTCCGTCACCTTGGCGAATAGACATTTTGCCCAATAATTCAAGTTTTTGAAATGCTTCTCGCAAGGTCGTCCGGCTGACACCAAATTCTTTTGTCAAAACACTTTCTGACGGGATTTTTTCCCCAGGCTTAAACCGGCCGTTTTCAAGAGCCTTTAAAACTTCTTCGACTACTGTATCAGATAATTTGACTTTTTTAATTTGAGCCATAGTTGATCCTCCGGTAAATCTAGGATATCTTATTTATATTACATGAATTTGAAATATTTTTCAACTCGACAGGTAAAAGTTTTCAGTTTAAAGATTCAATTTTTTTCAGATTCATAATTATGGAATTATTAATCTCGCCTTTACGGCGGTTTTTTTTGTCCTGACAGCAAGCATAACTTTCTGCTAGGACAGGATAAGGGTAACACCGATGCCAGAATATCTTTCGCGATTGACAGGTTATTTACACAATAGTATGATGGTAATATCATATCAAGAAAGGAAGAGTATGCCAACAACGAACTTTATTATTTTTAGGCCATTAAAGGCGGCGGTGAACTACATACATTGGAGGCGAGAGGATGAGTAATATCAATAACGGGCAGCAGATGACCGGCCCGGGAAATGCAGAACCAGGCAGGAAAAAACCGATGTCAATGGGGTGGGGAATCGGACTTTCCATGGGGGCGGTCTGGTTTGCCACCCACTGTGGCGGGGGGTTTGCCACCGGCAACCAGGAAGTCAACTTTTATGTTAAATTTGGCTGGTATTCCGTTTTTCTGCCAATAATCGCTATGATTCTTTTAGGCTGGGGCCACCGGAATGCCCTTGTGTTAGCCAAAGATCACAAGGCATACAACTATAAAGCCTATGCCAATGTTCTCTATCACCCGTACGAAAAGCAGTTTGGAATTATATTTGAATTCGGGAACCTTATGCTGATCGCCTGTGCCGTAAGCACGGCGATAGCGGGTGCGGGCTCCCTGCTCCAGAGTACCATGGGACTTAATTACGGTATCGGTATTACGTCAGTGGGTTTCATCACCTTGCTGTTGACGATCTTCGGCGGCGGTTTGATTATTAAGGCCTTGAACTTCAAGACTTATTTCCTGATCCCCACCCTTGGCCTGCTTGCCTATCTGGGTATTGAGGCCGGCGCGCTCCAATGGCAGAATTTTATCGCTACCAAGGAAACCTTTGGCACCGGTTTTGGGGAAGCCGTCTGGCTGATGCTTATTTATGTCGGGTTCCAATCGTTCACGGCGATGCCGATGCTGTCGGCGGCGCAAAATATTAAGACCACCAAGGAATGCAACTGGTTCATGTTCTTCGGCACATTGTTCAATGGCGTCTTTCTGTTGCTTGTCTGTCTCATGCTGCTTGGTTTTGCGCCCGGTTCTGTGAAACAGACGCTGCCGGTATACTATGTCACTACCCATCTTGGCATAGACTGGCTGAAAGTGCTGTATAGCCTCATTCTGTTCGTTGCCTTGCTGGGCAGCGGGGTAGCGCTGACCTTTGCTGCCGTTGCCCGGTTTGAATCGGTGATAAAGCCTGAAGGTATGTTTGAAAGCCTCCGGGTGCGCAGAATTTTTGTTTCGTTTGTCACGATTGCAATCTGTACAGGCATATCGATTTTTGGCCTGACCAATATTGTCGTAAAAGGTTACGGCTCGGTTGGTTATATCGGCTTATTCTTCGTACTTATTCCGGAAATTATCGTCGGTACCATCAAAATCAGGAACAATGCCAGAAAGCGCAAAGAAATGGGAATTGACGAAGAAGCACTATAAAAGTAAGGCAGAAGTCGAAATGCCATATATATCAGTAGGTTAGAATAAAAGACAATAATATAGGGTTGCTGATGCATGATTTGTACTTGGGGCACGCTTAGGCGTGCCCCAAGTTTTGTTATAACCCCTCTTGGTTTTGTCCTGACAAGATATATATGTTTTGCGTGCCAACATAAGACCTGGCGGACGGCTAAAAATACATAGCCAGGAAACACTATTTTCAGAGGTGAAAAGCAGATAAAAAAAGTTTAATGAATACAGTATTTTTTTTGTAGAATTTTCTTGCTTTTTCGCAAATGGTATGAGATAATAGCTTTAGAAATTCAAATTGGATTAATCCAATGGTCCAATTTGGTGGGATGATGATATTATGATTGTGCAAAAACTTGGCATACCTATTTATTTGCAGGTAAAAGCGTACATCTTGGACAAAATCAAGACAGGCTATTACCAAAAAGGCGATAAGCTGCCGACAGAACGCAGTTTGGCCGAAGAACTGGGCATTAGCCGCAATACCGTCAGTGTTGCCTATAAGGAACTTTTGCTTGAAGGAGTTCTTGAGGCCCGGCAGGGACGCGGTACTTTTGTCCGCGGACAGGCTGGAGATATAACGGCGGCTGGCGCGGATGTCGCAGGCAGCCGGATTGAACGGGCGCTCAAAATTATTGACGCGGCAATGGTACAGGTGGTTGAACTGGGGTTTACTGTGGAACAGTTTGCCAACATTACCGCCATCCGGGCCAAAGAACGCGAACTGTCAACCAGGCAGCTCAGGGTGGCTGTTGTGGATTGTACCCTGGAATATGTGGAACAGTTCATCGCTCAGCTCAGTCAAACGGCGCATGCGCAATTTGAACCGGTAGTGCTGTCAGACCTCTTAGCCGGTGTGGTAAAGGTTGAATTTCTGGCCGCCTGTGATCTGGTGATCACGACGGCGGAACACCAGTCGGTTGTTGCGGGGGTGCTTGGCAATACCGCCAAGCTGCTGGCTGTGGCTTCTGTACCCAATCTCGAAGCGGTCATTAAGCTGGCCCGACTGCAGCCTGGTACTGAGGTGGCTGTTGTTGCTAAAACACAGGAATTTGTGGATGCGCTTGATCGTCTCCTGACCAAGATTGGCTGTAACGGTATTGGGCTGAAAGCCTGTACCGGGACTGAACGGGAGCAGGTTAGGCAATGTATAGCCGGGTATAAGGTCATTATTGCCGCCGAGTCGATGAAGCAAATGGTACGCCAGGCAGCTGCAGAAACACAGGATATCATCACTTTTTACTACGAAATAGACCAGGGATCGCTCCAACAGGTCATCGGCCGGTTGGTAGCAGAGACTGATAAAGCAAAGGAGTAGTGGAGATGACAAACAAGGAAAAGGTTATTTTAGGCGTAATTGGCGCTGACTGCCATGCAGTCGGCAACAAAATCCTCAACCATGCTCTCACAGCGGCCGGTTATGAAGTAATTAACCTGGGGGTGCTGGTGCCTCAGGAAGAATTTGTTAATGCGGCAATCGAAACCGATGCCAAGGCAATTTTGGTGGCTTCGCTTTATGGACACGGCGAAATTGACTGCCGTGGTTTAAGAGACCGTTGCCGTGAAGCCGGCATTGAAGACATTCTGCTGTATGTTGGCGGTAACCTGGTTGTTGGTAAATCTGATTTTACTGAAGTTGAGAAAAAGTTCCTTGCTATGGGCTATGACAAAGTATATGCGCCAGGCACACTGCCTGAGCAAGTGCTTGCCGATTTGAAAGAGGACTTGAAATAATAAAGGGGTCTTTGCTTTGAATAACGTTTTGCTTATCGATTTTGGCAGTACATATACCAAAATTACAGCAGTAGACGTTGAACAGGAGCAAGTGTTAGGTACTGCCAGAGGTATTACTACTGTCGAGACAGATATTATGGACGGTTTGAATCAAGCATTAGCCGCACTCACTGCCAAGACTGGCAAGCTGGAGTTTGAGAAGGTGCTTGCCTGCTCAAGCGCTGCCGGCGGGCTTAAAATGATAGCTGTCGGCCTGGTGCCTGAGATGACTGCTGAAGCAGCCAAACGGGCTGCCTTGGGAGCCGGTGCCAAGGTGCTGAAGGTATTTACTCATGAACTGAATGAATATGAGATTGAAGAAATTGCCGGACTTAAGCCGGACATCATTCTCTTGGCCGGCGGCACTGACGGCGGGAATCAAAAAGTAATTTTGCATAATGCCAGGATGCTCGCTGAACTGGGGCTGGATGTGCCTGTTGTCGTGGCAGGCAACAAATCGATAGCCCCGGCGGTGGTCAAAATTCTATCAGAAAAGCTTTCTGTAGTGCGTCCTACCGAAAATGTTATGCCAAAGCTGGATGAACTCAATATTGAGCCCGCCCGCGCCGTGATCCGGGATATCTTTTTGAAGCGGATAACCGAAGCAAAAGGCTTGAACCGGGCCAATAAAATGGTTGACCGTATGGTAATGCCGACACCGGCTGCCGTGCTTAGAGCCGCTGAGCTCTTAAGTCAGGGAGCGGGCAAGGAGCCTGGTCTGGGTGATTTGATGGTTGTTGATATCGGCGGGGCAACTACTGATGTCTATTCCATTGCCAAAGGCGACCCGACGGTCGGCGGGGTAAACTTAAAAGGTCTGGCTGAACCGTTTGGCAAGCGCACGGTCGAAGGCGACCTGGGTATGCGCTACAGTGCCGGAGCGCTGTTAAAGGCAGCCGGAGCTGAGTTGATTGCCGAATTTGCCGGAGTTACCGAAGCAGAAGCTGCGGCCTATGTGTTAAAAGTGGAAGCTGATATTGATTACCTGCCGCAAACCGAAGCCGAGGCCAGGATTGAAATTGCCATGGGCAAAGCCTGTGTGCGGTTGGGGGCGGACAGGCATGTCGGACACCTGACTAGCTACTTTACGCCAATGGGCAGCACGTTTGTCCAGCAGGGCAAGGATTTGACAAAAGTGACGGCAGTAATTGGCACAGGCGGGGTTATTGTCAACAATCCCGAGCCGGAAGAAATTTTAAAAGGCATATTGTTTGATGAAGCCGATCCGCTGGTGCTCAAACCGAAAGAAGCCCGGTTCCCTATTGACAAAGAATATATCATGTCCGCAATGGGCCTGTTGGGAGAAGAATATCCGCAGGTTGCTGTACGGATGATGAAAAAGTATATCGTAACGAAATAAATGATTAGAGGAGGCTACTTAGCATGGAACTTAAGAATAAAAAGTGGTCGCTTGACGAATTTAATGCCATTCGCGCAGAAGTTCTCAAAACCTGGCCAACTGGTGAAGGTGTAAATTTTGAAGAAGGCGTAAAATATCAGGAAACTATTCCGGCCAAGCGTCATTTTGCCAAGCTGTTGGTAAAGGCTAAGAAAAACGGGGAAACCCTTACTCAGCCGCGTGCAGGTGTTGCTCTGATTGATGAGCATATCAACCTCTTGAACTTCCTTAGAACAGAAGGGGAAGCTGATCTTCTGCCTTCGACTATTGACAGCTACACTCGTCAAAACCAATACAAAGAAGCCCAAAACGGCATCGAAGAAAGCCTCAAGGCCGGCCGTTCGCTCTTGAATGGCTTCCCGGCTGTTAACCATGGTGTAGAAGGCGTTCGCCGCGTAGTGGAAAGCGTAGACGGAGCGCTTCAGGTTCGTCATGGCACTCCTGATGCCAGACTGTTGGCGGAAATCACCATGGCTGCCGGTTACACCTCTTACGAGGGTGGCGGTATTTCCTACAATATCCCGTACGCAAAAAGCGTTTCTCTGGAAAAAACCATTTTTGACTGGCAGTATTGCGACCGTCTGACTGGTCTGTATGCTGAGCATGGTATCGAAATTAACCGCGAGCCGTTCGGACCGTTGACAGGTACCTTAGTTCCGCCAAGCATTTCCCATGCGGTTGCTGTAATTGAAGGTATCCTTGCTGCCGAGCAGGGTGTAAAAAATATTACCCTGGGCTATGGTCAGTGCGGTAACTTGGTACAAGACATTGCTGCTATCAGAGCATTGGAAGAACTTGGTGAAGAATACATGGCCAAGCATGGCTATCAAGATATGGTCCTTACTACTGTTTTCCATCAATGGATGGGCGGCTTCCCGCAAGATGAAGCTAAAGCCTTCAGCGTAATTTCCTGGGGTGCTGCGGCTGCGGCGTTCTCCAAAGCTACCAAGGTTATTGTTAAGACCCCGCACGAAGCACTGGGTATTCCGACTAAGGAAGCCAATGCTATGGGCCTTAGAACTACCAAGCAAATGATCAACATGCTTAAAGATCAGGTATTCCCGCAAACTAAAGAGCTGGAGCTTGAAATCAACATGATTAAAGCTGAAGCCCGTTGCATTCTTGACAAGGTATTCGAATTGGGCAATGGCGACTATGCTGTCGGTACTGTACGCGCTTTTGAAGCCGGTGTACTTGACGTACCGTTTGCACCAAGCAAATTCAGCCTGAACAAAATTCTGCCTGCACGTGACAACTATGGCGCTGTTCGCCTGTTTGACGTTGGCAACCTGCCGTTCACGCCTGATATTGTTGCTTTCCACCAGGACAAAATTGCTGAGCGTGCCAAGGCAGAAGGCCGTGCAGCAAGCTTCCAGATGGTAATTGATGATATCTATGCCATCTCCAAAGGCCGTCTGGTAGGCCGTCCGTAATACGGATATAAGAACGCCGTCCATATAGTAAGTTAAGAAAAATCGGGGGGTGAGATTGCTGCGCAGTATTGCAATAGCTACAGGAGGGTACCAATCTCATCTGTTGTCAAGCAAAGGCAAAGCAATCTCACCCCTGCATTTTTAAAAATAAGGAGAGATTTTATCATGAAAATAGTTGACGTAGTATGCTCCAAAGGCCGTACCGGTTTTTATTTTGACGATCAGCGGGCGATCAAAGCCGGCGCTGGCCATGACGGTTTCACTTACATTGGACAACCTATTACCGAAGGTTTTAAATCAGTTCGCCAAGCCGGCGAAGCTGTATCGGTAATGCTTGTTCTTGAAGACGGACAAATTGCTTACGGCGATTGCGCAGCCGTTCAATACAGCGGTGCAGGCGGACGCGACCCGCTGTTCTTGGCCGACGACTTCATTCCTGTTATTGAAAAAATGATTAAGCCCCGTCTGGTTGGCCGTGAGCTTTCCTCTTTCAGAACGCTTGCCGAAGAAATTGACAGCCTGAACGACGAGAGTGGCAAGCGGATTCATACCGCACTGCGTTATGGCGTAACCCAGGCCATCCTTGACGGTGTTGCCAAAGCGAAAAAACAACTCATGTGCGAAGTGGTTGCCGAAGAATACAATACTACCGTCAGCGACAAAGCCATTGCTATCTTCACCCAGTCCGGCGATGACCGCTATAACAATGTTGACAAAATGATTATTAAAGCCGCTGAAGTACTGCCGCATGGTCTTATCAATAATGTTAAAGAAAAACTGGGCGAAAACGGCGAACTGCTGGTTAAATATGTTGCTTGGCTGAGAGATCGTGTAGCACAGCTCAAAACCACTGGCGAGTACCAGCCGGTATTGCATATTGACGTGTATGGCACTATCGGCCAGGCTTTCAACAACGATGTTGAGCGCATTGTAACCTATATGCGTGAACTGGAAAAAACCGCAGCTCCTTTAAAACTCCGCATTGAAGGTCCTGTTGACGTGGAAGAGCGTGAAAGACAAATTGAAGTACTTGCCCAAATTACTTCCCGTCTGCATGAAGAAAAAATCAATGTTGAAATTGTTGCCGACGAATGGTGCAACACACTGCAAGACATCAAAGACTTTGCCGATAAAGGCGCCGGCGACATGCTGCAAATCAAAACTCCTGACCTTGGCGGCATCAACAACACCATCGAAGCTGTACTGTACTGCCATGAAAAAGGGGTTGGCGCTTATCAAGGCGGCACCTGCAACGAAACTAACCGTTCAGCCGAAGTATGCGTCCACGCTGCTATGGCTACCAAGCCTGTACAAATTCTGGCTAAACCTGGTATGGGTGTAGACGAAGGTTATATGATCGTTTATAATGAAATGCAACGTATTTTAGCAGTACGTAACGCCCGTAAGTAATAAAGGGGGAGCTCGTTTATGAAGTCTGCCACGATGCCAGGTTACGGCAATCAACTGATGTATTCCAGTTATTTTGCACCGCGTGGACGCAACCGGATGTACGCTTTGGGACAGCAATTAAGTGAACGGTATTTATCGCCGCTTGACCGGCTTATCGGTATTATCGGTGATGCCGGCGCAGGCAAATCATCCTTGGTCAAGGGCATGTTTCCCGGTCTTGAGCTTACCAATGATGACGACGGCGTAAATATCAGACCACTGCCGCTTCTCAAAAATATCGACAGAGGCTTTTTTTCAAGCCATACCTATCATGTGGATATCCGGTTTGAACTGGCGTTTACGCAAATACACGAATTGGTTGAAGCTGTTACCCTGGCGCTGACTCATAATAAACGGGTTATCGTCGAACATTTTGATCTTTTGTATCCTATGCTCAAAACCAACGCCGATGTACTCATCGGCGTTGGCGGCGAGGTTATTGTTGTAAGGCCGACGGTGTTCGGGCCGGTGCCGCAGGAAATACGCGACGTTGTTGTCAAAACTTTGCAGTTCCGCAAGATGGCACATACGGCGGAAGACCTTACCAACCGCATTCTGGTGGAAGAGTATGGCGCTATTCTGGAATTTAGCCATCGTGATGTCCATCACGGTTTTGTCCTTGAATATCCGCTGGAGCTATCTGCCGATATTAAAGAAGTTGAAACTAAGGTTAAGAAGCTGATTGATGAAGGAATAGCTATCAGCTACTGTGATGAAGGCCATATTAAGATTGGCGATTTGTCCTGGTCCTGTTCAGGACCGCGCACTCATGTGCGTAATACCGAAGATATTGAGAATTTCCGGCTTGTTCCGGAATATAAATATGACCCTAAAACCCGTACCTATCTCATTATCGGTCTTGTTGGACCGAGGTCTGACACCCTTGATGGCTTTACACTTTTAAATACCATCAATTGCTAGAGGTTTTCAGGAGGTTAGTATGAATGCACTCAAACCGGCGCAAGCCGGTACTTTAGAATCGAATGATATTATGATAACAGTTGCGCCGGGCAGTAAAGGCAGCGGTGTCGTTATCGAGCTTGAGAGCAACGTTTTGACCCAGTACGGTCAGGCGATCAAGCAAGCCATTGCCGCCGTAGCTGCCAAGCAAAATGTTACCGATGTATATATTAAAGCCGTTGACAGAGGGGCGCTTGACTGCACAATTCAGGCCCGTACCCTCACGGCTCTGAGCCGGGCCGGCATTATTCTCCAAAAGGAGATGATATAATGGATTTGCGCCGGACTATGCTCTTTATGCCAGGCAACAATCCTGGCATGCTGCAAAACGGCGGCGTATTCGGGGCCGATGCCCTGATTCTCGACCTGGAGGATGCAGTAGCGCCTCAGGAAAAAGACGCTGCCCGTCTGCTGGTTGCCCAAGCATTACAAACCGTGGATTATGCCGCAAGTGAAAAAGTAGTGCGCATCAATCCCCTTGACACCTTTGCCCGGGAAGATATCGAGGCAATTGTGCCTTGCCGCCCGGATGCGCTGCTTGTTCCCAAAGTGGAAAAACCGGAAGATATTATTGAAGTGGTTCGTATGGCAGCAGCTGCCGAACAGCCGGGACAACCCCCGGTTAAGCTGATTGCTCTGTTGGAAACTCCTGCCGGTATTGCCGAAGCTTACCGCATTGCCAAAGCAGATGCGCGGGTAGTGGCGCTGGCTTTTGGCGCGGAAGACTATACCGCAGCCCTTGGTGCCAAACGTACCAAAGAAGGAACCGAAATTTTCAGTGCCAGGAGCATTGTGGTCAATAGTGCCGCTGCTGCCGGCATTCAATCGATCGATACCCCGTTTACCGATGTAAATGACCGGGAAGGTCTGATTGAGGATACCGAACTTGCCAAACAGCTTGGGTTCAAAGGCAAATTAGCCATAAATCCGCGGCAAATTGACGACATCCATAAAGTGTTTAATCCTACTGAGAAGGATATTGACTGGGCACAGCGGGTGATAAAATCCATCCGTAAAGCCGAAGCCGAAGGATCAGGCGTAGCTTCGCTTGACGGCAAAATGGTGGATGCGCCCATTGTTGCCAGAGCGGAACGTATCCTGTATTTAGCCCGTTTGCTGGGCCTGGCAAAGGAGGGCGTATAATGAATCAACTGAAAAATGCCATCGGCCGCGAGCTGCCTGAATATATTGAGGGGTATGGCAAAGTACGGCCTTTTGCCGGCGCTTTTGCCACCATGCCTGATATGGAGCGCCGGGCGCCTAAAGTGAAACGGATTCTGCCTGGTGAGCAAAAACTGGCAGATGATTTGGAAACCGTATTTAAACGCATCCCTGTTACCGACGGTATGACCTTGTCTTTTCACCATCATCTCAGAAATGGTGACGGTGTTGTAAATATGGTGCTGGCAGTGGCTGCCAAGCTGGGAATTAAAGATCTGACTGTTGCTTTAAGCTCTGTTTTCCCGGTGCATGCACCCATTCTTGAGCATGTTAAGAACGGTGTGGTTACCGGCCTTGACACCAACTACATGTCCGGTCCGGTAGCCCAGGCCGTATCGCGGGGCGAGTTCCCCCGCCCGGTTGTGCTGAGAACGCATGGCGGCCGGGGCCGCGCCATTGAATGCGGCCAGCTCAAAATTGACGTAGCCTTTATTGCTGCTCCGGCAGCTGACGACTATGGCAATCTGAATGGTATCGAAGGTCCTGCGGCTTGCGGTTCGCTGGGCTATGCCATGCCTGACGCGCAATTCGCCGATCATGTGGTGGCTATTACCGATAACCTGATGCCTTATCCGCTGTCTCCTATCTCCATTCCGCAAACCCGGGTGGACTATGTGGTTAAAGTAGACTCAATTGGCGACCCCAAAGGGATAGTGTCCGGCACAACCAAGATAACCCGCGACCCGGTGGGACTTAAAATTGCCGAAACTACCGCGAAAGTCATCAAAGCCGCCGGACTTATTAAAGACGGTTTCTCTTTCCAGACCGGAGCGGGCGGAGCATCACTGGCTGCTGCTTACTATGTGCGCCAAATGATGGAAGAAGCCAATGTCACCGGCAGTTTTGCCTTAGGCGGGATCACCGGCTATATGGTGGAAATGCTGGAGTGCGGCTTATTCAAGAAGCTTATTGACGTGCAAGGATTTGACCTGGAAGCCGTACGCTCTTTGGCAGCCAATCCCAATCACCTGGAAGTGGGAGCCGACTTTTATGCCAGCCCGTTCAACCAGGGGGCAGCCGTAAACAAATTAGATGCCGTAGTATTGGGTGCTACTGAGATTGATACCAATTTTAACGTCAATGTTGTAACAGGTTCCGACGGTGTGGTTATGGGCGGTTCCGGTGGACACAGCGATGCTGCCGCCGGTGCTAAAGTAACCATTATTGTTGCCAATTTGCTGCGCGGCCGCCTGCCGATCATCATGGACAGGGTGCTGACAGCAACCACACCCGGCGAAACCGTCGACGTGCTGGTTACCGAACGCGGTGTTGCGGTTAATCCCCGCCGGACCGATTTGTACGAGCAGTTTAAAGCGGCAGGTTTACCGCTTAAAACTGTGGAAGAATTAAAAGAACTGGCTGAAAAAATTGCCGGTGTACCGGAAAGCATCTCCACGCAGGACAAAATTGTTGCTGTAGTTGAGTACCGTGACGGTACTGTAATTGATGTTGTAAAACAAGTAGGCTAGTACTATGTTGACCATAACCTGAGATTGCTCCGGCTGCCTCCTGGCAAGTGACTTACCGTCATTGCGAGTGCCAGCGTGGCAATCTCGGTTTTTCATGTAGTACCTTTTCGCATTTAAAATTTGAGATTAGGTGGCAAAGATTTTTTCGCCCTGCTAGGCGGAGGAGCCGCGCATATCGGACATATGTAAGGCGACGATAAAGTAAACACGGTTTGTGCCGAGCGATAGCGACAGCAGAAACCGATGTTGCCCTTATGCCCCGTGGGCCAACAACGCAGGGCGGAAAAAGACTGCTATATAATCCAAAGAATTAGGTGCGATAAGGTACTATGGCTGCCGGTGTTTTAAGGAGGGGTGTGTGGTATGTGGGGTAACTATGATATGCGGGAAATTAACCTTGACAGTACCCGGGAAGTGGAGGCTGTCCGTGCCTTTTTGGCAGACTTTGACCTCACTTTTGACGGTGCTGTTGAATATACGGTAGCCTTTTTTCAGAATGAGGAGATGGTTGCCACCGGCTCGCTGGCAGGTGAAGTGCTGCGGAATATTGCTGTTTCACCCCGGCTGCAGGGAGAAGGGCTAACCGCCAATGTGGTAAGCCAACTGATGCAGCAGGCCAGACAGCACGGCATATATCATTATTTTATTTACACCAAACCTACTGCCGCTCCGATGTTCGCCGGATTAGGTTTTAAAGAAATTGCCCGCGCCGAACCGCACGCCGTGCTGCTGGAAGCAGGCTTAGGTTCGATTGAGGAATATTGCCGGGAAATAGCTAAAAAGGCTGAAAGCCTGCCTGCAGGTCCCAGAGCGGCGCTTGTTGTCAACTGCAACCCGTTTACCCTGGGGCACAAAGCGGTAATTTCCAAGGCAGCCGCAGATAATAAGGCAGTTGTTGTACTGGTTGTCAGTGAAGAGCGGTCTTTGTTTCCTTTTGAAGTACGCTTGCGCCTGGTACAGGAAGGTTTGGCCGAATTTGATAATATTCTGGTATTGCCTGCCGGAAAATATATTATTTCCGCGGCGACCTTTCCCGCTTACTTTACCCGGGGGGAGGCTGCTTTTCAAGCTCAGACCCGTCTGGATGCCACGGTATTTGCCCGCTACATTGCGCCGGCACTTGGTGTTGACAGGCGGTATGTCGGTGATGAGCCATATTGTGCGACAACTTCCAGTTATAACGAAGCCTTGGCTGACCTACTGCCGCAATATGGAATCAGTCTTACTGTTATGCCCCGGATTATGAGCGGCAGTGAGCCTATCAGTGCCTCGCGCGTGCGAGAACTTGTGCGCCAGGAAAATTGGCCTGCCATCAAAGAACTGGTGCCGGCAACAACCTATCAGTATCTGCTGTCACCGGAGGCTCAGCCTGTCATTGCCCGCATTAAAGCCAGTCATTCGCGGCATTAATGCAACCCTTAAACCTGTTCGAATCGTACAACGAGTTACGCGTAACCGTTAAAAAGGAGGATATGATGCGTACAATTGAAGCTTCTCAAATCACAGCCGCTGTAGCTAAACTGGCTGTTGATGCCAACTATTATTTGACAGATGATATCCGCGCCGCCTTGGAGGCAGGCCAGGAAAGAGAAGAATCACCCCTGGGCAAAGCCATTCTCGGCCAGTTAGTAGAAAATGCCTGTATTGCCCGTGACGAGCAAATGCCTATTTGCCAGGATACCGGCATGACGGTAATTTTCATGGAAATTGGCCAGGATGTCCATATTACCGGCGGCAACTTAGAAGATGCCGTTAATGCCGGGGTAGCCAAAGGCTATACCGAAGGCTATCTGCGCAAATCAGTGGTTATGGAACCGCTGTTTAACCGTAAGAATACCGGGAATAACACTCCGGCAGTACTGCATACCAGCATTGTTCCCGGTGACAAATTAAAAATTACCCTGGCTCCCAAAGGCTTTGGCAGTGAAAACATGAGCACTTTAAAAATGTTCAAGCCGTCCGATGGGTTGCCGGCAATCAGGAAATTCCTTGTTGATACCATCTTTAACGCCGGTTCTAATCCCTGTCCGCCGATCGTTGTTGGTATTGGCATTGGCGGCACTATGGAAAAAGCGGCCCTGCTGGCGAAAAAAGCCTTGCTGCGCCCTATTACCAAACGCAACCCGCATGAAGAGTACGCCAAGCTGGAACAAGAATTCCTTGAGCTTGTCAACAATACAGGGGTCGGTCCGCAAGGCCTTGGCGGCCGGGTGACAGCGCTGGCTGTTAACATTGAATATTATTCAACACATATTGCCGGGTTGCCTGTGGCGATTAACATCAACTGTCATGCCACCCGTCATGCCGAAGTTGAATTGTAGGAGGAACGCCAGATGAAAGAAGCTATTAAAATAGTCACCCCGCTGACTAAAGAAAAAGCCCGTGAACTTAAAGCCGGTGACCTGGTGCTTATTACCGGCACTATCTATACATCCCGCGATGCTGCTCACAAGCGTATGACCGAAGCCTTGGCGGCAGGTGAGAAGCTGCCGGTTGATTTCACCGACCAGATCATCTATTATGTTGGTCCGGCTCCTGCCAAGCCAGGCAATGCTATCGGTTCGGCCGGCCCCACCACCAGCGGCCGTATGGACGCTTACACTCCGCGTATGCTGGAAGAAGGCTTACGTGGCATGATTGGCAAAGGCTATCGCTCGGCGGAAGTGGTAGAGTCCATGAAAGAGCATGGTGCCGTATATTTTGCCGCCACCGGCGGCGCAGCGGCGCTTATTGCCAAAACCATTAAGAAATATGAAGTAGTAGCTTACGAGGATCTTGGACCTGAAGCATTGTCCCGCTTAACGGTAGAAGACTTCCCGGCCATTGTTGTTATTGACAGTGAAGGCCGGAACTTCTATGATGAAGGACAGGCTAAATACCGCAATCTGTAAAATAACAGGCTGCTGCCCAATGCCGAAACAGGTGTCGGGCAGCAGTAAAAAATACCTTACAAGTAGCTGCTTGACAAACAATTGAAATATCAGTATAATATGTTTTGTGACTACGGGGCGTGGCTCAGTTTGGTAGAGTACCTGGCTTGGGACCAGGGGGTCGCAGGTTCGAATCCTGCCGCTCCGACCACATTATATATGACCATTTGTTGCGGGTGTAGCTCAATGGTAGAGCACTAGCCTTCCAAGCTAGCTACGAGGGTTCGATTCCCTTCACCCGCTCCATTCTATTTTCATAATTATGCGCCTGTAGCTCAGAGGATAGAGCAACCGCCTTCTAAGCGGTTGGTCGTAGGTTCGATTCCTACCAGGCGTGCCAGAGAAATCAAGGCTTCCGAGAAATCGGAAGCTTTTTGTTATGTAAATAAATGTTTATTTATGGTATTTCTATCATCATTTATTCCCACTTTACACCATCAAATAGCCACACCTCCGGGTTGGGGCTTTTTTTTGTCAATAACTTAAATTTAGTGAAATATTTGAGTATACCTTGCATATATTTGGCACAGTGAGGTGCTTCTGATGAAGGTTTTTACTACCAATAAAAATATGTTGTAGGAGGTAAGTACACATGAGAAGATTTCACTTGATGCTATGCGCTGCAGTAATAATGGCTGCAATGTTTGTGCTAATAGATAGGGAGTCATCCAACGACACTAAAATAATTTCTAAAGTTCCTACTACTCAGAAAGTCGTTGCATTGACAATAGATGATGGACCACACACTAAGGTGACTCCCGAAATACTTGCAATTTTAAAAGACAAAAACGTAAAGGCAACATTCTTTGTTTTAGGAAAAAACGTTGAGAATAATCCTCGAATTTTTGCTCAAGAAATAGCCGACGGTCACGAAGTTGGAGTTCATACTTATAGTCATTCGTCGTTACCAAAGTTAAGCGATAAAAAAATTGAAGAGGAATTTGAAAAAGCGGAAAAAGTGATCTTGCCAATTACTGCTATGC
Organism: Sporomusa sp. GT1; assembly: GCF_014634905.1. NCBI lineage: Bacteria > Bacillati > Bacillota > Negativicutes > Selenomonadales > Sporomusaceae > Sporomusa > Sporomusa sp. GT1. The sequence goes on along the minus strand of NZ_BMBX01000027.1, from coordinate 4,483 downwards.
CGACTTTATTCAGACCTCCCGGGGGAGCTTGCAACGAACGAGTGATTAGGATAGCCAGAGAACGGGGCTATCAGGTGGTTTTATGGTCAATAGATACACGAGACTGGGAGTGTCCACCTGAAAAGAGAATTATTGATGAAGTTTATAAAGAAGTAAAGCCTGGAAGTATTATTTTAATGCATGATGGACAATATCCAATTCCAACGCCACGCGTACTTGGTACTATAATAGACGGTCTTCGGGAGCGCGGTTATACATTTGTTACCGTAAGCGAATTATTACAGTACAATGAGGTTGGGCATACGTTCAGGCCTTTTAGTAGTCCTTTTAAAAATTAAGCAGGAGATGGTTTGGGGCTGCTACTTATTCATAAAGGTTTTTAAGGACAAGGGAAGAAAATAGAAGTAGTATAATAAATGAGTTTGTGAATTCCAAGGATGTGAATGAATGTTTAAATTTGGCAGTCACTGCAACAGTGAATCCCAGGAGTATCATTACGCTGACATATATAATGTGGAGCAAAACAGTAGCTCTGAAAGGATTGTTTTGGGACTCACGCAAAGCCATATTGATATAATGTTAGATTTAATAGGCGTGTGCAATGGACCGTTTTACATCTTGTATGTCCTGCACACCCCACATTCATGTGAAGAAGGTAGATACCAAAGTGGGGAAATTACTTATGATGAAGTCAGTACGCTGCTTAATTGCTATAAAGACTTCTTTGAGAATGACGCACGCCATGATATATGGATTCATTCACCTGAAACAAATACAACGATCGTTTATGATCGGCATAACCTCATATATTTATATGGTTTTACAGGTGACCACCTACATATTATTGACAGAATGGAATTGAAGAAGGAATCAGTAAATATTCCATGCCCTCACGTGCATTGCTATAACTCCGAATATGACAACTTTGAACCAAAACTCATCAATGAATATCGGTGGAAAAGGACGCCGCTGCATGAAGCGGATAGGCAGTAATCAAATATGCTACTTGTGGAATCTTTTAATAAAGGAAGAATGGACTCATGTTTGTTGTAGAAGGTATCTTTAAACCTGCCGTATCGCAGGGTCCTGGGCAAATACAGGAGGTACTTGATCATTTATTAGGCGCATTAAGGATGAACGGGCAGATTCTGGGTCGAGAGTTTCCCGTCGTAAGTGCTGGAGATAGATACCGGACCTTTCTTCTTGTACCCGGAGAGAATTCTTTGGATAAGTGTTTAGCAAATACGTATGTCCTAAAATGGCTTAATAAAATGGATGAGTTAGGCATTGAATATACTTGGAAAGTGTTAGGGCCAGAGTCATGTAGCGATCATATATGCAAATGTGAAAAACCGAAATCTTATATTTTATATACGACATATGTATCACTTGAATCACCTATCCGGTGTGGAATTTGTTTTGGGAGTATACCTCTGTATCGATTGCCGGCAACCAGGGATGATGAATACCGGGATATCATTACCTGGGAAAGCGATTATAAAGCCTGTGATACTCTTCAAATGAATTGCAGTACAGGAGAACGGTTTGGCCTTGCTCAACTTTCGAAACACGATAGTAGTTTCGCAATAAGAGGAAGAGAGATTTGTAACCGAATAACCGTTACGACTGGAGTACCTACATACTATTATCTGCTGAAATCAAGCGGTAAGGGACTGAAAACAGAGCAAGCAAGGAAATGTCCATCATGTAAAGGGGAATGGTTACTCCAAGAGCCACTTCATGGATTATTTAATTTTCAGTGTGACAGTTGCAGGTTATTATCAAATATTGCTTGGTCAGTTCGATCAATAGGCTAGCAATAAGTATTTATTACTTATAAGACAATAGAGGATGGCAAGGGCGGATTTGTCATGGAAGAAAAGTTTTCGAACTTCGTTATCGTGGCAGGCCTGATATGCTATAATAATTGCTAAGAGGTGGTATGGTGGAAGAATTACTAAAACAGATGCTTGCTGAGATTAAGGAACTCAAAGCGGGACAAGCACGTATTGAAGCTGCTACAACACGCATAGAACATAATCACGGTACTATGTTAAAGGCTTTAATTGACGCTAGAGAAGTTCAACAAGATGTCAATGATATGATAATAGAGAAGCTTAATACTATAGCTATGAAGGTTGATACACAAGACTTATTAATACGTAAACATGACAGAGAGATAGATAGACTTAAAAAGGTTATTAATATATAAGCCGGTATAATAGCCGGCTTTTTTTTATGACTCAGATTGCAGCACAATCTGAGCAGAAGAAGGTAATCGAATTGTTAAAGGATTGCAAACAATGGATTAAACATCACTGTGTGGGACAGGAATAAGGGACTTGTCCATGATTGGCTAGTTATTTCCACCTAATACAATGTAAAGCATAAGAAAAAAACCTAACACAATGATCCAATTTTTTATCCGTTCTTTTATCTTTGGGAATTTTGGCTGGTTGCGCCGAGCACGTTCAGCTTCGATGCGTTCTCTGGCTCTAATACGTTCACGTTCTTCTTCATAAATTTTTTTCTTTTGCTCTTTGGTTAATGGCATATGAACCACCTCTAAAACTTCCTATATATTAATTACTATGTTAATATTTTCCAATTATAAAATACGATTAACTTACAATATATTCCTGCTTAAAATGTAATATTATTACTATTACATGGGACAAGGACAGGTATGGAAGACATAATAGATTACATCACCTAATTCTGCGCAGCGTCATATAATGGTAATAAACTCCGGAAAAGGAGGATGATATCAATTGTCTGACCATGGTCCAAAACCTTTTGTTATAAATATAGCGCAGGCAGCAAAACAAAATAAGGCATTTCGCACCACTATGTGGACGGGCGAATTTATGCAGCTAACTCTAATGTGTATTCCTGTTGGCGGTGAAATCGGGTTGGAAGTTCACTCCGATCTTGATCAGTTCATTCGTATTGAAAAAGGGGTAGGGATTGTTAAAATGGGTCTTCGCAAAAATGATTTATGTTTCCAAAAAAACGTAGGCCCTGGTTATGCCTTTATTATTCCAGCAGGGACCTGGCATAACTTAATTAATACTGGGGAAAGACCGTTGAAACTGTATTCAATCTATGCGCCACCCCAACATCCAAAAGGAACAATACATCTAACAAAGGCAGATGCCGAGGAAGACGAACACGAACACAGTTATTAACTAAACAGCCCGCGGCTAGAGCATGCCCCATTCAGAATTGCTGACATTTTTAATAGTAAAGAAACGGTATTTTCGGTATCGATATGACGAAAGAGCGGCTGGTCAATTGACCAGCCGCTTTACAATGGAATTTATAATCTGAGCACCAAAATACTGGTACTTAAATTTATGCCAAACGCATAATCAGACCGCCATTAAATCCCATCGTTGGTGCTAGTGCCAATGATGGACCTACGGGCATTTTAAGTCCCAGGCAGATCATGACTTGTGTTCCCTTTGTCAATGTAACACTAATGTCATTTGATTCGCCGTTTACAATAGTAGTATTAATGGCGTAAAATTGTCCCCCTAGGTATGGTGCTGTATCGAAATAAGTTTCTGGAACAAATGTGAAGTTTCTGCTATTAGGTGGTGCAGTCGCAATAACAATATAGGGAACAAGGTTGTTAAAAGCAGTGAGATCAATAGCTGCACCGTTCACCACGCTTGCCACTATCTTAGTGAGTATTACGTCAGCAGGTAAGGTAAACATATAAAAATCATCAGCTATAACAGGCGAAAAAGTATTGCCGTTAGGCGCTCCTAGTGCAATGTTGAGTCCACTTTCCCCAAAACCAGTAACTGCAATGCGCAAAGATTGGCCAGCTGCATTTGTTGTGGGGGTTGCGATAGCAGTATATCCAGTAGAGAATGGGACCATAAATAGACCAGCCGTTCCAGTAGGTCCAGTTGGGCCAGTAGACCCAGTCTCGCCAGTAGGTCCAGTCGGTCCGGTAACTCCAGTTTCGCCGGTAGCTCCAGTTTCGCCAGTAGGTCCAGTCAGTCCGGTAGCTCCAGTTTCGCCAGTAGGTCCAGTCGGTCCGGTAGCTCCAGTTTCGCCAGTAGGTCCAGTCGGTCCGGTAGCTCCAGTTTCGCCAGTAGGTCCAGTCGGTCCGGTAGCTCCAGTTTCGCCAGTAGGTCCAGTCGGTCCGGTAGCTCCAGTTTCGCCAGTAGGTCCAGTCGGTCCGGTAGCTCCAGTTTCGCCAGTAGGTCCAGTTTCGCCGGTAGGTCCAGTTTCGCCAGTAGTTCCAGTCGGTCCGGTAGCTCCAGTTTCGCCAGTAGGTCCAGTCGGTCCGGTAGCTCCAGTTTCGCCAGTAGGTCCAGTCGGTCCGGTAGCTCCAGTTTCGCCAGTAGGTCCAGTTTCGCCGGTAGGTCCAGTTTCGCCAGTAGTTCCAGTCGGTCCGGTAGCTCCAGTTTCGCCAGTAGGTCCAGTCGGTCCGGTAGCTCCAGTTTCGCCAGTAGGTCCAGTCGGTCCG
>NZ_BMBX01000026.1:0-47342 GCF_014634905.1 Sporomusa sp. GT1 | reverse complement strand
AAGAAAGATTATTTTTATGCATTCGTGTTGGCTAAATCGTGATGTTGAGTCGATTATGGCTCTGCGAAAGTTGAGTTGTTTAAATATAATAACTCTATTTACATCATCTGGAATTATATGTATAATTAAATTGTAGCACCGATAGTTAACATAGTCAACAGTTCAAATGGTTGATTAATTACATTAACAGAAAGATGGTCGATATAATGGATAAAGAACCTACTAATGTTTCAATCGTGAGAAATACTATAAAAGTTTTTATGAGAAGCTTAGGTGTATTAGAGGGTAAAAAAACATTTTGCTACGATTGTACATATGCTCAATGCCATGTCATTTGGGAAACCGCACAAGAGCAAAAGATTTCAATAAATGAACTGGCAGCCCGATTAAACATTAGCAAAAGTGCAGTAAGCCGAACCGTGGAAGATCTAGTTAATAAAGGCTATCTCCAACGGACACCTAATCCGAAGGACCGCAGATATGTGGATATTGAACTTACAAAAAACGGAACAGAAACTTTTAATGAGATCGAACTAAATTCGCGCCGCTATTTTGAAGCTATATTGGAGAATATTCCTCAAGAAAAACACAGTAGCGTATTGGAAGGAATTCAAATCTTCAGTTCTGCTTTATACAAAGTTTTTAAAAAAGATAGTACCGAGTCATAGTAAACACTTGATTTTTTCAGTGCGCCAATAATGTTTTTTCTTACTTCAAATAAAAAAGCAGCAGGAAGCCTTGAGTAGGACGTACATCCTACTCAAGGCTTTCTGCTACTTTCTTTAAAACTTGTAGTACGAATTTATAAAAGTGACAAACCCGTGGTATTTCCAATACGCCTTAAGAATTCCATTCTCTGATGATAATTTTTGCTGTCTCTTCAGCGACTTCCCCAGTGAAGGAAATACATTGTTCCATATGCGTAGCTGAACCTAACTCCATACCTCTGGTCAACACCCTACAACATAGGCACGAGTGTCGCTGCTGAAACAAGTCGTGTAATTCTTTAGCTAACTGCATCGTTTTATTCACCTTTTGATCTCTAGGCTCTGTCCTGCCGAAAAACATACCAAGGGACATTATCCCGCCGGCTATGGCCCCGCAGGTACAGCCTGAACCGCCCATTCCCACCGGAAAACCGGAAGCCATCGCAATGATGCTATCAGGTAATGGCAAAGCGAATTCATCCTTAATTGCCTTGACAATCGCTTCAGAACAGTAAAAATCACCTTGACGATAGTATTGTTCCGCTTTTTTCCGGATAACGTCTGTGTTCGCATGTAAATTCATACTGTTAACCTCATTTCCTTTTATTTCGAGAGCGGTAGCCGCCCTTTTTATTTTCATTGTTTGGACCAATGTTTCCAGTTCTATTATAGCATTTTCTAGATTAATCCAGGCGGTATTTAACAGAACAGCATCCTGTGAGTTGATTGCTTCCGTTAGGCATTTTTCTTCAGCCTGACCCATATGGTAATATAAATTTTCAGTTATCCTTTGCAGGTAGACAATCAGCTCGTCCAGTTCATCCATGAAAGCGTCTCCCCCTTGCCGAATCCAATCAGACCTTTGAGATATAAGCAGTACACGATAAAAATTTTATCGTGTACTGCAATGAAACTCTCGCTAGGTTACTGTATAGCCTGTAGTATAATACGAACCGTAGCCGCCGCCGTAGCGCAAAATAATGTTCCTTTTCCAGCTACTACGATCTTTTGTTTGGTTGTCATCGTCACCCTTTTATTTTTTAGTAAGAAATGTGTAAACAGGTAGATAGGAACAAACCAAAACACCAAGGATAACAGGAAGGTACTAATGTGTTGTATTACATCCGCCATATATGGTTCCACCCCTCGTAGCAAATAGGGACAGCTTTATCTGTTATTTAGCAGTTGACTACGGCCTGGGAAATACTTCCGAAAACGAAGCGCAACATTAACCAAACCAATCATTACCGGCACTTCAATCAGCGGCCCGATAACTGCGGCAAACGCCTGACCGGAATTTATACCAAAAATGGCTACGGCTACTGCAATTGCCAGTTCAAAATTATTGCTAGCAGCAGTAAATGCTAGGGTAGTTGTCTGCTCATAGTTTACACCAGCACGGTGACTTAGGAAAAAAGAGACTAAAAACATAATAGCAAAATAAATAATTAAGGGAATAGCAATGCGTACCACGTCCATAGGCAATTTAATAATATAGCTGCCTTTTAAGGAAAACATAATTACGATGGTAAATAATAAAGAAATTAATGCTAACGGACTAATTTTGGGGATAAAAGTTTTTTCGTACCACTCACGTCCGTTTACCGGCAATAAGATGCGTCTTGTCAAATATCCGGCCACAAAGGGTATCCCCAGATATATCGCCACACTCATAGCAACATCTTTCATCGATACATCTATTTGCATCCCTGTAAAACCGATCCATCCAGGGAGTACAGTAATGAAAAAATAGGCGAACACGGAATATAGTACAAGCTGAAAGATTGAATTGAGGGCTACGAGTGCAGCCGCGTATTCGTTGTCGCCTTCGGCTAGTGAATTCCATATTATTACCATCGCTATACACCGAGCTAAACCAATCAATATTAACCCGACCATGTAGTCCGGCTTATCTGGTAAAAAGATTATGGCTAGTGCAAACATCAAAACCGGACCAATTATCCAGTTTTGCACCAATGATAGCAATACAACCTTGCCATTACTAAATACTTTCCCAATTTCCTCATACTTGACCTTTGCTAAAGGTGGATACATCATCACAATCAGACCAATCGCAATCGGAATGGACGTTGTACCTATTGACAAGGAATCCAACCAGTTAGCCATTCCCGGGAAGATGTAACCAATTCCAACGCCCATAGCCATAGCTAGGAAAATCCATAGTGTTAGGTATTGGTCTAAAAAAGATAATCTTTTTTGAGCATTTGTCATTTTTACTAATCCCCCTTAACGTTTCATCACTCATTTCTATACCACGATGAACCGACTTTTATCATTGTCTGTCTCTCAACGCAACGATAGCCTCTATAAAATGAATGTAGTATTAAGTCAAGGACAAGCAATTATTTGTCGGGACCAGAGGCACTCAGCACATGAAAGGTGATTGCCCCAGCAATCCATTTCATTGCTTTCCGTATAATTGCAGCCATCAAGCAATCTGCAATCTGTACAGGACGGAAAATCGTAATCGCAGACCTTCTGCCTAAACTGGACATAGTCTGGCTCCATCCATACAGCAGCCAGGCTTTTTTCATTTACATTCCCCAGGTAATACGGATACATTTGTTTTTTTCGTCCATAGATATAACAATGATAGGTGTGCATTAAAGCATAGCAGGGACTAATAAATCCTTGATGGTTGATGCATAAGGCTTTGTCCTGAATAAACTTGCAGTCCCGTTCTGTCCGTAATTTCATATTTGCCATCTGTGCTTTAACCGACATCAACAACGAGTTATGACCGAACAGGCACCCGGTATCATCAATATCGTAAATAATTTCATCTTTCATGGATTCATGATAAGGCAATAAATTGGTGACTATAACCTGGCGGGCATCCAGTTCCCAAGCTAGCCGGATCAAATTCGGCAATCTGGCAAAATTCTTTTTCATTGCCACAAACTCAATACCCAATTCCGGTTTAGTAAGCTTTTGTTCTTTTTTTAGCTCCTGCAATCTGACGATATTGTGATAAACACTCTTAAAATTGGCTCCCGGCCGGATTTCGTTATATTCTTCCTCGTCAGAGCTGTCTAATGAAGTGTACAGAATATCCAGCTTTAGTTCGATAAGCTGCTGGAGAATTTCTTCCCGCAAATACGAACCGTTTGTGATCATCTCGACCTTTAGGCCAAGCTCTTTTACTGCCTGCAGCATATCAAAAATCTGCGGATGCATTAACGGTTCACCAAAACCGCCAAAGTGAACCGTCGTCAGCTCCGGCAACTCTTTTAAGCTATTTATTATATTTTTGAAGGTTTCCCAGCTCATATGGGTCAGCTCATCCTGCCAGGAACTGCGGATACAAGTAATACAGGAAAAGTTGCATTTGGTCGTAACCTCCAAATACACTTTTCTTACATCTGGTCGCAATAAACTAATCCTATAGCCATCGGCAGTCCTGACTACCAGAGCCGCCTGTTCCGCGGCCAGCGATATTGGTAATTGGATATGGCCGTCTTGGCTAATCCATGCATATACTTTCCCCGGCTCCCGCCTGCTGCCATTTACCTTGTCGTCTGGCCGCCACATGTTTATCCCCCCATAGCTTGAAAGAATTCATTTTCTTACCATTATAAAGCGTGCAGCTTTTCGCCTTTCAATTCATCTGCGCTCCAGCCAATTAGGGCAAAGCTGCCGTTTGTATGACTGTCAACCTTGTTAATCCACTCGATTTCATTACTGGCTTTGGCTTTCAGCAAGGCATTGGTGGTGCCTGAATGATACAGCGATGCATTAATAACCCACCATTTACTGTGAATACCGGCACGTTTCAAATCTTCTTCCAGCCGCATGGCCTCATATACAGGGGTTGCTTCGGCAAGGGCAGTAATAATAACCTCTGTTTCTGCTGCGTTCCTCAGGCGGGGCAGCAGGTTTTTAACTGATTCGGGGATTTCTCCCTGTGTCCGTTTAACTTCCTTGTGATAACTTTGCGTTGCATCCAAGAGTAGCAGTGTATGGCCTGTCGGGGCGGTATCAATGACGACAACCTGTTCTTCGGACTTTTCGACGATTTGCGCAAACGCCCGAAAAACGGCAATTTCCTGTGTGCAGGGAGAACGTAAATCTTCTTCTACATAGGCAACATCATCTTCAGACATGGTTTCCCGCGCCTTATCTAACACTTCTTGCTGATATTTCCGGAGCTCTTCCTGTTCATCAATATAGCTCATAGTGACACCACTATTTTCATCAAGGACAAATTTAAGATGGGCCGCAGGGTCTGTAGTAGCAAGATGCACTTTTTTCCCCCTACTTGATAAGCCTAAGGCAATCGCCGCTGCAACCGTTGTTTTGCCCACGCCGCCCTTACCCATGGTGAAAATCACCTTTTTGCCTGTTGCTGCCAGTTCATCAACAACATCCTGCAAGCGGGGGATAGAGTGTGCTCGCACACTCTCATCTTTAACAACAGCATTGTCTTGTGTCAAAAAAGCGCGAATATTCTCTATGCCTGTAATATTGTAAGCGCGCAGTGGTATGGAATACCCTGTGATGGTTTTAAGGCCGTCAGGCAATCCCGCTAGTGCGGCTTGCTGCTTTTGATATAGCTTTTCGGAAATGGTGTCATCATGCTCTCTAAGCTCACCGTTAATAATTAAAACTTGATTATTAACACCTAACTGCGCCAATTCGTTGGATGCCCGCTCTGCTTCTTTCAGCGGCGTGACTTCGGGGCGGGATACAAGCAGCAAGGTGGTTTTGTTACCATCAGCCAGTGTTTCCACCGCTTTTTTATACATATCCTTTTTGTCTTCCAAACCGGCAAGCTGCCCTAAACAGGAGGCTCCATGTGTACTTTCACTGATGAAATTACTCCAGGCAGAGGGTAGTTGCAGCATTCTTAAGGTATGCCCGGTGGGAGCGGTATCAAATATAATATAGTCGTATTCCTTTTCCGTAGTTCCGCTTGTGATGAAATGGGAAAATTCATTAAAAGCGGCAATCTCAACCGTACAGGAGCCGGATAATTGTTCTTCCATATTGGCTATAACCGAATCCGGCAGTTTGCCGCGATAAGGCGCAACAACACTTTCGCGGTATTCTGCCGCTGCTTGGATGGGGTCAAGATTTGCGACAAACAGGTTGGGCACTTCCTTAATTGGTTTACCCTTACCGTCAAGCTCTGTTGCAAACACATCCTGCAAATTGGAGGCAGGATCTGTACTAATCAGTAAGACCTTTTTGCCACCATCGGCAAGCGTTACTGCTGTAGCACAAGCAACAGAGGTTTTGCCAACACCGCCTTTACCGGTGTAAAACAAATATTTTGTTAGTGGTATCTCACGCGGATTAAAAGCTTGCATGCTTTTACCTCCCTAATAGTTTCAAGTTTTTATCCCTTAACAGCACTTACCATCAGAGCAGCAGCAACCACCCTTATTAGTAGTTTTCGGCTCACTCAAATAGCTTTCGGGGATGCCAAGTAGTTTAATGAATTCATCATTGGCAGGGTAGCGGCCTGTTATGATAATTTCATCATCAAGCAGGACTGCCGGTAATCCCTCCGGGCCCTTTTCATTGATATATTGATTGATTACCTTGTTATTAACAAACTCCATAGGCGCATTGCTCAGGTTATACCGGTTTACTTCCACACCATTCTTCTTCAGGGCATTCAATACCGTCGATATACGGATTAGCTCAGGGTCGACACTTACACCGCAAATACCGGTTTCACAACACATAGCAGGTTCATAGATAGCCATTTTTTTCATAACAACATCTCTCCTTAAAAAATATTTATTTAGGTTATCCGGCAAAGTATAGGGGCTTTCTTCGTTTGCCGGGTTGCCGTAAAGGATACGCAAAATACCGTCAACAATCATAGCTACGGGCGGCTGTTCATAGTCTTTCCCTTCATAGGTAAACACCCGACAATCTACACTATCACCGCATAAATCGCCGCAATCCCCACAATCACTTTCTTTTACCTCAGTACAAATATCCATGCCATTCACCCTGATTGTGGGCGAACTGACAAAATGATTTTGTTCTGCCAATTTTTTTGAGGTAATATTCTGCTTGTTGACTTTTACTGAATAATTAAGTGTGCGAAAAACGCCTGACAAAATAGCAAGAGCTTCATTCAGTGCACCATCGGTACTGACGCAGCGTTCGCAGGTATTTAAGTCAAGATACAAAAAATCTATTATAATTTCTTTCATTTCGCAAATCACCCTTTCGTATGATTAACTATTATCCCAACTATAGACTTCCTCACAATTACAGATACAATCGGCCTTACTATTGGTGATATTGCCTAAAAATGCTTTGAAATCTTCAACCACTTTTCCATCCAACGAATAGTAAGTCCATTTTCCTTCTTTGCGTCCTGTTACCAAGCCAGAGTCGCAAAGGATTTTCATATGGTGGGATAAGGTCGGCTGCGTGATGTTGAACTTTTCTAAGATTTTACAGGCACATAACTCCCCGCAGGAAAGCATATCAACAATCATCAAACGGTTAGTATCTGCTAGTGCTTTAAAAAATATAGTGTAGCGAGTATAGATGTCTGCCATGAAATCACCTCATATAGATTTTTATCTATGTATTATTATACGCCATTATATAGATAAATGTCTATGCGTTTTTTAAATATTTTTCCAAAGCATTTATCCGGGCAAAAAAGCCGGTCACGCCGCTTAAAGCCGGCATTGATTATCGCTTGCGCCAAGCTGTGGCGGCCGATCTCCCCTCCATTGAAAAGCTATTGAGCGAAAACGGATTACCCACTGACGGCGTGGCCGAGCGCCTATCTACCTTCTTTGTCGCCGATGCCGGCAGCGTCGGCGGCGTCATTGGCATGGAATTATCCGGCGCGGCCGCAATGCTCCGCTCATTGGTCGTCCTCGGCGAGCGGCGTAAACAGGGGCTGGGGAATGCTCTAGTTGATTACGCGCTGGCTCAGTCTCGCAAAGAGAGAGCAACCGCTACCTACCTGCTAACAAATACTGCCGCCGATTTCGCCGCCCGCTGGGGCTTTACTCAAATTCCAAGAGGGGATATTCCTGCGGACCTGCTTCAGCGTTCAGCACTGTCCTATGCCTGCCCTGATACTTCCACCTGCATGAAACTGGGCTTATAACCCTGTGGCAAGCCAACCGTCGTCTCAGCACAACAAACAACGCCGTGATACCCTCCCGGCGTTGTTTGTTGTGCATATCCCTCCTATTGCCGAAACAAGAACAGTATTCTATAATGAAGCTTAAACGTAATAGTGAAAGGAGGCAATGGTATAAGATTAAAATATCAGACTCTCTTCTTTTATGTGTTTTCAATTATCATTGAAGTATTAAAATAGTATAAATAGCATATCAGAAATAACCGATAACTATGTAAAGGGGGGATCAGAACTAATGGGAACTCATGAACTCCAATTTGATCAAGTATACGCAGAATTCCAGCCCAAAATTTATCGGTATTTGACGCGATTAATTGGCTTAAAAGATGCCGAGGATGTAACACAAGATGTGTTTATTAAAGTGAATCGGGCCTTACATACGTTTAAAAAAGATTCGCAATTATCAACTTGGATTTATCAAATTGCGACCAATGCTGCTATTGATCGAATGAGAAGCCAGCCTTTTAAACAAGAATCGGCTGAACAGTTTAATGAATCTGACATAGATAGGCTTGCCGCGAAAAATACATATTCTTATAAAAAACCACTTTTAATTGAAGATCAAGTGGTTCGTCAAGAAATGAATGAGTGCATTCGGAATTTTGTCATGGACCTTCCTGAAAACTACCGAACTGTCGCTGTTCTCAGTGAAATAGAAGGATTAAAAGACAGTGAAATTGCCGCGATTCTAGGAGTAAGCATTAATACAGTAAAAATCCGGTTGCATCGTGCTAAGAACAATTTAAGAAAACTACTATTGGCCAATTGTAACTTTTACCGGACCGATTGCAATGAATTGGCTTGTGAGCAAAAGGGTCCATCAAGCTCACAATAAAATCAAATTTCCACAAAAGCTGACTATAAAAATTAGTCAGTTTTTTTTGCCTAAATCATTTTTTTCGGTGTATCCTTTTGCTACCCTGTTCCGTCTAAAAGGATAAAGGAGGTGTTAAAAATGGCGTTCGATCTCAAAACAGTGGAGCTAATTGCTTTGGGAGCCTCTGTTGCGGCAAATTGTCACCCTTGCCTACAAACTCATAGAAAAAAAGCTTTGGAGGCAGGACTGACAGAACAAGAAATTAAAGATGCGATGGAAGTGGGAAGGACAGTGAGGACTGGAGCCGCCAACAGTATGGATAAGCTCATCGCCCACCACAGTTGTGAGCAGGCTTTATCCAAAAACGACAATAGTTGTTGTTAACGAATTCTTGTTAATCGCAAATAAGTTGTAGCCTCTGGTAATTTGGAATCAAAAACGGCTGGGATTCTCCTAGCCGTTTTGATTCTAAGCGATTGCCGCTCTAAATAGTAAAGAAAGAAGGAATAGTATGATCTCAACTAAACGGGTTTTTACATCATCTCCGTTCATGATGCTAATTTGCGGCAGTCTTATTTTAGCTTTAGCTCTTGGGTTTAGACAAAGTTTTGGGATCTTTCTAAAACCGATGAGCCTTGATTTGGGTTATAGTCGAGAAACGTTTGCTTTTGCCCTAGCCTTACAGAACCTAGTATGGGGGATTACTCAACCCTTTACTGGTTGGCTTGCTGACAAATATGGGGCCAGTAAAGCCTTGCTGATTGGAGCTCTAGCTTATATGTTAGGCTTATTCTTTATGGCCAAATCAACAACTCCGCTGGGTTTAATGCTTAGTGCCGGCGTACTCATAGGCATTGGCCTCGGTGGTAGTAGTTTCGCTGTCGTTTTTGGCGCACTGGGCCGAGCGTTTGATCCAAGCAAACGTAGTCTTGTTTTAGGTATAGCTGGAGCCGGTGCTTCGTTTGGTATGTTTGCTATGCTACCCTATGGGCAGTTCTTATTAAACTCTATGGGGTGGTTCGGAGCCCTAATTGTTCTCTCCATTACTTGTATTTTAATGTTTCCACTTTCCCTAGGGCTGAAAGAAAAGAAAATCCCGTTGAAAGAAAAACGCGATACACGGGCAGCACTAACGGAAGCTTTTCATCATCGAGATTTTTGGCTACTGGGTCTAGGATTTTCAGTTTGTGGATTTCAAGTAGTCTTCATCCTTACCCACTTTGCGGCATTTATTCAAGACCACAACCTGCCTTTGACAATAGCCGCAAATGCATTAGCTATTATTGGATTCTCCAATATGCTCGGTTCCTGTCTTGCAGGATATCTGGGAGGAAAATACCCTAAACCTTATTTATTAAGTCTAATATTTTTTCTCCGTGCAATTGTGATAACAATCTTTATATTTTGTCCGATTAGTCAAACATCAGTATATATCTTCTCAGCAGCCATAGGTCTAATCTGGTTGGGAACAGTGCCGTTAACGAACGGCGTTTTGGCAAGTGTTTTCGGTGTCCAATATCTTTCAACGCTTTCCGGAATTGTGTTTGTCATGCATCAAATGGGTAGCTTTACGGGAGGTTGGCTAGGAGGAATGCTATTTGACCGTACTGGCTCTTACCAAATTATTTGGATAACGGCCATATTCTTGAGTATTCTTGCCGCTCTTTGTTATTTGCCGATACAAGAAAAACCTCTTAATGTGCTCAAAGCAACAATGCAACCCATAGACAAAGCCTAAATACACTTAATTAGTTAGTTAAAAAATTCGTTTGAAGAAGTAATTCATAGCGATTGCCTATGATATTTTCAGGAGGTGCATCCCATGGAAACCGATCCGAAGCTAATTTTCAAAGTTGATTACATCAATAACAAAGAAAAAAAATGTACAAAAGAACAAAACTCTCTAAACAATAAACTATACATATTATCTGAATTTATCGATATTACCAAAGAACAAACCTTTTGGGATAAGGCTGTACCATCATGAATAATAGGCCATACTGTAGGTCCGAGTCCGATATAAGCAATACCACGAGACCTCAATATTAGCTTCTTTTGCTGACCACGTCGGTAGTTATAGCTTCCCTACAATGAACAGCACGGCCCTAACACAGGAAACGTCAATGCCGGGGTCGCTACCCAGAAACACACCGCAAAGTGATGCGTACTTATGACCATGCTGATGAGAGGCGGGCAATCCTCTTTACATCACTCACTTTTTCCTTTATGTCCGCCCACATAATCCACTCGTTCAAGAAAGGTTCCACCAGCCATCGACCCAGCATAAAAGATCGTTTTTTTACCAAAACGCTTCCGAAAATCATCTACTACTCTATCTATGGCATGGTTCTTTTCTTCTCCATCAGAAAATAGTTCTAACTGCTCAAGTCCCTGTGATACGATTTTCCCAGCAGTAAAATTTACTGATCGTACCGGTTCACCCTGCCACCGCTTACAAAACTCTTGGCGTGCCGCTTCGCTAATGATATCTGTTGAGTTTTCTAGGCGAACTAGCTTAATTCGTGCACTAAAACCCAACTGTAACTCTCTATCCGAATACCCGATTCCCAGATGTACCTCTCGGCATTTTTCCTGGTGCTTGCGCAGCCTGGCACATACATCTCCCACCATTTCTTTGATGATCATTAAAATTTCTGCTTGTACATAGTAGTCCCGCATTAATATCTGGTTCTTGCTATAGGATTTACTTTTCGATTGTTCCTTTTGCCTAATGATGCTAGCGTCCAAACCCCATGCGTGGTAATATAGCTGCAACCCCATTACGCCTAACGTTTTCTGCAGCCATACTGGATTGGCATGAGCCAGCGCCTCAATCGTATAAATACCCATTTGTTTTAGTTTTTTATCGTATCCTCTGGATATGCCCCAAAACGCAGTCAGCGGCTGTATCTTCCATACTGTTTGCGGCACCATTTCATATGTCCATTTCGCAATCCATGGGGGACGCTTTTTCGCTTCGTTGTCCAGTGCCAGTTTTGCCAACAGCGGATTGTCGCCAATGCCTATAGTCACGATCAGACCTAACTCATCCTTCACCGTCTTTAAGATAGCTTCCGCAATCGCTTCTGCGGGTCCGAACAAATTTTGCGATGCAGTCACGTCCAATATGGACTCATCAATGCTGTAAACGTGCAAATCTTCATCCGATACAAACCGGCGGAATATGTTCTGTATTGCCTGGTTCACATTGATATATAACGCCATATTGGGCTCTACCACCATAATCGGGGAACACTTAGGAATTTCGAAGAGTCGATTTCCGGTCTTGATATTATATTCCGATTTTACCCGCAGGCTGCTGGCCAATACGACCGCACCGGTTCTCCTTAAATCCGATACTACAGCAATATAGGCTTCCAGCGGATCAAGCCCCCGTCGAACTGCCTCTACGGATGCAAAGAATGACTTTGCGTCAATACACAGTACGCTCCTGCGGGGAAAACGGAAAAATCAACGAGTCCCATCACTTTCGCCTTCGTTCTCTTTCATCTGCTCGTTATGTTCAGACAGAAGCATTCCCGCCCACTTTACCCTACACTGGTCGACGTAAAACATCCGAATCACCTTCTGGTAAATAGGGATACTTAGTAAATCTATAGTGTGTTCACTCATCACTATCCACCTCCATACTCATAATATCAGAACATATGTTTTGTATAAATGTCAATGGATGTGGTAATTTATGCTAAGTTTAATGGAAATAAAGTCGGCTAAGGCGGTCATTAAAACCACCCTAGCCGGCGTTTTTCTTTCACACTCAATCTCCATATCACAAAAGATTCAGGCCTAATCTATAAATAATTCTGGAATATTATATTTCACCTCTTTTGCCTCGCGTTGAACACTTTTACTTTGGCATACCAAAAGACTATTTTTTAGAACATATTCGCTATTTATTTGAGTCACATATTCTCGATGAGTCTTTATATAGGTAGATGCTTCTCTCGAGAAGCCATTTCTTTGCAACATTATGGTCAGAGGATTTGTTGTCCCATATTCCACATACTCGTACCAGTCATTCTGGATCGCGGACAACTTGTGATGCTTTTTGTATTCGACTGAGAACTTTAAAAAATAATTCGAAATTCTAAAGAGTATTACATCTTCAATCGCATTCAAAGTGGCTGAGATAACTATATTTTTATGTTCTGTTGAATCATTATAATTAACAAGTTCTCCATTTATTTCTACTCCAGAAGCGGGGTTTGCCTTCTTATAATCGATGGCAGCTTTCATAATATGGCTTAAACCGTTTCCTTGAATCCACTGCGCAAGGATAACAGCATACCATCTTAATTTGCCGTGCTGCCCAGTCTTTTTACTTTTATGTCCAAGCGTAGAGGATTCATATACCTCCCATTTGTAAATCTTACATAATTTCTCAAGGAAAGCCAACAGCTCGTTATAATCAGGATTACCGGATACGTTGAAACTTGGATATTTTAATCCTCTTGCTATTGCCGTACTAAGGTTATCCATTTGATCTACGGATACGTTAATGTCATCATCCGTTTTTGTTTTTGTACTGAATAATGCAGTAATTTTTTCTTCGTCTTGTTGGCTTAGTAAGTTCGCAAACTCTTTTTTGACAACGCTGTTATTATTACCTGAAACAATATCCCTCAAGAGGATTATTGCAAATCTCCGCATAAGTGAGTAATCATCCGCCGATTGGTTCTTAGGATACTTAAGTAATTCTATTTTTCCAGCAAGCAAGCTTTCAACGATTTTCTTCTTTTGTGGTTTCGTCAATTCGGTTACTATTGAAAGCCTTTGCGCAGGAACATCCTTCTGTAATAATTCAATGTATTTTTCTTGCTCAATCTTATCGTCAGTTCTCACTAAAAATACATTACCATAAAGATTGAACTCAATCCGGCCAACACGACCGATAAGATTCCTGAAATCAACAGGAGTCATATTGGAAAGTCCATTCTTATAACTTGTAATAAACAAATTATCTGCTGGAAGATTTACTCCCTCTACCAAGGTGCTTGTACAAAATATCGTTTTGATCAAGCCCTGTTTAAATAAATCCTCTATCCGCATGCGAATGTCGGATGGGAGATATCCTATATGATACGCAACACCTCTCGACAGCACCTTGGCAAGATAGTAGTCGCCGTGAATCTCATTTTTTATATCCCTTGCTAAAGCTAGCAGATCTGTATTTTGTTCCTGGGGCAACAGTTTAGAATATTCAAGAGCAAAACTAACTGCTTTAGCCGTTGAGCTGCAATACACGATATTTTGAGAATTTCCTCCTACTAGTGAAACCAGCTTACTTAGTGAGACACTTTTATTGAATTTGCCTATTGGCGAAAGTTTGTGAGTACGATCATTATATGAGTGTATACAGTTCTCGATTAAGTCTACCAAGTATTTCATTTGGCTTACGGGCGTAAAAGCACTTCTCAATTTGCTTCCATTTGTTAATCGCTCACCAGGAATCAAATTTAGATAGATTTCTGGATTTGGAATATTTGGTGATAAAAAAACCATATGAGTTTTATGGTTCCTTTTTGAAAGCATATCTATAACCTTGTAATAAAATGGGCTTCGGCTATCTCTGCTGGAAATCTTATGGGCCTCATCAATAAACAAATAATCAATCCCAAATCCTGGTTTATCTAGTAATAAATACAACAATCGCTCAGGCGTTAATGTCAAAACAAAATTATGCTTCTGCTGCAAAGATAAAGCGCCTGCAGAAGTAACAACGCGATAATTGTGTTCTGCAAGCAGATCCTTTAAGTCTTCAATAATCTTACTTGAAACCTCATTGATGAGCGCCTTTGTGGGGATCAATATAGCAAAATTTTGTTGTGCTCCATCCAAAATCTGTTTTTTAATAAACATACGGATAACAAAAGATTTCCCCATTGATGTCGGGCCGGAATAACTGAAATATTGGTCATTTAATTTATCATATATATTTTTTTGTGACCTAAAAAATTGCTGCGACGGCTCGGCCGGAATACGTAATAATTCTTTTGCAAAACCAATATAAATCCGGTCGAGCATGTCGGCGCTCTCATATTCTGCGGCGCGCAAATCCAATCCACGAAAATTTCCTGTGTTCGTCAGCACCGAACCGATGCAATATTGAACATTAGAATCCTCCGGGTATAATGTGTGTAACAAGGCAGCAATTTCCTGCGCCCATGTTTTATGTATTTCTGAGTTCTCGGTATTAATTGATTTTGAAAGAATGTCCGCAAAACGTATGGCATGAATGATGTTGATAGGTTTTGGTTTTGCCTTAGTGATGTTAAATAGTAACAACGAATAATTATATAGAATATTCCCGTATAACTCATTCAAATAGTCGTTCTTATCAATATCGACAAAGAGTGCGTCCCCCAAAGTTCTGGCCACTTGTATCATTCCCCTTTCAATTTTTTGATGATAGCGGCTCTGTCATTGGAGGCATTGTCAAAAGGAATGACATAAAAATAGAACGAGTAGCCAGACATCTTTGCATTTATAATTTTTTGCGCAATATGTGCAGCATTCGTTTGTATATCGTTAGCCATTTTATCTACTACTGCTTTCCGGTAATCAGCATTCGAATACTGGGAAGCATCTATCCCAATTGTATATCCAAGAAAAACTCCAAACGCTCTGTCGATATTTATGCTTAAATCTCGCTTCGAGGGGATAATCAAGCTTTTTACGTAATCAATTGTCGCTTCGTCAAAGGCTTCATTGAGAATATTGCTTTCTATTAGTCTTAACTCGTTGTCAGGTTTAGCATTTACTTTAGCAATGGAATCAAAAGCATCATCTATGGCATCCTTTAAACTGCCAATAATTTTGGATTCTCCTAAAACCAATTGATAGTAGGGTTCACCTGCTAAATTTTTATCGTACAGCAGATGAACACCATCGCTACCAAATACATATTGATTCCCGGATGTTTTGAGCTCGACTTTGCTGAGCAGCTTTGGAGCATTTAGTTTTTGCTCCAAAAAAAGGTATAAGAGAATTTCACCGAGTTCGCCACCAGCTCCTTTGTCTTTTAAATTGGAGGCATTACGTAGGAGTTCTATTGCTTTAAGTCCAATGGCTTCTTCTTCACCATCCAAACGAAATCTTTCTATTGCAGCCCTCGAAAATACATACCGTCCAATATTTTTTTGCAGAAATTTATGAAGTGCAACATGCGAAAATGAATTGTTAGAGATATCCAAACAGTAAATACGCAGACAATGTGGGTTCTTAAGATTCAGGCTGCATGCGTGTTGCACTTCTATAAACACAGAGTCAAAACCACTTGGTATACTCGTGCTTTTTAACAACGAATTATCCGACATTTTGCTTACCTCTCTCATATGCATTTTACTGCCAGTTCCTGAAATCTTCTACACGCTCTATATTTGCTCAAACACTTCTGCAATTACCTTTTTTTATATTTACCACTCTTTATGCGGGCATCATCTGGTTTTTCAGCATCTTTGGGGATCGCCCATGCATTGCCAAGCCGGGATGCGCCTTCGATCCGTCCTCCAGCACAAAGTGTATGAACTCTTCTTGATGAAATACCCCATTTTTCTGCTGCTTCTGTAGCAGTCATGTATTTCATTTACATTTTTCCTCTCAACACGAGTGTAGCTTTCATTATTTACCATTTATGTTGAGTATACTCGGAACTCCGAATAAAATCAAATACAAAATATTCTTACATAGCAAAAAAAGAGCCTGCGCAGATGCCATTACCGGCATACACGCAGGCTCATGTCAGTTATTTTCCTCTCACATCTACATTGATTTCTGTCCACTTTTTAATGCTTAGTAGTAAGCTGCATGCCAAGTCTATACTCAATAGCAACGACTCAATCATTCTTCTTTACCGTTCTATATTTATACCAGATATCATTCTGGTGTTTCAGCAGATAATCATCCATCTTATTATAGATTCAACCTATAATATTCCAATTTATTAATCTCTGCCTCTTTGTAATGTTTTCTTCCTTTGTCTGTGGGAACATATTCCACGTTTTCCCACAGCCCTTGAACCCAGGCCCCGCCTGGCCTCAAGGGCTGTGTTTTCTTTTCAGCCAAACTGTGCACTCCACATGACTCGTCTGTGCAAACATATCCACCGGCTGAATCTCCTGCGTTATATACCCCAAGCCGTCCAGAACAGCCAAGTCACGCGCTAAGGAAGCCGGGTTGCATGATACATACACAATACGCTGAGGCTCCATCTTTACAAAAGTCTCCAGCACTTTTTGCTCGCAGCCGGCGCGAGGGGGATCGACCACGATGACATCAGGCCGTATGCCTTGTTTAAACAGGTCTGGCATAATATCGACGGCATCGCCAACAAGGAATTCTACATTGTCCACCTTGTTATTAACAGCATTTTGCCGGGCGTCGATGATGGCAGGCTTGACAATCTCGATGCCATACACTTTGGCTGCCTGCCGGGCCAGGAATAAGGTTATGGTACCTGTGCCGCAATAGGCGTCAATGACGGTTTCGCTGCCTGTCAGCTGGGCGTATTTAACGGCTTGGCTGTATAAGACTTCAGCCTGAGCGGTATTTACCTGGAAAAACGACCTGGCCGATATGGCAAAAGTAAATTCACCCAGCTTATCGGTTATGGTATCCTGCCCCCATAAGGTCATTGTCTTATCCCCCATGATGATATTGGTTCGTCGGGGGTTAACATTTTGAACAATGCTGACAAGTCCGGGAATTTTGCTTTTGAGGCGTTCAATCAGGGCACCGCGCTGCGGCAGACGCTCGGTTGCCGTTACTAATACCACCATAACCTCGCCGGTGGCTGTGCCAACCCGCCCCAGGACATGACGAAGTACGCCTTGCCCGGTCTGTTCCTCATAAGCGGCAATGCCGAGTTCGTCAACAACATCCCTGACTGCGCGGACAATATCATTATTAGTCTGATGCTGGATTAGACAATTATCGATATCGACAATATCATGACTTCCCTGTGAGTAACAGCCAATGACCACTTTGCCGTTCTTGCGGCCCACCGGAAATTGCATTTTATTGCGATAATACCAGGGATTTTCCGCGCCGATAGTAGGGTGGACGATAACGTCAGACAATTTACCGATACGGGTTACGGCATCAACGACCTGACTGCGCTTGACCTTTAGCTGTTCCTGATAGCTCAGATGCTGTAGTTGACAGCCGCCGCACTCCCGGTATATCCCGCAGTCAGGGGTTGTCCGGTGCGGTGACGGGATTTGTACGGTATCAAGGCGGCCAACGGCATATGTTTTTTTGACGGTGGTAATAACTGCCGTTATTTTCTCTCCCGGCAGGGCATTGGGTACAAATACGGTAAAGTCCTGATACCGTCCTACGCCTTCACCGCTATGCCCCAGACCGGTAATATCAATGGTGTAGGTTTTGCCGGTCTCTACCGGCGGTTTATTAATTTGTTTCGGCACATGTTTCACCTTTTCTTTATGTAAAGAAAACACGGCTTGCACCAAGCCCAATGGCGATGGTGGAAGTCGATGTTGCCCTTAGCCTGTTCTTAAATTAAGGAGTTAAATAGAGGGCGGAATTATCCGCCCTCTTTGTTCAATCGTTCTTATCCTCAGAAGACTTGCTCAGCTTGATCAGCGTATCGGTATATTCTTTCAGTTTTTGACTGACAAGAGCATTCACCGTACCGGCCGGATAGCTGCCGTCGGCACCAGGCTCACCGGCTGGTGTGCCTGTCAGAATTTCAATCCCCTGATCAATGGTCTTAACCGGATAGATATGGAACTTGCCTTGACGCACGGCTTCGATAACTTCATCACTTAGCGCCAAATTGCTGACATTTTGATGAGGAATCATTACCCCTTGCTTGCCGGTCAACCCTTTTAGCTTACAAACTGCGAAAAAGCCTTCGATTTTTTCGGTTGCGCCACCGATCGGCTGAACCTCGCCCTTTTGGTTAACTGAACCGGTAATGGCAATATATTGCTTAATCGGCAAACCGGATAAGCTTGATAAAATCGCATACAATTCGGTGCTGGAGGCGCTGTCGCCGTCAACACCGTCATACAATTGTTCAAAGGTCAGGCTGGCAGTCAGGGTCAGCGGGTGCTTCTGGGCATATTTCTGGCCAAGATAACCGCTTAGAATCAGCACGCCTTTGGTATGGCTGGTGCCGCTGGTCTTGGTTTCGCGTTCGATATTGACTACACCGCTTTTGCCAAGATAGGTATTGGCAGTAATACGGGAGGGTTTGCCAAACATGTATTCGCCGACAGACAGTACCGCCAGGCCGTTTACCTGGCCGACCTTTTCCCCTTCGGTATCAATCAGGAGCTGGCCTTCGGCAAACATCTCCTGCAGGCGTTCTTCGTATTTGTTGGCACGATAGCGTTTCTCTTCAATGGCTTTCTTGATATGCCCGGTGGTAACTACCTGGCTGTTATCCAGAGTAGCCCAGACATCGGCTTCGCACAGCAGTTCGACAACCTCATTGAACCGGGTGGTAAGCTTGGTTTGAGTGCCGGTCAGGCGTGAACTGTATTCCACTACCCGGGCCACCGCTGCTTTATCAAAATGCTTGAGTTTTTCCCGGCTTACTGTTGAACTGATAAAACCGGCAAGCTTTTGAATATTGACCGGATTATTCTCCATCACTACGTCAAAATCGGCATGGGCTTTAAACAATTTCCGGAAGTCTTCGTCATAGTTGTATAGCAGCTGATAAATGTAGGGATTACCAATCAGTATGACTTTTACATTGATGGGAATGGGTTCCGGTTTGAGCGAAGCCATGGCCAACACCCCATACTGCTCTCCCAAGTTCTCGATTTGCAGCTTCTTGGTTTTGAGCACCCGTTTCAGTGCTTCCCAGGCGCCAATATTGGTCAATACATCGCGGGCGTTTAAAATCAGATAACCGCCATTGGCCTTATGCAGGGCTCCCGGTTTAATCATCGTAAAATCAGTGCTGACAACACCCATGCGGGTTTCGTATTCAGCCCGGCCCACCAGATTATAGTATGTCGGATTAATCTCAACAATCACCGGCGCACCCTGGGTTTCACGATTATCTACCAGCAGGTTAACATTATATTTATCTTTGGCATCCTGGGCCGGCCGCTTAAATAACATGAGCGGACTATTTTCTTCCTCGGCCTGGGGTTTAAATTCATTGATATTTTTGGACACATCCTGTTTAATGGCTTCCAAAAAGTCGACAACAGGCTGATAATCCCGGTACTTTTCTTTGAATTCCTCAATAAGGTGACCGGCGGCAAACAGGCCAATTTTGATATCAAGCTGCTTCAGCTGTTCGCGAACACTCCGCTCCAAAAGCTGCACCCGCCGGACAACATCCATTCCTTTTTCGTGTACGGCCAGCATGTTTTTTTCAATAATATCACGTTGCTGCTTGTCGAGTTTCTGGTAGTCTTCCGGACCTACCGCCTTGCCATCCACCATCGGCAGTCCGACAAACCCAGTCGAACTCCATTGCGGCGAAATGCCCTGGGTTTCGGCATACTGGGTGAATTCCTCCACCATGACTGACCGCTGTTCCTGGTATTGTTTTACCAATTCAGACTTGGCCTGTTCATAATCTTCACTGCTAAACACTTTAGGAATGTCGGTTTTCAGGTTTTCCACCAGTTCCTGCATATCCTGTTTAAAACTATAGCCCATCCCGGCAGGTAATGCCAGGGCAATCGGCTGTCCGGGAGTTTCTAAATTATTTACATAACACCAATCATTGGGGACTTCCTGATTACCGGCAACCTTTTTAACAGCCGTTTCCGCATAAGTAATTTTGCCAGTACCAACTAAGCCTGAAATAAAGATATTATAGCCGGGGTTTTTGGTAAACAAACCAAATTCGACAGCTTTTACCGCCCGTTCCTGACCGATCATTACTTCAAGCGGCGGCACCGTTTCGGTTGTGTCAAAGTCAAAAACATTTTCATCACAGGTAAAGCGGAGCTTTTCGGCCGTTAATCCTTGGCTTATGGTCATGAAAAAAGTCCTCCCTTGGGTGACTAGTTTTTTACAAGCTGGGCCATACAGTTCGTCGGGCTGCCAGCGCTGCGGTGAGCTGTTACACACTTACAGCACTGGGAATGGTTGTCGCATTCGGTTTTGGGACACGGACAGTTCACCTCAGGCTTAAGACAGCTCACTGCTTGTTGGTCACTCATTTGTTATCACTCCATCTATGCAAATTTTTCCACACAGATGAATTCTATTGTCCAAGGAAAAATTCCTGCTACAAAAGCGGCACACCCAGATACATCATGACAATTTTGCTGGTGTTAATAAAAGAATGCGCCGTGATGGAGGTGATTAATGACCCGGTCCAAAAATACAGCAGTGCAAAGCCGATGCCGACAATGATCATTTCTGCCAGCCAGTAGGCATTAAAATGAAAAAGAGCAAATATGCCGGCACTGATTAACGCGCCCCCCCAGAGCCCCCATTTATCTTTGCACGGCAAAAAAGTAAACATCCGGTACAGCACTTCTTCGGTAACCGGTGCGGCCACCCCGGCTAGAAACAGCGGGATTAGGAGCTGCTCCCAGGATATGGCGGCCTGCACTTCCAGCACTATCGGATGCTGGGTGGGCGATACTAATAAGACTGTGGTATACAACCGCTCGCTATAGAGACTGATAAATAACAGCACCAGCCCGCCTGCCAGCCCTTTCACTACATTGCGCGGCCAATTGGCCAACGACAAGCCTAAGGCTGCCAAGTCACCCCGGGTATTGCGGATTGCCCACAGCACGAGTACCAGTACAAGGGTCCGGTCTGTCAGTTCGATAACCAACGGACTGGCTTCAAAAAACAACGGATACACCAAGCGCACAACAACGATTCCGGCAGCCAGCCGCAAAACATGGACAGCCAAGACGGCTTTCAAATTCCAGGTAGCTTTTAACATGGCATAACCTCTTTTTTTGGCGTATCAATACCATTATGCGCGCTGATACCGGCTTTAATTCAAGAAAACTTTTCCGGCAAAGCTACAAAAAAAGAAAGCTGCCGCACTGAAATTCGTGCGGCAGCTTTCTATCAGGCTTATCTTAACCACAAGTCAGACGTTCTTTTAACAGCTTGTTAACAAGTTCCGGATTGGCACGGCCTTTGCTTTGTTTCATAACCTGACCGACTAAGAAGCCGATGGCTTTTTCCTTGCCGGCGTTAAAATCAGCGACCGATTGCGGGTTAGCGGCAATAACACCGTCAACAATGGCAACAATGGCGCCTTCATCACTGATTTGCACCAGTCCTTGCTCTTTGACGATAGTCTCAGCGTCTTTACCGCTTTCCCACATGCTTTCAAACACGGTTTTGGCAATTTTGCCGGATATTGTGCCTTTGTCAATTAAGGCAATGAGCCCTGCAAGCTTTGCCGCGGTAACCGGGCAAGCTTCCACAGGTATATTGGCGGCATTAAGATGCTTGGATACATCGCCCATCAGCCAGTTGGCCGCTGCTTTGGCCTCGGCTCCGGCCTTGACGGCAGCATCAAAATAATCAGCCATGGCGCGGCTGGCGGTAATGGTTTCAGCATCATAGGCCGACAGGCCGTGATCGGCCATCATCCTGGCTTTGCGCGCATCAGGAAGCTCCGGCAATTGAGCGCGGATGCTTTCTACTTTAGCCGGATCAACCATAATCGGAACCAGTTCCGGTTCGGGGAAATAGCGGTAGTCATGGGCCTGTTCTTTGCTGCGCATAGACCGGGTCACACCTTTGGCTTCATCCCAGGAACGGGTTTCCTGGATAATCCGTCCGCCATCTTCCAGCACGTCGGTCTGGCGCTCCACTTCATACTCCAGGCCGCGCTGCACCGACCGGAAGGAGTTGAGGTTCTTGAGTTCGGCTTTGGTGCCAAACGGCTGGGTACCTGCCGGGCGGAGCGAAATGTTGGCATCACAACGCAGGCTGCCTTCTTCCATTTTGCAGTCGGAAACATCGATATATTGAAGAATGCTTCTCATTTTTTCCAGATAGGCTTTGGCCTCTTCCGGCGAGCGGAGATCCGGCTCGGATACAATCTCAATCAGCGGCACGCCGGTACGGTTGTAATCCACCAAAGCATACTCGCTACTCATAATCGTGCCTGAATGCACCAGTTTGCCGGCATCTTCTTCCATATGGACACGGGTAATGCCGATACGTTTGGTTTCGCCATTGACTTCGATATCCAGGTAGCCATTAACGGCAATCGGCAGATCATACTGGGAGGTCTGGTAGTTCTTCGGCAGATCAGGGTAATAGTAGTTTTTGCGGTCAAATTTGCTAAACGGCAGTATTTGGCAGTTAAGAGCCAAGCCGGCCCGCACGGCAAATTCCACAACTTTTTCATTAATGACAGGCAATACACCAGGCAAGCCGAGGCAGACCGGGCACACGTTGGTATTTTGATCGGCACCGAATTTGGTGCTGCAGCCGCAGAATATTTTCGATTCGGTTTTAAGCTCACAATGGACCTCAAGTCCAATGACTGTTTCGTATTTCATGGCATTAACCCTCCCCCAGCGGCGCAAAACGCGTATGATAATCGTTGGCCTGTTCGAAGGCGTAAGCCGCTTGAATAATGGTGGCCTCGGCCAACGGTTTGCCGATGATCTGCATGCCGACAGGCAAGCCCTGAGCAAAACCGCAGGGTATTGAGATCCCGGGCAAACCGGCAAGGTTGACGGGAATGGTGCAAATATCCTGCAGATACATGGCCAGCGGGTCACTGAGTTCGCCGATTTTGAAGGCGGTAGTCGGTGCTGTCGGGGCAATAAGTACATCGACTTCGGCAAAAGCTTTATCAAAATCCTGCTTCACTAAGGTGCGCACCTGCAGTGCTTTAAGATAATAAGCATCATAATAGCCTGAGCTTAAGGCATAGGTTCCCAGCATGACCCGGCGCTTGACTTCGGGGCCAAAGCCTTCACTCCGGCTTTTTTTGTACATATCGATAATATCGCTGCCGGAAGCGCGATGACCAAAGCCGACACCGTCATAGCGGGCCAGATTGGAGCTGGCTTCTGCCGGAGCAATGAGATAATAGGCTGGCAGGGCATATTCGGTATGCGGCAGGGAAACCTCCCTGACTTCCGCCCCCATGGTAACAAGCTGGTCAACAGCCTTTTGGATAGCGGCCGCCACTTCCGGCTGGATACCGGCGGCGAAATACTCTTTCGGCAGGCCAATTTTGAGACCTTTGACATCCTGTACCAGCGCCTTGGTATAGTCCGGCGCCACGGCGTTGATGGAGGTGGAATCCTTGGCGTCATGCCCGGCAATGGCATTAAGCACCAGGGCACAATCGGTAACGTCTTTGGCAAAAGGGCCGATTTGATCTAAGGACGAGGCATAGGCTACCAACCCATAGCGGGATACACGGCCATAGGTTGGCTTAAGGCCGACATTGCCGCAATACGCTGCCGGCTGGCGGATAGAACCGCCGGTATCTGAGCCAAGCGCCCAGATGGCTTGTCCGGCCGTTACTGCCGCCGCAGAACCGCCGCTGGAACCGCCGGGAACCCGGTCTGTGTCCCAGGGATTGCGGGTAATGAAAAAGCCCGAGTTTTCCGTTGAACCGCCCATGGCAAATTCGTCGCAGTTGGTTTTACCTACAAGCACAGCATCCTGTGCTGCCAGCTTGTCTACAACGGTGGCATCATAGGGCGGCACAAAATTGGCCAGAATCCTGGAGGCGCAGGTAGTCTTAACGCCTTTGGTGCAAATATTGTCTTTCAGCGCGCCGGGAATACCGGCCAGTGGCGCAATTTGCTCGCCCCGTGCAATCTTGTTGTCAACGGCGGCGGCCTGAGCCAGCGCTTGTTCCCTGGTTTCTGTTATGTAAGAGCGCAGCTTGGGCTCGACAGCATCGGTGCGGGCAAATACGGCATTGGTCAGTTCGACTGCCGATATCTGTTTGCTTTGCAGCATGTCATGCAGAGCATGCGCAGTATGTTTAAATAATTCCACTTCTTGACCTCCCATCCTTACCCTTCCATGATCTTAGGTACTTTGAAATAGCCGTCTTCCGCCTCAGGCGCATTAACCAGAGCCAATTCCCGCGGCAGCGAAGGCTTGACTTCATCAGGCCGCATGACATTTTTGAGCGGCAGCACATGGGCTGTGGGTTCCACGCCTTTGGTATCAAGCTTATTGAGGATATCGGCATACTCTAAGATTGCATTAAGCTGAACGGCATATGCCTCCAGTTCCTCCGGCGTCATTTCCAGACGGGATAACAGAGCTACGGTTTCAACATCTTGACGGTTTATTTTCATAAGTATCACCTTCCTATAAGGTTACGTAAGAACACACCTTACCCCAAGTACCCGGCAGGGTGTGTCACCATTTTCCAATAAATTTTATTATATCATGCTTGCGGCTTTTGTACCAGCATCAGGAACTCTTCTTCATTCAGGACCGGAACACCCAGTTCATTGGCCTTATCCAGCTTACTGCCGGCCTCCTCACCGGCTACGACATAGCTGGTCTTTTTGCTGACAGATGAGGATATCTTGCCGCCACAGGCAGCAATAAGGGCTTCGGCTTCTTTGCGCGGCATGGTCAAGGTGCCTGTCAGGACAAAGGTTTTGCCCGCCAATTCCTGACTCAGAGGCTCCTGGCGTTCTTCGGTCAGTTTCACGCCCACGGCTTTGAGCTTCCCGATGTACGCCAAATTATCGGGATCGGCAAAATAGTTTACCACACTTTCGGCAATTTTGGGGCCGATTTCACCAATTGTCGTAAGTTCTTCGGCGCCGGCCACAGCCAGCCTGTCAATATCACCATAGTACCGGGCTAAGAGTGCCGAGGCTTTGGCGCCGACATGCCGTATGCCCAAAGCAAACAGCGCCCGGGATAAACCGGCCTCTTTGCTGGCTGCTATGGCTTTCACCAGATTGCCTGCCGATTTTTCGCCCATACGTTCCATCACCGCCAGCGTTGCCGGCTGCAGCGTATACAAATCTGCCGCGTCTTTTACCAGTCCGGCCTCGAGCAGGCTGGTGATGACCGCCGGGCCCAGTCCGTCAATATTCATCGCATCACGGGAAACGAAGTGGATAAGTCCTTCCCGCAGCAGCGCCGGACAGCGGGGATTGACGCATTTATGGGCTGCTTCTCCGGTTTCGCGGACAATCTGCTTGCCGCATTCGGGGCAGCTTGCAGGCATAATAAAGGGCTGTTCCTGCCCTGTGCGCCGGCTCTCCACAACCGCAACCACCTCAGGAATAATTTCCCCGGCTTTATGAACAATGACGGTATCGCCAAGGCGAATATCCTTTTCCTGAATAAAATCGGCATTATGCAGGGTAGCCCGGCTCACCGTAGTCCCTGCCAGTCTGACAGGCCGCAGTACGGCAGTGGGTGTCAGCGCCCCGGTACGGCCAACCCGCACAAAGATGTCTTCCAGAATGGTCGTCGCCTGCTCTGCCGGGAATTTATAGGCAATGGCCCAGCGCGGGTCTTTGGCGGTGGAACCAAGCAGGCGCTGCTGGGCCAGACTATTGACTTTGATTACCAGGCCGTCAATGTCATAAGGCAAATCAACCCGCTTTTCCGCCCAGCTTTCGCAGTACTGTGCCACTTCGTCAATATTGTCAAAGGTCCGGTAATGGGGATTGATTTTAAAACCCAGTGCCTGCAGTTTCTCCAGCATGGCCGAGTGGGTAGTGACCCCAAGACCTTCTTCGGTCCCCAAACCATGCATGGAAATATCCAGCGCCCGTTCTGCCGTGATTCTGGGGTCAAGCTGACGGATGGAACCGGCGGCGGCATTGCGGGGATTGGCCATAAGCGGCTCACCGGCAGCTTCCCTAAGTGTATTCAGCCGGTCAAATTCCCGCCTGGGCAAATACACTTCCCCGCGTACTTCCAACAGCGGCGGAATGCCGCCGGTCTCGCTCAACACCAATGGCACCGAGCGGATGGTACGGATATTGGTTGACACGTCTTCGCCATAAACGCCGTCACCCCGGGTAGCTCCCCGGGTCAGCCGGCCATGTTCATAGACAAGGTTCATGGCCAGGCCGTCAATTTTGAGTTCAACAACATATTCCACAGCCTGGCCGTCAAGGCTGCCCCGCACTCTGGCGTCAAACGCCTGCAGTTCCCCGGCGGAGAAAGCGTTGCCCAAACTAAGCATCGGCGTCAAATGGGCCACCCGCGCAAAACCGCCGGCCGGCGCGCCACCCACCCGCTGACTGGGGGAATCGGGGGTAATCAGCGAAGGATAGGCGGTTTCAAGGTCAATAAGCTGCCTCAGCAGTTTGTCAAATTCGGCATCGCTGATTTCAGGATTGTCAAGCACGTAGTAGCGGTGACTGTGATAGTGGATGGTTTTTTTTAATTTTTCAATTTCCTCCGCAGCAGCCGTCAGGCTATCCGGTATCGCGGTATTCATGTCGTAAAACCCCCGAAGAATATATTAGACTCTGCTGATTGGCGCCAGTTGGGCCAGCAGTTTTTTGATGCCTTCATTAGGAAAGGCAATGCTAAGCTGCATATTGTCACCACTGCCGCTGACGGCCACCACCGTGCCTGTGCCCCACTTGGCGTGATACACCTTTTCCCCGGCTTTCCATTCCAGGTTCTGTGGCTTAGCCGGGTTTTGCACCGGGCTTTTCAGGATAGTGAGTTCCGGTTTGACCGCTGCCTTAGGCAGCGAAGCGGCGGCAACCGGACGGCTGCCGGGCATGGATGACAAATAGGCAGGGCGCTGCGGCGCATAACGTTCCATGAGCTCAGGCGGTATTTCATCCAGGAACCGGGACGGCGAATAGCATACCGTATTCCCGTAAATCATGCGCTGCCGGGCATTGGATATATACAGCTTGCGCTCAGCCCGGGTGATACCGACATAACACAACCGCCGTTCTTCCTCAATTTCCCGTTCATCCATCAGGGTGCGGACATGGGGGAAGATACCTTCTTCCAGTCCGGCAAGAAATACGACAGGGAACTCCAGCCCTTTGGCCGAATGCAGGGTCATGAGGGTCACCTTGTCATCAGAGAATTCATTATTATCAAGATCTGTCAGCAGCGACACATGGCTTAAAAATTCTTCCAGCGTATTTTCCGCTTCGGTTTCGGCAAATTTTTTGGCGTCACTGACAAGTTCCTTTAAGTTTTCGATGCGGCTCATCGCCTGCGGGTCGCTGTCGGCTTCCAGCTCGGCCAGATAACCGGAATCGCGCATGACTTTATCCACCAGTTCGGGCACAGGCAGGGTATTCTGGCAGGCCATCAAATTGAAAATCAATTCGGCCAGCCCTTCCAGCTGATGCTTAGCCCGCTTAGTAAGTCCCGGCACCAAGTCAGGGTTGGACACGGCATCGAACAGCGGCACACCCTGCCCGGCCGCATATTCTTCCAGCCGGCCAATGGTAGTATTGCCAATCCCCCGGCGGGGCACATTGATAATACGCAGCAGGCTGACGGCATCTGCCGGGTTGAAAAGCACCTTGATATACGCCATGATGTCTTTTATTTCCTTTCGGTCATAGAACCTGAGGCCGCCCACCATGGTATAAGGAATAGCGGCATTGCGCAGGCCTTCCTCAATGGTGCGTGACTGGGCATTGGTACGGTACAATATGGCGATATCTTTATAAGGTGTACGATACACCGTATTGAGTTTCACAATATTATCGGTGATATACCGGGCTTCGTCCCGTTCATCCATTGCCAGATAGTGAGTTATGGTATCGCCAGCCTGATTATCTGTCCATAATGACTTGGGCTTGCGGTTGCAATTGTTTTCGATGACGGCATTGGCAGCATCGAGTATCGTTTGGGTGGAACGGTAATTTTGCTCTAATTTAATGACTTTGGCATCCGGATAATCGGATTCAAAATCAAGGATATTCTGAATATCTGCCCCCCGCCAGGCATAAATACTCTGGTCAACATCACCTACCACGCAGATGTTTCTATGTTTGGCCGCCAGCGTCCGGGCAAGCAGGTATTGAGCACGGTTGGTATCCTGATACTCGTCGATTAGGATGTAGTGGAATTTTTGCTGATATTTTTCCCGAACCGTGGCATTATATTCCAGCAGTTCCACCGACAGCATCAGGAGGTCGTCAAAATCCAGCGCATTATGGACTTTGAGTTTGCTCTGGTACAGTTTGTACACTTCGGCTACTCTGAGGTTGTAAAAATTGTCGGCCTGCGAAGTGAACTCCCGCACATCCTGCAGCGCATTCTTGGCATTAGAGATGGTGGCCTGCACACCGCCGGGCGTAAACTGCTTTTCGTCAAGGTTGAGTTCCTTCAGACAGGTTTTAATCAGCGACTGCGAATCACCGGCATCATAGATGACGAAATTGCGGGTATAGCCGCCCAGGTTTTCAATCTCCATCCGCAGGAATTTGGCGCAGAAGGCATGAAAGGTACTCAGCCAAATATCTTTGGCAACCAGGCCAACGATCCCGGCCACCCGCGCTTTCATTTCGGCAGCCGCTTTGTTGGTAAAGGTTATGGCCAGAATATTATAAGGTGCCACTCCCTGTGCTAAGAGATTGGCAATCCGGCTTGTCAGGACCTTGGTCTTGCCTGAACCGGCTCCTGCCATGATTAGGAGCGGCCCGTTTACATGGGCAACAGCTTCCTGCTGTGCCGGGTTCAAGCGGTCAAATATGTTATTCATAGCTTCCTCCAAGTGTTAAGTAGGGTAAACATTAATATTTTCTCCATATGTTTGTCTTTTCCTGTTGATTTGCAGAAAAAAAAACAGAGCCTGCCTATGCAGACTCTTAAAAAACGCGGTATCAATACGCCTGTACCAGCTTGACACCTTTTTGCAGCATAACGATTCCCTTGGCCCCCAACACTTCAACAGCCTTGTCAACGTCCTGTTCCGCAACCTGGGCTGCCAAACCTTCACAAGAGGCACTCAGTTCACGCGGTACAGGCACAAGCTCGGCGACAATGCTGTGTTCTTTTAAAATCTTTTTCGCCCGGAAGGCGTGATATACTGACGGAAATGTAATTACACAACTGAGCATTTACTAACCCTTTCCCTATGCACTCGCAAAGTATACTATGATTAGATTATCTGCTATATGGATAGTATACTCACCGCCGGCCTCAGAACATTCCGACCGGAAGTTCTGCGACTTGGCAAATTTAATAATAAGTCCCTCAGATCAAATATATTCGCCACAGTCCATCAAACTCCTTTGCTTATCGGTACAATAAATATTACATGCTTATAATAATATTCCTGCCAAGCCATTGTTTAAGAGGAAATTGTATCTTAGTTTCCGAATTATACAACTATACAACACACGGTAAAAATTTCATTTGGAATATCTATTTATATCTGAGGTGAGCATATGTCCTATATTCAATCATTAACCGTATTTTTACAAGTAGCCGAAGAAGGCAGCTTTTCCGCCGCTGCAAAAAAACTCGCCCTAACCCAGCCGACCGTTTCCTTTCATATCGACAACCTGGAAAAAAATTTTGGCTGCCCGTTATTTACCCGGACATCCAAAGGGGTATCACTAACTATCTACGGAGAAAAGCTATACGAAACTACCCGGACAATTAACAGCCTGGTTGCCAGCACCCATAGTGAAATTCAGGCCATGACACAAGGTTCAAGAGGCCGGATACTGCTGGGTGCCAGCACAATCCCGGCAGATTATATCCTGCCGCCGCTATTGGCCAGGTTTCTCAGTGAACATCCCGGACTTACGCTGTCTTTGGTAACAGGCGACAGCCAAACCATCTTGAAAAGGTTTACCCAGGGCGAGTTTCCCATTGCTGTCATCGGCTCGAAACCCGATGACAGCCTTATTAGTCAGCCCTTATGGACAGATGCCCTGGTGCTTGCCGCCCATCCGGATTTTAAACCGGCCAGCGGCACTTCCCCGGTCAAAGACTGGCTGCCTGCCTTACCGTTTATTTTGCGAAAAGAATCCTCCGGTACGGCACGTTCGGCGCTGGAGGCACTGGCACGGCTGGGCATAACAGCCGCTGACCTTACTGTCGTGATGGAAGCAGGCAGTAATCAAGCAATAAAAGCCGCCATTATGAACAAAATCGGCGTAGGCTTTATCTCTGCCTGGGCCGTGGAGAGCGAGCTTGCCTCCGGTCAGCTTATTGCACTGCCACTACCCGGCACCGCCATCAAACGCCAATTCTATGCCCTTAGCCGTCAGCCGCTGCGCCCGGCATGTCTGGAGACCTTCTGGCAGTATTTAATCAAACAGAATTAGTAGTCTCCCAGAACTAGCAGTCCGCCACTTTGACCCGGTTGCGTCCGCTATGTTTTGCTTCATACAGCGCCTTATCAGCCCGGGCAATAAAGTCGGACGGCTTATCCTCCGGTGTTACACGGCCGCCTGCCACGCCTACGCTTACCGTCACATGGGCAGCCACCGGCGAGGCGCTATGCGGT
The DNA here is from genome assembly GCF_014634905.1 of Sporomusa sp. GT1. Taxonomy (NCBI): domain Bacteria; kingdom Bacillati; phylum Bacillota; class Negativicutes; order Selenomonadales; family Sporomusaceae; genus Sporomusa; species Sporomusa sp. GT1. The sequence goes on along the minus strand of NZ_BMBX01000026.1, from coordinate 16,266 downwards.
ATATTGCACCGCTCGATGGCTTGCCGAATGGCTTCCGCGACCTCGGCAGCGCCGGCAATGGAGGTTTCCGGCAAAATAACAACAAATTCCTCACCGCCATAGCGTGCCAATAAATCACCCGGCCGTTTTAGAACCCGGCCTGCGGCTGCCGCCACCTGTTTCAAGCAATCGTCGCCTTCCTGGTGCCCATAGGTGTCATTGTAATATTTAAAAAAATCAAGATCCAGAAACAGAACCGACAGTTCGCTGCCTGTTCTTGCCGCCCGCCGCCATTCCATATCATAGATTCGTTCAAAATGCCGCCTGTTCGCAATGCCGGTTAAACCGTCCAGCGAAGACAGGCGGCTTAATTCTCGATTGGCATTTTCCAGTTCTTCCAGAACCTTTACCAATTCAGCCTCCCGTGCTTTACGCTGATCGATTTCATATTTGATTTTCAAAGCCGAAAGCACCCTTGCTTTGAGTTCCAGCGGCTTGACCGGTTTGGTGATAAAATCCATAGCCCCGGCGGTAAATGCCCTTTCCAGCGTCTCCGTGATATCACTGGCCGTGATAACAATAATCGGAATGTCTTTTAAACATCGATTGGCTTTTATCAGCCGGCAGGCTTCAATCCCATCCATGTCCGGCATAATTACATCCATGAGAATAAGATCAATGCGTGTGGACGCACAGGCCGGCCGGTCCATTCCCAATAAGTCAAAAGCGGCGAATGCCGTTTCGGCGGTAATTACCTCACTAAACCCATTTTTCTCCAATAAACGTTTAACCAATACCCGGCTGTCTGCCGAATCGTCAACAATTAAGATAGCCATCTGAGTACTCCTCCCTGCCTATTCATAGCAGATTTCAACAACTTCAAGATATTGCTTCAATTCCTGGGCTAGTTCGCGGGCTCTAACCGGCTCCTGTTGTTTTCCGGCCTGTTCAATGGCTGCCCCGAGCTCGGTGATTCTGTCAAAACCATAGCCGCCGCCAATACCTTTTAGTGTATGCCCAATTACCCGTATGGCCTCAGAGTCCTTACTATCTGCGGCAGTTACAATAGCATTGATATCTTCCTGCCGCTTTTGCAGAAATCCTGGAATCAAATCCTCCAGATCACGATCAATAACAACACTGTATTTCACATCAGGTTCCTCCTCGCAAAATGTGCTATGGCATCCAACAGAACACGCTTCTTAATGGGTTTGGTAAGATGGGCATCACAGCCTGAATCACGTGTTTTTATGCCATCTTCCTGCAACGCATACGCTGTCAGGGCAATAATGGGTGTACGGGTACGCCCCTGTTCCTGTTCCCAGTTTCTGATGGTTCTGGTGGCCTGATAGCCATCCAGCACCGGCATTTGCATATCCATAAACACCAGATGATATTGGCGGGCCATAAACTTTTCCACAGCAATCTGACCATTGTCAGCTATATCCAGCTTATACGGAGTCTTTCTGAGATAAGCCTCAATCAGCAGTTGGTTATCTGCCGAGTCTTCCACCAGCAAAATATTCAGCGGCTCCTGCCGGATGGCTTCCGGTATTGGCTGCTGGCCGGCGATAAGCCCGGTGCAGGACAGGTGAGCGGCTTCTGTAGTTCCATTTCCCTGACCAACTATTACGGTAAAGTAAAAAGTACTGCCCACTCCCAGCATACTTTCCACCCAAATACGGCCTTCCATTAATTCCACCAAACGCTTGGCAATGGCCAGTCCTAAGCCGGTGCCGCCATATTTTCGGGTATCGGAAGCGTCAACCTGGGTAAACCTCTCAAAAATGTGTCCAAGCTTGTCCTGAGGAATGCCAATACCGGTATCGCGCACAACAAACAGCAATTCGACAAAGCCGGCTTCCGGTTGGCTTCTTTGCGCTACCTCTAGCGTAACCTCACCGGCTTCTGTGAATTTAACGGCATTGGCCAGCAGGTTGATGAGCACCTGCTGCAAGCGCGCCGGATCACCAATCAGGCGGGAAGGTGTTTCCGGCCTGATATGCCAGTGAAGCGCAATGCCTTTTTGCTGGGCCTGCAGCAGTATAATCTGACAAGTCTCTTCCACCGCGATAAATAAATCAAACTCGCTTTTATTTAAAGTTGGATGCCCAAGCTCTATCTTGGAAAGATCCAGGATATCGTTGATAAGATTAAGTAAATTTTCTCCGGCCGACCGGGACACCCGCACATATTTTTCCTGTTCAGGCGTAAGCGGGGTTTCTCCCAGCAGCTCGCCCATTCCTAAAATTGCATTTAACGGCGTGCGGATCTCATGACTCATATTGGCTAAAAACTGTGATTTTGCCACCGAGGCTGCGAGAGCTGCATCTCTGGCAACAGTAAGCGCCTGATTGGCATCATTCAGCGTTTCTGTTTTCGTACGGATGTTTTCCGCCATATAATTGAAAACATTGCATAGGGTTTTGATCTCCGAAACCGAAACATCAATAAGGCTCTGCTCAACCCGGTAACTATAATCACCGGCCCGCATGGCGTCTGCCCCGGCGATCAACCGCCTGATGGGAGTTGCCAGCCGCTTTTCCAGCACCATGGTTAATGGCAGGGTCGCCAGCATTAATACCAGGAAACAGATAAACATAATGCTGATTTGTCGGTAAAAGGACTCTAATATTTCCCCTTTTTCAACCTCGCCAATGATAATCCAGTCACGGTTAATCAGCTGGCGATAGGCACCGATAACCTCTTGGCCGCGGTAGTTGGTATAGGCGGCAGTACCTGTTTTGCCCTGGCTGACCACTTGCAGCGTTTCGCCGTTAATCGGGAAACTCAGCCTGGCATTGTCCTTAGCAACCCCGGTTTCTACCAGTTGACCGATAAACCGCGACTCGGTAATCATTACCCCCTGTTGATTAATCAGATAGGTTTCTCCTGTACGGCCAAACTGAAACTGTTTCATAATCTTGTCAATGGTGGCAAGTTTGACTGCTCCCAGCATCAGACCTTTAAATTGACGGTATTCATCAAAGACAGGGGCAGAAAAAACAACTACAGGCTGTCCGTCGGCTGCTCCCCGTGCTGTCAGCACATCGCTTACATATTCCTGTCCTTGGGCAGCTTTTTGATAATAAGGACGGTCAGATATATCAATTCCTGTCGTCGCAAACGGAGCGGCAACCGTAACTCCCGCTTTATTAACATAAATGACAGCAGAAAACTCATCCTGACTTTGCAGGAACTGCTTGATTCTTGCGTTGATAGACTCAATATCCTCTGTTTCGGCTTTAAGCACCGGCCAGTTGGCCATATCTCTGATGACGGCAGCGCGCTCATGAAACCACTTATCAATGGTATCCTGCTGCATCGTAATCATCTGCTCAAGATTCTCGGCGCTTCCCCGCTTGGTATTCTGCAGCTCATAGTAAGTAAAAATAAGCATTAACGTAATACAAGGCAGCAAAACCAGCATAAATCCCCAAAACCGCAGCAATGACTTGAGGGTATTGAGCCCAAGCAGAGCATTGATGCAATTAAACAAACGGCCAAGTACCTGCATAACAGCCTCCGGAAAAAATAAATGTTTCTTACATTCGATAATTCGACAATTACCCCTATTATTCCTGCCGTATTAGCTTATTTATCAGCTAGTCGAAAGAACAAACGTTTGCAGAACATATGTTCTTGTGTTATAATTATGCTAGTGTTTCTGTGTACATTCGTTGAGTTTGTACGCGCCGTACGTTACAATACATATTGGTGGTGAAACCATGAAAACGCTGGACCCACTGGCTAAGCTGAAAATTTTGGGCGAAGGGGCTAAATATGATGTGTGTGCCTCAACCGCCACCAGAGTAAAAAAGCCCGGACAATGGAATATTGGGGCAACCGCCCCCAGCGGCATATGTCATTCCTTTACTCCTGACGGACGCTGCATTTCCCTGTTTAAGGTGCTATTGACAAATTACTGTGAAAAAGACTGTGCCTATTGTCCCAACCGCGCCGGACGCGATGTCGCCCGCACCAAGTTTGCTGCCGATGAATTGGCCGGACTATTTATGGAATTTTACCGCCGCAATTATGTGGAAGGCTTGTTTTTAAGTTCAGGTGTTACCCACTCCACCGGCCATACCATGAGTGAAATCCTTAAAGTGGCGGAAGTCCTCCGCAGCCGCTACAAATTTGGCGGCTACATCCACCTTAAAATTTTGCCGGGTGCCGCCGATGCCGATGTGGCCGCCGCCATGCGGTTTGCCAACAGGGTATCGCTGAATATGGAGGCTCCCAGCGCCGCTCATTTGGCCCGGCTTAGCAGCAGCAAGAACTTTACCGGCGAGATACTTGACGGTATGGCCAAAATCAGCCGCCACCTGAAAGAACAGCCGGGAGTCAGTCATTCCACCCAATATATTGTGGGTGCTGCCCAGGAAGCCGACCGGGATATTTTGCAGTCGGTAACCAGCCTCTACCACCAGTACAACCTGAAACGCGCGTATTTCAGCGCCTTTCAGCCGGTAGACGATACACCGCTTGCCACCGTGGGCCAGACACCGCTGCTGCGGGAAAACCGCCTGTACCAGTCTGACTTTCTCCTGCGTCTCTACGGGTTTCGCTACAGTGATTTGGTTTTCGATACCTGCGGCAATCTGGATCAGGACCTTGATCCTAAACTGGCCTATGCGCTCCATCATCCTGAAATCTTTCCACTGGAAATAAATAAGGCCTCGTTTCAGGACTTGCTCAAAGTACCCGGCCTGGGCCCGCGCTCGGCCGCCAAAATTGTCCGGGTCCGCCGTGAATACCGCTTCACACAGCCGGCAGAATTAAAAAATGCCGGGTTAGTGCTTAAGCGCGCATTATCCTTCATTACCATTGATGGCCGGTTTTATGGCGACCGCATCAAACTCGCCAAACCCAACCGCCAAAATTATACGCAACTCAGTTTATGGGGGGACACACGTGATCATCTGCTCACAGTCGCCATGGCCGATCATTAAAGCCGCGTTGCTGGCTCAAATACATAATGACCTGCCTTGCTTCCACAGCGAACAGGATAGTCTCGGCCTGTTTAAGGATACCACCGTATATAATGCGGACGAAATACCCCTGGCAACCTTGCTCAAACAGGTATCTGACACCTGCGGTCTGAACGCCGCCTGGCTGCTTGACAGCCCTGGGCAGACGCTCACACGGCTGGTGGCGGCCAATCTGCGTTATCAGGCGGCCGACCGTTCGGCTGTCATTTTTGCGGCAGCCGAACAGGCTATCCGTTACGGACATTCCTATTGTTTCTGCGGTATTGGTGATATCAGCCGGATGTTTCTTTCCCGCGCCAAGGTAGTATCGCACGAAGTGCATAAGATGCTGGGGTTTATCCGCTTTCACCCGGCTCCGGACAATACCCTGGTGGCACGGCCAAAACTGTTTCATCAAACCGCTGATCTCATTTTAAAAAAGTTTGTTGCCCGTTACCCGAACACCCGGCTTGTTTTCCTGCTGGAAGATACGGCACTGGTATTAATGGAGGGCAAGCTAACACAGACTGCCGCCGCCCCTTACTTGCCTTATCTGGAAAATCAGGATTTTGCCGCCGCCTGGGAAACTTATTATCAGTCACAGTATATTGCCGCCCGCAAAAACATCAAACTAGCCCAGCATGTCATTCCGAAAAAATACTGGAATTGGCTGGCCGAAGGCAAAATACTGGAAAGTGAGGCTTCTAAATAACCCATGCATAAACACCTGCCGCAACCGTACTTCAGCCGGTTTGTCAGAGCAATTATCGAATTTGACATGCTCCAGGACGGGGACAAAATCCTTGTCGGCCTGTCCGGCGGCAAAGACAGCCTGTTTCTGACCTATGCCCTGGCAGTTCTCAAAGACATTTCACCGGTAAAATTTGAGCTGGGCGCCTTTACCCTTGACCCCCTGTTCACTACTGATTTTGACCCTGCGCCGTTGCTGGATTTTTGTACCAGGCTGGGGATTCCTTTTGGCACCAGCCAAGCCAATATTGCCGGTATCATTGAGAATAACGCCGGGAAGGACCCTTGTTTCACCTGTGCCTTTTTCCGGCGCGGTGCCGTAAATAATTATGCCAAACAACACGGCTACAACAAAGTAGCTCTGGCACACCATCACGATGATGCCGTGGAAACCTTCTACATGGGAATGTTGTACGCCGGTCACTTAAAAACCTTTGCCCCGGTAACCTACTTAAGCCGTACCGGCCTTACCGTCATCCGCCCGCTGGTATACTTCCGGGAAAAAGAGCTCCGGGAAAGCGTCAGCCTGCACGGCTTAACACCCATTGCCAGCCCCTGCCCGATGAACGGCAAAACCAAGCGTCAGGAAATCAAGGAACAGATTGCCGCGCTGGAAGCAGCCGACCCGGCGTTTTACGCCCACCTTGCCGCCGCCATGCGCGGCGGCAAGGCTGCCGAACTCTGGCCGGAACCACCCGACCGCCGCCAGCTCAAAGTCAAGCATGACGCCTTTTGGCGGCAAAACCGGCAATAAACAGTAGAAAAGCTTGTAAAATTCCTCAAAAAAGAGGAAAAGTTTGGATAAGCATAGAAGAATACCTCTACTTCAAAACTATCTGATTGTGAGGGATGTCTATGACCTGGAAAAATAAACTCTGTTTATTGCTTTGTATGATTATAGCAGGCTTAAGCATGCTGCCGACAGCAGCCTCGGCCAGCAGCAGTGATCTTACCAAAGTAACAGTCGCAGTAAAAATCGAAAAGCCGGACTATTTCTGGCAGTATCCGTTTTTAGGAAAGCAACTCACCGGCGTCACAATTACCAGCTTTGGTAAAACATTTTCCATACCGGCCATGACTGATGCCGATACCCTGGAAATTGACGTGCCGCGAGGCTATCATGCCCGCCTCAATATCCAATTGCAGCATGATGACATCATACTGCAAACCCTCTCCTATGTTTCCAAGCGCAGGGTTTCTCCTAACAATGCGAATTTTACCATTGTGCTAAAAGCGCCTGAACCACAGTCACTCTCCTTTTCATCTGCCGATTTTGAGAGTTCCCGCCCCTAACCTCCTGATAGGAGAAAATACGGAAAATGCCCTGCCGTAAACCCGGCAGGGCATTTTCCGTATTTTTCGCTTTTATTTAGCTACCTTAATCCCATAACGGGTCTTCCTTCCGGCCTGCAATGGGCAGTCCGGATGCCTGTGCCAGCTTATACCCCAGATAATAGCCAAAACAGATAATGGTCTCCACCGGTGAAAAGTATTCCACCGTGGTGTCAAATAAGAAATTGGCGTTGCCGCCAAACTCCTCATCGGCTTCCCACAGCAATACCGCCAGCGGCACCCGGGGGAAAGCCTGGAAAGAGTAAGCACTATGCGCCATTTTTAGCTTTTCGCCGCCAAAGGCAGCGGCGGCGCGGTCAAAGGCGGGCAAGTCATGCTGAAAGGTATTTACCAGACCGTCCAGCACCTCTTTTTTAAAGGCCGGAAAAAAAACCATGCCGCCATTGGGTACTTCTTTTAAGGTTATCCATTTCCCGGACGGTTCAACATCCTGGGAAAAAGCCAGATAATGCAGAATCAGCATCCCGGTGCCCAAGGCACAACGCCGGCCGGTTGCCTGCTCATAAACCTCACCGCCGGCAACATCCACCACATAAGGCTTTTGGAAAAAAGGAACTACATAGGTTCCGGAAATTGCCGAATACTCGGCCACAGCATTATGACATACAACTGCCGGCTTCTTTTCTTTTAAGTCGGCGACCGCCTTATCATAGGCAAACTGATAGCTTGATGCCACCTTCCCCACCTCCATTAGTTAGTTAATCAAGCAATTCGTTCACATATACCAGCCGGATACCGCCGGCTTCTATTTCGGGAATCATTTCCCGCACGGCAGTAACCGTATTGGGCCGGGCATGGCCAATAACTGTCACACTGCCATTTTTTTGCGCCATTTTCACGGCTTTACGCAGTTGGTCTTTTATCAGTTCAATATCAGAACTATTGTCTAAAAACAGTTCGTTTTCCCCGGTCCTGATCCCCAGCTGCCGCGAAGTCTCGGCAGCAATGGTCTGCCCGTTGGTGCGGCTGTCGATAAAGAACAGATTGTTGCCTTTGATCACCCCAAGCACGGTTTTCATTACCCGGCGGTCCGCCGTAGCCTTCGAACCCTGATGGTTATTGACGCCCTTCACCCCAGGTGTGGCAGCAATGGCTTTTGCCACCTTATCCTTGATTTCCGCATCACTCATAGCAACAGTAATTACTGTGGGCTCAGTCTCCTCGGCGGCCGACAGCGGTTCCAGCGGCAAATGCAGCATCACCAGATGGCCGGCGCTCAAAGCGCGTGTTGCGGCTTCATTACTGTACGCACGATAGGGCAGCACAGCAAAGGTTATTGGGCGCCCCATGTTGGCAAAACCGGCAATCGGTTCTCTGGTATAGCCAAAATCGTCAATGATAATGGCCATACTGCCTGATTTCCGCTCAACCTTAGGCTTAGGTTTGGACGGCACTGCCTTTTTCTCTTTGATAATATATATCCGGTCAGTTACTAAGGTAAGCGGTTCATTGTTCAGGCTATCTTGAATGCCAACATCAATGCGGACCGCCGGTGTGCCGTTATAGTTGTCCGGTTCTGTGCCGATGACCTTGCCGCCGGCATTGGCAGCAAGCGGCTTGATGGCTTGTTCCAGAGTTTCAGGCGATACGGTTTCCGGCAGTTCCAGCAAAATATTCCGGGTGTGCCAGCGGATAATCCCCTCTACACCTGTCCGTGGAACTTCCCGCTTGGCTTCCTTTACCTCCCGGGGAGTTACCTTACTATTTGCCAAACCGCTGTCAACCGCCGCATGAAGTTTTAATGACTGCTCGGAAAAGTCAAGTATTACCCCGGCTCCTGTTTTTTCCATATTGTAGCCGGGCTCAGGAGGCTGAGCCGGCTTTTGGCCGAACTGATAATACATAATAACTGCCAAAACACCCATAAGCGCGAGTATCCAGATAAAATGATTGCTTCGTTTCTTTGCCATTAAATTCTCCTTATATACCGTTTATCAAATTAATATACCCACATACCCACTCACCTGGTAACTAAATTATATATTTGTAAACTACCTATTGTCTACTGTCTCCTAAACACAAGCAGTGCCATTCTTAACATAAACTTAACATAATCTTAAAAATCCCCGGGAGGAAAACGACTCATCCTGAACTAATTCTTTTAAGGACACTAGGTAAAAAGTCCCATCCCACAAAGTATACCATAAGGAGTATAATGTGAAAAATTTCAAAAAGCTCGCAGCCATTTTCGGTAAATTTTGTGACAAAATTAAATTGCGTAAACTCCCTAACCCCTTCGGCACCAAAGCACTTAGCGGCTTTAAATTATCATTGAAACCACCTGCACCTGCTTCGAACAACCGCAGAAAACTGACTGGCATGTGGAATAGCTTGGCTGTTTGCGCACATAACAAAGGCTTCCGCCTGAAACCTTTGGAAAGATTCTTTTACAGCCTCAGCCTTAAAGCCAAGTTAGCTACAGTTATAGCAATTATGTCCTTGCTGACAATTTGCGTTGGTGTTATCGGCCTGCATGGAATAAAAAATTCCAATGACTCTTTGAAAGCCATGTACAACAACCGCATCGTGTCACTGCAGGAACTGAAACTAATGTCAGACAGTTTCACCGTAAACATTGTGGACACCTGCCATAAAGTAAAAAACGGACACATGGCCTGGGCGTTAGGACGCAATAAACTTAACGAAGGTACCGCAATAATTAAAGAACAATGGGCTGCTTACAAAAACAAAACACTTACAGCTGAGGAAGAACGTATGGTAGCCCAAATTGACGGCTTTTTTGGTATAGCTGACGGCGCAATCGCCAAAGCCGCTGATATTATGGTCAAAGAAGATAAAGATGCATTATCCGCTTTCATGGTCGAGGAAATGTACTCAAGTATTGAACCGGTATCCGGCAAATTGTCCGAGTTACTGAGTTTGCAGCTTACTCTTGCCAATAAGGAATATCAAGACGCAGATAACAGATATCATTCTTTACTAATCCTATTTAGTGCTATCATTATTGCCGGACTCATCTTGGCCATTGGCTTAGCTTTCTTCATTCTGCAGCTGACCCTCAGAGAAATTCACGTCATGGTCGCCTGTGTGGAAGAAGTCGCCACAGGTAACTTAGCAATACCGGAAATTAAGGTTACCTCTCATGACGCAGTCGGCCGGCTAGGTACAGCGATCAATTCCATGGTGGTAAATCTGCGTTCTGTAGTGCAAACGGTATCACAATCTGCTGAACAGGTTGTAGCCGCGTCGCAAGAAACGGCAGCTTCAGTTGAGCAGGTATCAGGCACCGCCGCAGCTATAGCCGCTAGCAGCGCCGAGCTTGCCGGCGACGCTGAAATCGGTACTGTATCTGTCGTCGAAGTTTCTAAATCCCTGCTGGAATTGTCATCGCTGACCGATATTGCCAAACGGGAAGCAACCTCTGGCGCGGCAAGATCAAGAGAAACACTGACCGCAGCGCTTGAAGGGCAGCAGACAGTTGTTCACACAGTAACTTGTATGGACAATATCAAAAATAAAACACTGGAAACAGAACAGGAAATTGCCACACTCAACCAATATATAAAGCAAATTAGTGCTATCACTGACACCATAACCAACATTGCATCCCAAACCAATCTCTTATCACTTAACGCTGCGATTGAAGCCGCCCGCGCCGGCGAGGCGGGACGTGGCTTCGCTGTAGTAGCCAAAGAAGTTAAGCGGCTGGCCGAGCAGTCTACACAAGGCGCAACTGAAGTAGCTGCGCTGATTGGCAAGGTGACCCAAAGCACAGCGGCTGCTGTAGCAGCTATGCAAAGCAGCCGGATCGAGGTTGATGGCGGAGTTGCCAGCGCTACTCAGGCCCGTCAGGCGTTAGAAAACATTTTAACCGCCGTAAACAACACAGTTACCGATATCGAAGCAGTACTGACAATTACCGATGAAGAAGTTACGCAGTCCGACCAACTGATTGATCTGATTGATTCACTTGCCACAGTAATTGAAAACACTGCCCACCGGGCCAAAGAAGTTTCCGTTGCTACTAAGCAGACCTCAACCGTTATGGAATTTTTGTCTGCTAATTCTGTTGAAACCAATAATATGGCTACCAATCTTAAACTGGCCATGACTCAATTTAAAACCGACACTGACCGGTAATAACTATATTGTTAATAAAGGAGAGAACTGCTTTATGGAAAAACAAAAGTTTCAAATTATGGACAGTCAGGTCATTATTAACCTGACCGGCGACCTGCAAGGTGAATTGGCCGCTCAAATCAGAGAGGCGATCCTCAGCTATATCGATAAGGGTTACTCGACTTTTCAGCTTGATTTTTCCAACGTTGACGGCATTAACTCGACCGGTTTGGGTATGCTGGTTAATATTCAAAAACGAGCCTGCCAAAACGGTGGCGATGTTATGATTCACGGCCTCACAGGCATCGTAAAAGCAGCTTTTGAACGTACCCGCCTAACCCGTGCTTTTAACATCTTTGAGGATCAGCACGCAATAGTATAGACAGCAGTATGGTTCATACAGACAGTATCTTCAAAGTAAAAGAACGGGATTGCTTACTTGCAATCCCGTTTTTTTACTTAGTGTGTGCATATTTACGAACGGAAGTTAATAAACTGTAATTCTATCCCAAAATCTTTTTCTTTAAGCTTTTGAATAACAGCCTGCAAATCATCTTTCTTCGCACCAATTACCCGCACCTGGTCATCCATAATTTGTGCTTGTACTTTGAGCTTCTGTTCTTTAATATAGCCAACTACGGCTTTACCCTTTTCCTTGCTGATACCTTTTTGGATCATGACAGTCTGCTTGACTGTGCCGCTGAAAGCCGATTCAATTTTCCCGGGGTCCAGACACTTCAGGGGAACATTGCGCTTCACCATTTTGGTGCGCAGAATATCAAGCATGGCCCCCAGCTTATATTCATCTTCAGCCGATAATTTTAAAGAGTCCTTCTCCAGAACAATTTCGGCTTTGCTGCCTTTAAAATCATAGCGCTGTCCAATCTCCTTGGTAGTCTGATTGACAGCATTATCCATCTCCTGCATATCCACTTCTGACACAATATCAAAGGAACAATCTTTCGCCATAACCAGTAACCCCTTTCATCCAAAAACATTAGTCAAAAATATAATACCATATTTCTCTATTTTGTCCAAAAAAACCTGCTAATACAAACACGGGGCAGACATAATGTCTGCCCCTAATATACTTATTGGTCTATGCCCCATATTCGTTTAACATCCTCCGGGGTGGCAATTTCCCGGCCCATGGCTTTGGCGATATTGGCTATGCGTTCTACCAACGCAGCATTGGTGGTCAAAACGCCTTTGGCATAGTAGATATTATCCTCTATTCCCACCCGGACATGCCCGCCCAGCGACATAGCCATAACCGACAGATTAACATGCTGGGGGCCTATGACCGAGACACTCCAGACAGTGTCAGGCGGCAGGCTCTCTACCAGAAAGAAGAGATTTTTGGGCGTAGCCGGCAAGGATCCTTTAACGCCCAGTACCAGGTTAAACTGCAGCGGGTCTTTAATGAGGCCTTTTTTCTTTAGTTCCAGCGCATTATTTATCATAGCGGCATCAAATACTTCGATTTCCGGTTTAATGTTTCTTGCCAGCATGGTTTTGGCCAGGTACTCTACCAATGCAGGCTCATTCAGATTGGCCGAATTGGGAAAATTGGACGACCCGGTGGACAAACTGGCGGAAACCGGATTAAGTACCAGCGCCGCGGCGCGGGCTTCGGCTGTTTTTCCCGCCCTGGCACCGGTAGATATCTGCTTAATGACAGGACAGGCCGTTTGGTCAATGGCCCGCACAATTTCGGCAAAATACTTCAGCTCCGAGGCAGGCTTTCCCTCTTCGTCCCGGGCGTGAATGTGCGCTACGGCAGCCCCCTGGGCGTAACAGGCTGAAATGTCCCGGGCAATCTCGTCAGCCGTTACCGGTACATAGGGTGTCATGCTTTTTGTCGGCACATTTCCGGTTGGCGCTATTGTAATAATCAGTTTTTCCATAGCGTGTCTCCTTATCCCTACATAGTAAGGGCAATCTTTTTCTCAAATTCGGCAAACCCGGCAGCCAGGGCTGCCACAAGCTCGTCTGCCTGTTCTGCCGTCATGGTCAGCGGCGGAGCCAACAGGAACTGATCACCGTTTTCACCGTCGGCATTGCCTGTACCCGGATAAACAATCACACCGTGCTTTACCAGTGTCAGCGTTAATTTTTCTGCGATCCCCAGCGAAGCCTCAAATGGCTCTTTGGTAACCTTATCCCTGACCAGTTCCACGCCAAGCATCATGCCTTTGCCGCGAACATCGCCCACATACCAGAAAGGCAGCAATTCTTCCTGCAGCCGGCGCAGCAGATAAGCCCCGACTACCCGTGATTTTTCTACCAAATCATCCTCAACCAGAGTTTTGACTACAGCTACGGCCACGGCCGCCGATAGCGGATTGCCGCCATAGGTGTGTCCATGCACAAAAATACCCGAACCTTGCTTAAAGGCATTGTAAATTTCTTCTTTAGCAATAACTCCGCCCAGCGGCGAGTAACCTGCACTCATGCCTTTAGCGACACAAATCATATCAGGAATTACATCCCAGTCCTCAATGCTGAACATAGTGCCGGTACGCCCGAAACCTGCCATGACTTCATCATCAATAAACAATATATCATAATGATCGCAAATCTGGCGGATAATTTTAAAATAGTCTTTATGGGGAACAATGGCCCCACAGGCTGCGCCGCCGACGCTTTCGGCAATAAAGGCGGCCACATTGTCGGCCCCCTCCATTTTAATAGCCCGTTCCAAATCCAGAGCGCATTCGACGCCGCAGCTTTCCTGATTTTTGCCAAAAGGACAGCGGTAGCAATAGGCAGGCGCAATATGGGGGAAATCTAATAACAGCGGCGTATATTTTTTACGGCGTTTATCGCCAGTCATGGATAAAGCGCCGATGGTATTGCCATGAAAACTCTTCCAACGGGAAATAATCCTGTATTTACCCGATTTGCCGTCTCGCTCAAGGTAATACTGGCGTGCCATCTTGAGAGCAGCTTCGGTAGCTTCCGAACCCCCTGACACCAAATACAGTTTATTAAGAGAACCGGGGGCCAGTTTGGCCACTAAGGCGGACAGTTTCTTGATCGGGGCGGAAGTCCAGCGGGAAAGGTGGCTAAAAGCAACTTTGTTTGCTTGCTGCGTCATAGCCTCAATAACCCGTGGATGGGCATGCCCCAGATTGGCTACGGCAGCCCCCGAGCAAGCGTCAATATAGCGGTTGCCATCAGTATCATACAGATAGATGCCCTCGCCGCGCTCAACTTCCAGATAATTTTTATTGATATTCCGGTAGAATACATTATCCATTATTTTTCCTCCCTCCGGGTAAATTCCCCACATCTAAAAAAATCCACATCCTCCAAGACCTGTTGTTCTGCTTTCATTTTGGTGTAGACTTCTGTTTACTGGCAGTATATCATGTTATATATATGAGCAAAAATTATTGTTTTTTATGGTATTAATTACTTTTATTAATACCTGAGAGGAATGGCTATGGAATTAAGACAGCTGCAAATATTTGTTACTGCCGCGCAAACCCTCAATTTTACCAAGGCAGCCATGAAACTAGGGTATACCCAGTCAAACATTACCAGCCAGGTTCGCCAGTTGGAGGAAGAATTACAGGTAAAACTATTCGAACGGTTTGGCAAAGGCCTCCGTCTGACCAGCGAAGGCAAACATTTTCACCAAAGCGCAGAAAACATACTGGAGCAATGTGAAAAGGCCAAGAGCGAACTAACCCCTGATATATTTCAGGGAGTGCTCACCATCGGAGCAGCCGAAACACTTTGTGTAAACCGCTTGCCCAAAATATTACTGGAATACCGAAAAAAATACCCCCGGATTGAAATCAGAGTTCAAACCGAGAGTTGTTATCAGCTTTTTCAATTATTGCGGACCAATAGTGTTGACATTGCTTTAGCTCTGGCCGGTAATATTCAGCAGCCGGATATGATCGTGAGAACCCTTTATGAGGAAGCAATGACTGTCGTAATCAGCCCGCTTCACCCGCTTGCACAGCAACAGAAGCTGGAACCAGTGGATTTGGCCACAGAGTGCCTCATTCTTACTACCGAAGGCTGCGGCTACCGCCCGGTTGTGCTCGCCGCATTAGAACATCAGCAGGTTAAACCTGGCGCCATCATGGAGCTTTCCAGTGTCGGCGCTATCAAGGAATGCACCGCCTGCGGCCTGGGGATTGCCATATTGCCAAAAATCGCCGTACATGACGAACTGCTGCGTAAAAAACTTATCGAACTTAACTGGCTCGGCCCGCCACTTGATGTCAAAACACAATTAATCTATCACCGGGATAAGTGGCTGTCGCCCGCCATCCAGGCATTCCTGGAGTTATGTGAGACCATGGGAAAGTAAGGAGCCAAGCAGCAGCTGAGAGAATTTGTTATCCTACAAACAAAGCGATAAGCACAGGTGCCAACACTGATGTAAAGATGCCGGCCAAAGCCATGGCCACTCCCGCCATGGCACCTTGCTGCTCCCCCTCTAAGAGCGCCATGGCCGTTCCCTGGCCATGTGACACCGTCCCCATAGCCAGCCCCCTGGCGACAGGATTGTAAATTTTGAACCGGCTAAGCAGACTTAGCCCAATAACTGAGCCAAATGTCCCGGTAGCTACCACAAAAGCGACCGCCAGCGCCGGATTCCCCCCTGCCAGTGCCGCCACTTCGACCGCAAAAGGAACGGTTGAGGATTTGGGAATAATCGAAACGATAATTTCCCTTGACAAACCGCCGATTTGCGTAATAAACAGCACTGATGCCATCGATACCAGTGTTCCCAGACCAACACCAGTGAATATGGCAATACCATATTGCTTTAACAGATGCCGGTTCCGGTACAGCGGCACCGCCAGTGCAACAGTAGCCGGCCCCAGCAGAAAAGTCATCACATCTTTGGCCGGAGTGTATGCCGCATAATCCTGTTTGCCCACAACCAGGATGGCGATAATCACCGCAGCGCTCAACAGCACAATATTAATTAACGGATGGTTATAGCGAAAATACAAATAGCGGCAAATCAAATAAATGCCAACGGTAAGAATAATAAATCCGGCAGACAGCATTACTTGCATTTCTTGTCCTCCTTCAATAATCTTAAAGAATCTCTTTAATTCTCAGTTTTACATAGCATTTCACATATTTAAGACTCGTCTTT
>NZ_BMBX01000025.1:0-52025 GCF_014634905.1 Sporomusa sp. GT1 | reverse complement strand
ACTATATTTTAACATATTTGTAATTTCATATAATTTTTAAATGCACTTTTCACACAGTCTGACAGGTCCCTTGTCCCACTCTAACTAAATAGCAAGTTGTACCTTGCAAAAAACTAACGGATAATCCTTGCTCATATGCCCTGTTATTCTTATAGTATAATACTAACGTGTTCCTGAGCTAGTTGATCAAGGGATTTCCCCTTAGTCTCTCTTTTAACAAAAACATAGGCTGCTAACCCACCAATAACTGCCGGAATAATGTAAAATAGAAACGACATCTGAGGTCCTAGGTTCATTGTCATTATTATTCCGGCAACAATAGGCGCCAAAGCCCCCCCAAGCCGACCAAATGCCTGACACCAGGATACCCCTGTATTCCTAAATTCGGTCGGGTAACTCTCTGCCATCAGAGGTTGAACAGCGGTAATCGCATAGTTAATAGCAAAACCCATAAAAATATTGGCTGCCAGGATGGCAGCAAAATTACTGGGAACGAAGGTCATAATAAGAATAGAAGCACCACCAATAAAATAGCTAAAAATGAGATTTTTTCTGCGACCAACTATTTCAGCGACAAAGCCAGTCGAACAATTAGCGATTACTGCCGCAGCATTATTGGCGATTGCCAACCCATAGGCAGACGATAGCTTTAAACCTTTCTCCAGCATTAGAGAAGGCAGCCAAGCATTGATGCCATAAACGATGAAGCAACCGCAGAAATAGGTGATCCAGACACCGGCAGTTGCCACTCTATAATCTTTGGAAAAAAGGGCTTTAGGGCCAACAATCTTGGACTTTGGCGGAACTATTAAGGCATTAGGATCCCACTCAGTAACTCTTCCTGCGGCAGTTTTTTCAATATGCTGGAGAACTTTTACAGCTTCTAGCTTCTGTCCATTATTGGCCAGCCAGTGAGCAGTTTCATGCATCCTGAAATGCAGGAAAATGGCATATAAAAAAGGTAGCCCTCCTATCAGATAACATATTCTCCATCCGTACAGGGGAACAAGCAGGGTGGGTATAAGCCCGCCCAGCACCCAACCAACAATCATCCACGCCATACCAAATGTAATAAACAAAGCCCGACGATTGGTCGGTGTAGTTTCAGAAAATATTGTAGTAACAACAGGGATACAAGCGCCTAATCCCACTCCAGTCAACACACGGAAAAACGCAAACCACTCAAAGCTCTGGACAAAGTAGATTGGAATGGTCAAAAGTGAATATGCGGCGATTGAGTATATCAAAGTTTTCCTTCTGCCAATTTTGTCAGAGATGATACCAGCCAGCGCTCCACCAATGATCAACCCGAAGAGACTCCAGGAAGACAGACTACCGGTTTGTATCTTGTCTAAGCCCCATTCAGCAGATATTTGCGGCATAGTGTAGGATACGACCATGTAATCATAACCATCGAAGACCATTGCCATGCCGAGAAAGAAAAATACGGACCAGGTAAACTTGTTGACCCCCAAAGAATCAATTACCTCAGAAACGGTAAAGCTCTTCAAAATTTCTAAAACCTCCTTTGAGCGTTAGTGATAGAGGCAGAAGACGACCCCGAACAAGTCGGGGCCCTTAAACCGGCCCGGCTGCACTTTGCCAGGCTTTATTGCATTTTAATAGAAGAATTCGAGTTTCGTCATGTAGGTTTTATCCAGTCTGTCCTTGGTCAGGGAGGTTAAGCCTCTATCCTTAATTTTGTAATCCTGATATTCGAGAGACAATACCACGTTTTTGGCGACAACCTTTTGATAGGCCAGGAACCAGGCATTAACATTGTCGGTGCTGTGGGTAAACACATTGTAAGGCTGGCCGGGGTTAGCTACCGAGGTAGTGTCAAAACCGCCCGCACCGGACGGCAGAGCGCCCGCATCCACACTGCGGTAAGAAACCATCCAGGCATCTGTGCCTTTTTTGGCCGGATTGACCAGACCGACTGCCTGATACATGGCCGGTGGCGCCTGACTGTTACTAAACTGGACAGCCCAGCCTTTAGGATTATTAGGTAAATCGACCGCTCTGTCCAGTTTGCTGCCCACATAGTCGCCCAGCAGCGTGTATTTGCCCATTTTATAAACTACAGAGCTTGTCCAGCCTTGGGAACTGTCAAAAGAACCGCGATTGGTATTAAGTAAGCCTTTGCCACTCGGGTCGCTGCTTCCCGGAACATCCGCCCAGTAGTAGCCGCCATAGAGCGTAAAGTTTTTAGAAAGTTTATAGCCTAACTGGCCGGTGGTGAACTGGTAGGAGTCATTATCGCCATATCTGGCATTAGCCGCATCCCATTTGTTGGTTTTAATATTGCCGGTCCATCCTTTAAAGCTGAGCTTATCCCAGCTGTTGGTCAGCAAAATGCCGTCCACATTCATCGGCTTACCAATCAGGCCGGTGGTGATAAAATCCAACGCGCTGCGGCCGACGCGGATGGAATCAAACCCAAGCGTATCCTTGGCGGTCACTGTCATTTGATCAAGCGCGATTTCCGAGCCGGAAGCATACTCGGCATTGCCGAATTTATTGCCGCCGGTAGTGGCGATACGCCCAAAGAAAGTCATATTATCATTGACATTGCCCCAGAATTTAATCCGCTGCCTAAATTCAAACGTATCCGAACCGGACAGCTTGTTGCCTATGCTAGGATCATTGCCCACCACCCGGAAGCGGGTTTCGCCGCCGATCCAGGTATTGGTCTTGGTTTCCACTTTTGCCACCCTGGCACCCAAACGGTTGAGTTCACCGGCAAATTCGGCGGAAAGCTTATCAATAAGCTCCTTGTTGGCCTCACTGGCGCCGTCAAAATTATCCATGGCCTTCGCCACAACAATCGCGAATTCATAACGGGTCAACGTCCTGCCACCCTGGAAAGTATGGTCGGCATAACCGTCAACAAGTCCGGCTCTGGCTAACTTATCCACCGCGTCATAGGCCCAGTGATTGGCAGGGACATCACTAAAGGATTGGGAAACAGCAGCCTGCACCGGAGTGGAAAGCGCCGGCAGCCCGGCCATAGTCACCGACATCAGGACAAGTGGTACAATTGTCATCCACCTTTTCAATGCTCTCGTTTTCTTCATGAAAATCTCTCCCTGTCTTTATTTTTTTATGAATCGCATATAAATTAAACTTTTGCTGTGTCGTCCGAGCATTTAGCAGACGGCGCCTTAGGCATGGTGGTAAAAATCAGGCAAATAATCCCCACCAGGCAGATAGCCGCATTCAGTTGAAATGCCGGGGTATAACTTTGAAAAGCATCAAATAATTTTCCGCCAACCACACCGGCAGCTGAAACAATTATGGCCGAGATTGCCTGCAGCATGCCGTTAACTTTCGGGAAGGCTGCCGAGCCGAAGAAATGGCCCAGCATCGTGTTTTGTGCCACAAAAGACCAGCCAAAGCCGGCGCCATACAATATAGCTGCCGCATAGGCTGCCGTCAGCGCGCCGGGAGCCGCCTGCACGGCGAGATACGAGCCGACGAAGTAGCAGCAAATTCCCAGCATGAACACATAGCGGGCCGCAATTCTATCCATAAGCCAGCCGCTGATCAGCCGCCCAAAAATCCCGCCCATGGTGAACATCCCCATGGCAAACGCTGCATCGGCAGGCGAAATGCCTTTGCCTTTCAAATGCATAATCCAGTGTGCGGTAAAGAAGAAAAACGGCCATTGGCTGGCAGCCGCGGCCAGCACGGTCAGCCAGTAGGTAACCGATTTGTATACCTCCGCCGGCTGCCAGGCATATTTCGTCACCAGCGCGCTGTTTACCGGCGCCGCTGCTGCCGTAGCTTCCGCCTCCTCTCCATCAGGAATCTGTCCGATATCCTGAGGACGTTCTTTTACAAACAGCCAGGCTATCACCGCGCTGGTAACAGCAATCCCGGTCACCACCAGCCAAGCCAGCCGCCAGTTGCCGCCGGTAGCCGAAATCAGTTGATTTATGGCCGGCGCGCCAATAAAACCGGCAAAACCCGAAGCCGTCATGGCCAGGGCCATGGCTCTGCCCCGGAATTTAACAAACCAGCGCGTAACGGTTGTTGATAAAGTCACAATGGTGCTAAAACCAAGGCCGCAGCCTACTAAAAAACCAAAACCCACTAAATAATGCCAGGGTTGTGAGGCGACCTGCGACAACCATATTGTACCGACAGCCAGCAAGCCGGAGCCAATAACAAAGGTCTTGCGAACTCCCCACTTAGTAATTGACATACCAACCAGAATGGCTGACGTGCCCACAAATAAATTCAGCAATGAAAAGCCTAACCCGTAAGTAGCGCGATCCATCGGGATTTCCTTCAGCATGAAGGAATTAATAACTGCGCCGCCGTACAAAGGAAACCCCATATTGAGCAAGTATAAAGTCCATAAGACCCCAACCAGCTTCCAACCATAAAACTTTTGCCCATTTCCCACTGCCATGCCTCCCTTTAATAATCAACTATTTGTTATAATGTATATACATCTATATAAATAGTACTGCAGCTTCTATCCTTTGTCAACCCTTTTCTTCTGACATTTCAGAACAATCCAACTAATCAGAGGCCGAATATTGCCTGCGCCCTGCAACTATGTCCGGTTATCCGTAGCGGAAAGTGACACCAAACGTACCTCTGGGATAGTTCCACTTGATAATTCCCTTGTTTTTGCAAACCACCCGGCAGGTTCCGCATTCCAGACAGCCGGCATAGTCAAAGTTGACTTCACCGTCTTTCAGGGTATATAGCACCGCCGGACAAACAACCAGACAGGGTTTTTCTTTGCAGCCTGCGCAAATGGACTTATCAAGAACAATATGGGGTTCTTCCTCATCAACGGCAAATTTATTCAGTCCCAGCAGTTCCTCCGGCGAAAGTTTTTTTACTGTCATACCGCTTTAAACCCCTTCCAACCATCGGCAAGCAATTGGCCGAAGGTAACATGCTTTTTCAATACTTTCAGCATAGCCTTGTCCATCCGTTCAGGCAGCCTGCCGTCCACCGCAAACAAAACCTGCAGCATGTCATTAGCCATGGCCGGGTAGGTGGCTACCATCCGCCGGTTGCTCATAAGTTCATGAAATTTCGCATAAAGCTTCATGGTTGCCAGCAGTTCCAGGTTTTCCAGTTCTTTACGGTAGGCCGGCCCGACATTGCTGCTGTTTTCATTTTTAAGAATTGCCTGCGCCGCCGCCACACCGCTCACAATGGCCAGGTCAATACCGCGGATGATGGTGCCGGTATTGACAACCATACCGGCGGCATCGCCAACCAGCAGCAAACCGTCCCGGTATAGTTTTTCAGGCATGGCATGATAACCGACCTCCGGTACAAGGTGCGCACCATATTCGACGGTTGTGCCATCTTTAATCAGCGGATAAATGGCCGGATGCATTTTCAGTTCCTGCATAATCTCGTGAATTTGTTTGCCCTGACCGGTCAGGTCGGCCGGATTCAGCACAAGCCCCAGCGAAATGCTCTCTTTGTTGGTGTAAAGAAAGCCGCCTCCGAGGACATTGTCCGAACAGCCGATGAGCACCCGGGCCGCACCTTCGCCGCCGGTTACCTGGAAGCGGTCTTCAATGACGTTTGCCGGCAATTCAATGACCTCTTTGACGCCCACACCGACGGTATGGGCGTCAATATCCCGTCGCAGCCCGGCCTTTTGTGCGATAAAGGAATTTACTCCGTCGGCGGCAACGACTACCGTCGCATAAATTTCATCCTCACCGGCCTTTATCCCGACAATTTTACCGTCAGCTTCAATCAGCTCATCAACAAGAACTCCCGGCGCCAGCATGGCTCCCCGGGCTTCGGCCTGCGCGGCAAACCACTCGTCGAAAGGCGCCCGCAGCACAGAATAAGATTGGGGAACATTTTGCCCGAAATCATAATTCACATAATCGATAGTTGTTGCGCTATTTTCTCCCAGCATCATAATTTGCTCGCGTACCACAATTCTTTCCAGCGGCGCGTGCCTGTACAGGCCGGGTTCAACCAGTTCCAGCGCATAGGTGTATAAGCGTCCGCCGGTAACATTTTTACTGCCTGCGCTTACGCCCCGTTCTACCAGCAAAACACTTTTTCCGTTTTTCGCCAGAACGTAGGCGCAGGCGGTGCCGGCCGGGCCGGCACCGATAATTATGGCATCAAATTTTTCATCGTCTGACATAATATCCCCCCTACTGTAACCCTGTTTCTATTTTTTCTGCAAAGCGGCGGTTAACAAGGGAACGATTTCGTACATGTCCCCTACTATGCCGTAATCGGCTGCTTCAAAAATCGGAGCTTTTTCATTAGTATCAATGGCGACAATAATCTTAGCGTCCCTGATACCGACAACATGCTGCACCTGGCCGGAAATACCCATCCCGATATACAGCTCCGGCTTGATTTTCTGACCGGAAATGCCGATATAGCGATCACTGGGCAGCCAGTGGTAATCCTCCGCGATACCGCGGGTGCAGCCAATTTCGGCGCCGGCGGCAGCCGCAAGCTGCTCTGCCATTGTCAGATCTTCCTGTCTGGCCAAGCCGCGGCCCACGCACACCACCCGGCCGGCGGCGGCAATATCGGCGCCCTGGCGAAGGATCGGGCAGACATTGCTGACCGTCACTCTGTCATCCGTATTGTTGACTTCAATGGTACGTATTTCCCCTTGTCCGGCCTGAGCCGCAGCTTCAGCGAAAGTCCGGGGGGGAATGGTCACAAGGGCCGGTAAGGCAGCCGTTTCCGTGCACACGGCTAAACCGCCATACAGCAAACGTGTGGTCTCAATTGCACCGTCAAGATATTGAAGGCTCAACGCATCGGTAACCAGACCGGTATTGAGACCTGCCGCAACCTGTGCGGCCAGATCTTTGCCGCGCATGGTCGCCCCGGCCAAAAATACACTTGCCTGCTCTTGCTCCAAAATACCGGTGATAGCCGCAACATAGCTTTCCGGCCAAGGATTGGTGCCTGCAAGCACATATACCCTATCGGCGCCGGCATTAGCGAAACCTGGCGCAGCCTCAGGGTTAAGTGTAATTACATTAACAGGCTGCTGCATGACTTGTTTTAATTCCAGGCCGGCCGTCAAAAGCTGCCTGACAACTGCGCTGTCTTCAGAATAAATCCAAATTCCTGGCATGTTCAAAACTACCCCTTTCCTTTAGCACAGTCCCTCTTGGGCAAGACTGGCAACTAATTTGGCGACATTATCGGCTGGATTGGCTTCTTTAAAAATGACCTTTTTCCGATCCATGCTGTAGCCCTTGAGACTGGTAGAGCGCACTTTAGGCGTCAATTTTTCGGCGGCAAGTCCCAGGTCGGTCACTTTTATTTCCTCGGAAGGCTTTTTGGCGGCAGCCATAACCTGCTTCAGACCGGGTATACGCGGCTTGTTAATTTCCGGCAGGACGCTGATTACGGCCGGGCCGGTTACAGTTATTTCTTCGGTGCAATCACCCAGCTTACGGATTGCCACAATGCGTCCGTCAACAACAGTAAGCTGTTGAACATAGGTTATGGCCGGAACCCCGAGTAAACCAGCCAGCCGGGGGGCTGTCTGCTGACTATAGGAGTCAGAACTGCCTTCGCCGCACAGAACCAGGTCAAAAACCCCGATTTTATTGACAGCGGCGGCCAATATATTGGCCGTTACAAAGGCGTCCGCCTGTTTGCCCGCTTCATCGCCAATCCAATACACTTTGTCCAGACCTCTGGATAAAGCGTCTTTCAGTGATTGTTTGGCCACCTCAGTCCCAAAAGTAAGGGCTTCAACGCTGGCACCATGCTTTTCCGCTAACAGTACACCTTCTTCAATTGCATTTTTGTCATAGTCGCTGATTTTGTATTTGGCCCTGCCGGTGTCGAGAGACAGATCTCCCGCTATTTTTATATCTTGTTCGTCCAATACCCACTTGTAGCAGACAAGAAGCTTTTGCATGGTTTACCCCTTTCTTGATACAGGAGAGAGCCTCTCCTTCCAATTCATAGTCGACTTGCCAATATCAGGCCAGCAGGTTGCCGGCAATGATTTTTTCCGGGAAATCCAGTGAACTGTCTTTAATAACCACGCCTTTGACATCGCGATACAGGCGGGAAGCCGGCATTTCCTGGCTGTAACCATAACCGCCTTCCACCTGAATAACATCAATAAGCGCGCTTTGCCCGGCCCTGGCGGCAAACAGCTTGATGATGGCCGCCTCATTGGCAAACGGCTCGCCTTTTTCCAGCAGACTGGCGGCATCATAGACAGCCAGGCGCAGCAGATGAATATTGGCAGCCATATCGGCCAGCATGGTTTGAATTGCCGGGAAGCTGGCAATAGGACGCCGGAACTGAATTCTCTGCTTGCCGTATTTCACGGCATCTTCCATAGCCGCCTGGGCAATCCCCACCACCATGGCCCCCTCGGCGATTGCTGCCGCCGCCTGGGCTTCTGCGGCAATGGCCAGCCCGGTGCCTTCCGCACCTAAAAGATTGGCGGCCGGTATTTTTACATTATTAAACTCCAGTTCGGCCGACTGGCAGCCGAGCAAGCCCATTTTGCCAATTGTCCGCACTACCGACAACCCTGCTGTGCCACTGTCCACAATAAACGCGCTCATTCCCTGTGCACCGGCCTCCGGCTTGGTCTGGGCAATTACAATATAGACTCCGGCGGCACCACCATTGGCGACATAGCACTTGCGGCCATTTAACACATAGTCGTCGCCGTCTTTGTGTGCCACTACTTTTTGCTGACCGGCACCGGGAGCCGCACCCGGCTCCGCCAGCGCAAAAGCACCCAGTTTTTCTCCCTGACAAAGCGCCGCCAGATAGGTTTTCTTTTGCTCGCCGGAACCCCAGCGGCTAATGCTGTAGGCTGCCAGCGAGGCATGATTGACAAGAATGGCAGCCACCGCTCCACTGACCCGGGAAATTTCCTCAAT
Source organism: Sporomusa sp. GT1 (assembly GCF_014634905.1). Taxonomy (NCBI): domain Bacteria; kingdom Bacillati; phylum Bacillota; class Negativicutes; order Selenomonadales; family Sporomusaceae; genus Sporomusa; species Sporomusa sp. GT1. The sequence goes on along the minus strand of NZ_BMBX01000025.1, from coordinate 43,134 downwards.
AATTAGTGAGTAACTGAGATAGCCGGCCTCAGCACCGCCAAATTCTGCCGGCATAAAAATGCCGAGAAAATCCTGTTCCACCATTTTTGCTACAATATCGGCCGGATGTGCGCCTGTATGATCAATTTCAGCAGCTGCCGGCGCTATATACTCCTGGGCAAAATCCCGGGCATTCTGCTGAATAAGCTGTTGTTCTTCCGTTAATAGATAACCCATGCGTTACCCTCCTTTTCCTTATGCCGCTCAATCTAAGAATTAAGCAAAATGCCGGATATTACAATCCGTTGAACCTGATTGGTGCCCTCATATATTTGCGTAACCTTGGCATCCCGCATGAGCTTCTCCACGACAGAATCCCGGGAGTAGCCGTACTGTCCCATAAGTTCCACCGCATCGGCGGTCACCCGCATGGCGGCATCGGTGGCAAAGGTTTTTGCCATGGCGGCTTCTTTGGTATACGGCACACCGGCATCTTTCAGCCGCAGCGCGTTGCGCACCAGCTGTCTCGCGGCTTCCACCCGGGTAGCCATATCGGCCAGTTTAAAAGCCACCGCCTGATGCTGGCCGATAGGCTTGCCATTAATGTCAAGATATTCTTTGGCATATTTGAGAGCTTCATCAAGCGCCCGCCGACCAACGCCAACGGCAAGCGAAGCCACGATAGGACGCGCCATATCCAGTGTTTTCATGGCCAGCTTCATGCCTTCGCCTTCTTTGCCCAGCAGGTGGGACTTAGGCACCCTTACATTTTTTAACAGCAATTCCACCGTATTGGAGCTGCGAATTCCCATTTTGTGCTCCACCGCGCCAACAACGACGCCTTCACGCTCTTTCTCAACAATAAAGGCGCTTAAGCCTTTAACCCCTTTAGTGGGGTCGGTGGAAGCGAAAATCACCATGATATCGGCATAACCGCAGGTAGTGGCAAAGCATTTCGTCCCATTAATAATCCATTCGTCGCCATCAAGTTTGGCAATGGTGGCGCAAGCCCCGGCATCAGAGCCCGCCCCCGGCTCGGTAAGGGCAAAGCCGCCCATACCGCCGTTTACCAGCCGGCCGTAATACAGCCGCTTTTGTTCATCCGTACCGGCTATCGCCAGAGGGTAAGAGCTCAGGCCGTTGCCGCCAAGCGTTGTGGCAAAGGCCGCGCAGCCATAGCCCCATTCTTCGGCTACCAAAGACTGCGTAACGGCGTCATAGCCGGGACCGCCGTATTCCTGGGGAACGGCCATGCAGTTCAGTCCGGCTTTTTTCACTTCTTCCAGGATGAATTCATGAAACTCACCTTTTTCATCCCACTCCCGGTCTACCGGCAGAATGTGCTGTGCCGTAAAATCCCGGGCTAATTGTTGTATTCTTTGTTGTTCAGGGGTGAGCGACATATCAACCATAATCATCAACCTTTCGTGTTGGCTTCAATAATCTGCTTGAGCAGGCCCCATTTGGGCTGGAAAATTTCGCTCGGCATGGTTGTCAGGTTAGGAGAAATAACCGGTTTAAAATCCATAAGCGCTAATACGTCTTGTTCCAAATCAATGCCGGGGGCAATCTCAGTGAGCATTACCTGGCCATTTTCCAGGACAAATACGGCGCGCTCGGTTACATAGACCACCGGTTGGTTTACCCGGGCGGCATATTTACCGCTGAAAGTAATCTGCTCAACACGCTCAATGAACTTTTTATTTTTTCCTTCTTTAATGATGACCAGCTTGCCATCCTGTCCCGCAACCTCAAGCCCCCCGGCGGTAAAGGAACCGCAATACACCACTTTCTTAGAGCTTTGCGTAATATTGATAAAGCCGCCGCAGCCCATCGGCCGGCCTTTAAATTTGCTGACATTCACGTTTCCTTCTTTGTCTGTCTGGGCAAGCCCCAGGAAGGCTACATCAATCCCGCCGCCGTCATAATAGTCAAATTGCGAGTGATGCTCGACAATGGCCTGCGCGTTATAGGCCTGGCCAAAATGGGGAAGACTTGCCGGTACACCGCCAATGCCGCCGGCCTCGGTAGTCAGGGTCAGCAGCTCTGTGGCATTTTCCTCGGCGGCAATGGCCGCCACATCACTGGGAATACCCACTCCTAAGTTGACAATGGTATTGGGGGCCAATTCCATAGCGGCGCGGCGGGCGATGATTTTGCGTTCGTCAAGCGCCAATTCGGGGATACTGTTAAGCGGCACTTTAATATCACCGGAAAAGGCAGGATTAAAATACAAGCCTTCTGTTTGCCAGCAGCATTCCTGTTTGGTTGCGATCACAATATGATCCACGAGAATTCCCGGAACTCTTACCTGCTTAGGATGGAGCGAACCGGCTTTCGCCAGATATTCAGCCTGCACAATAACAATGCCGCCGGAGTTTTTCGCAGCCTGGGCCAGCGGCAGGGCTTCCATCAGCACGCCCTCATTTTCCATGGTAAGGTTGCCGTGTTCATCTACCGTTGTTCCCCGGATGAGAGCCACATTGATGGGGAAGGTTTTATAGAAAAGCCATTCCTCCCCTTCAAACTCGACGACTTTTACAATATCTTCGGTAGTGGCGGTATTCATTTTCGCGCCGTCAACCCGCGGGTCGACAAAAGTTCCCATCCCTACTTTGGTAATCAGCCCCGGGCGTTTGGCGGCAATTTCGCGGAATAACTGGACGATAACCCCTTGTGGCAAACAATAGGCTTCTATTTTATTTTCTGCCAGTAATTTGGACATACCGGCCGATGAACCAATATGGGCGCCAATCCATCGCTTGACAAGACCTTCCTTGCCCAGGCGGGTTGTCCCGCGTTCTTTCCAGTCACCAATAGCTGACGCATGTGTCAGGGTTATATTCCTGGGATGGCCGGTTTCCACAAATCTTTTTTCAATTGCCTGCGCAATCTCTTCCGCCCAGGCGGCAAGCCCAAACCCGGTTGCCGCTACGGTGGCGCCATCTTGAATCAGGTTGGCTGCCTGCTCGGCTGTTATAATTTTTGACATACGATGTACTCCTTTCTATTCTAAAAACTGATTGCGCTACAATATATTGCAAAATTAATGCCAACCGCAAAAAAAAACCGTAAACCTCAATACATTCAGGCATAATAAGGCCTGCCATTTACTGCTTGTGTTAGGTTAGGTACCAATATTGCGACATTTACCAAAATTCAAAAAATTGATGTACCTAAACAGGTACATCAAAAGCGGATTGTTACAGCACCATCCGCTTTTGCAAAAAAAAACTGAAGGTACAGTAAGACCATACCATTCAGCCGCTATTGCGTAATCGTATTACACGACTATGCTGCGCTATTTGTTTTTTTCATCATCCTGCTCAAACGCTCTGAGCTTCCGGTATAAAACAGTACGGTAAATCCCCAGTTTTTCAGCCGTCTCACCGATTCTGCCGCCACATTGGTTCAACACCTGGTAAATATACTGCTTTTCCAAAGACTTCATAACTTCCTTTAAGGTCCCGTTAAGTCCGGCTGCCTGCAAATAACCATTTTCCTGCTTAAAGCCCGCCATACGCTGCTCAAGTTCCAGAAACTCCGCAGAATAATTTTGCAAACTGTTAATCACCAGACGTTCAATAACATTTCTCAGTTCACGGACATTGCCCGGCCAGTTGTGTTTATACAGGGATTGAATGGTATCCGGGTCCAGCTGGACATCCAAATCGTATTTCTTCTTGAAGTAATCAAAAAACTTTAAAGCCAGTGCGATCATATCTTCCGGCCGCTCCCTGAGCGGCGGTATCTGCACAGGTATGACATTCAGTCGGTAAAATAAATCGGTACGAAAGCTTCCTTCCTGGGTCATTTTGTGCAAATCCTTGTGAGTCGCAACAATTAGCCGGAAATCCAGCTTCCGGTCAATATGGCTGCCTAACCGTCTTACTTCGCGGGTTTCCAGTACCCGGAGAAGTTTGGACTGGAGCGGCAGCGGCAATTCAGCAATTTCGTCTAAAAATAACGTACCCCGGTGAGCGGCTTCAAATAAGCCGATTTTCCCTTCTGTGCTTGCACCGGTAAAAGCTCCTTTTTCATAGCCAAATAATTCCGATTCCACCAGATGATCAGGCAGTGTGGCGCAGTTTACGGCAATGAAGGCTTCGCCGGAACGTTTACTGTGACGGTGCAGATATTTTGCCAAAATTTCCTTACCTGTTCCCGACTCGCCGTTTAACACCACCGTGCTGTCTGTCTGGGCAACGGCATGCACCTTCAGCAAGAGCTGCTTCATAACTTTGCTCTCAGCTACAATTGTTTCTTTATCCAGCACATAGCTTCGCAGGTATTCCATTTCCCGTTTACGCCGATTGCTGCACTCCCGTTCCTCCACCCCCGTGTTTTTCTCCGTAGACTCTGCCGGCCTGCCTGTAGTCAATACCAGAATAACGTTTCCTTCCTCATCCATAATCGGCGTACTGGTGGACAGCTGTTTAATGCCGAGTTTAGTTGTCAGTTCGCCCTTTACCACGCATTTTTGGGCAGCAGCCTCTACTGCGTACGATTTATTATAGTACTCCTTATCAACCAGATCGCGCACATTGGACTTTAACAGTTGATCCAGTGACATATCCAGCGTCAAGGCAGTCGTTGAATTGGACAACAACACATTACCATACCGATCAGTAACAAATATCGGATCAGGCAGATTAGCAAATATTTGATCCAAATTCTGTTTTGCCAGTTGATAATTACGCCTCGTCTTTTTTGCAACGCGCGGCACAGAACCACCTCCTTTCAGTACTTCGGAATATTCGGCATATTACGACAATATTCCTGTAAAGAAAAATAACCCCGAAACAGGGCAAAACAGTTCCACGCATGGTGAAACTGTTTTGCAAAATACAGGTTAATTATAGCGGCCGTATTTCTCCACTGCGGCAAAGAAGGCATCCACATTGGCCCGTTTGGCATTCATCGGCAGATTGCAGCCTGATGAATAAATCAACCCTTCACCATTGCGGAAGGTGTTAATTAATTTTTTCGCGTATTCGTCCAGCTCACTGGGAGCAGCAACGGTAAATAATGCCGGGCTTACGTCCCCCTTGATGGCGCAATGCCCCTTAAGTATCTCGTGGGCTTTAAAGATATCTGTCGCACTGTCCAATTCCAGGATAAATTTAGCTTTAGGCAGGTCAAGGAAGTATTCTAAATTCTTGGTCCAGTCAGCGTCAAAATGAAGAACAGGAACAATATCCTTTTCCACCAGCCGTTCAACCATAACCTTCAATTGCGGCCAGACAAAACGTTCAAAGTTTTTCTTATTAATGAACTGGCCGGCGCCTCTTACCCCGCCGACAAATATGCGGTTTATCCCGGTTGCCTTGGCTGCCGCCTCACTGCCGGCAATCACAGCATCATTAATAATCCATAGCAGTTCTTCCACCTGATCCCCGATTTGATACATATCTTTATAAAAACGTTCCATGGAGCGTACAATAGATAATGCATCAAACGGCACCGTACCCATGATGGCTCCCCAGGTTAAGCTCTGACCGCGTGCCAGGCTGCGATCGATCTCATCTTGCCGCAGTTTTGCCATTTCCTGCTGACCGGCAAGCACTTCCTCACGACTTACGTTATGAATTCTTTCAAGAAAAGTCATACGATACTCGGCCCAGCCTTTTTCTTTCAGCAGGGGGTAATCCTCACGGGTCATTGCCTCATATTCATGGATTTGGTATTGGGCGTTTTCCTCCAGTTCTTTGCCAGGCATTCTGAATTGGCCCGGGCCGCATTTCGTAGCTACCGGCCCAATTCTTCCGTGCAGCATGTAGGCATTGCTATCCCATACCGGGTAATCCTCCCATACCTTGTGGATAGCCGCCTGGGCTTTGTCCCAGTTCCAGAGGAATTCTTTGTTGGTTAACCCCACATGTTGTCCCGCATACTGCTCAATAATAGGTGCACAGACTACCCTGTCCACCGGTTGAAGATTAATTGAGGCCACCAGTCTCTCTTCTGCAGTCATTACATCTTTCATTTCATCCCACTCCCCAAATGTTTAATTATCTTACACAGAGTCTGCAACCTTCTGTATATCAGCCGCAGTCGCGGCCAGCTGCTGCATGGATGCCGAGATTTCACCTGTAGAAACGGCTTGTGTGCTGCCCAATACCGCGGTTTTCACTAAAACCTCCACTACATTGGTAGTATCCTGCTGTATGGTGCTAAGTATGGCAGCTATATCTTTGACCGAATTTCCACTATTAACAGCCATTTTTCTGATTTCCTCCGCGACAACGGCAAAGCCGCGGCCATGTTCGCCCGCTCTTGCTGCTTCAATCGCAGCATTAAGCCCCAACAGGTTGGAGTTGGCGGCAATGTCGCTGACAAACCGTAAAATATCGGTTGTTTTATGAATGTCTGCCAGAACTTTCTCTCCGTCCAGGCGAACCTGGGCAAGATCCCCGGAAAGCTGGCCGGCTGTTGTTGTAAGATTTTCAACTGTTGCGCTCAATTGCTGAGAAGTTGCCGCAATCGTTTGCGCGGCATTTTGCAGGATTTCATGGGTGTGCATGCTTATAGCCGCGCCGACTATGCCAATAAACTGCTGATTTTCATCAAATATGGGCCTGACAATGGCTTTGCACGGAATTCCGTATATCGCCTTAGGCAGCGAAGCCACTACTTTCTTACGGGTCTTGATACATTCCAGCATAGCCCCGCCTTTGGCAATTTCACCAATTTTGACCTCAGCGTAAAATGTTTCTGCCGGTGAATAATGAAGAATTCGTCCCTCAGTATCACATACCATAACAGAGCAATCAAACACATTAAGTTCACGAAAAATATCGGCAGCTTCTATAACATCCTCAAGTTTCATACCCTGCACTCCTTTGACTTAGATGTTCCCGAATATCCTTTACCCCAATGCAATTGCAGTGCCATTATGGGTACCAGCTATAAAGCAGACTTAAGTACGCTTATCCACTATAGAATGAATACCATAAAACAAGTAGTTGTAACTATGTCCGGTTATCTTGTATATACATCTATATAATAATCTGTGATACTTGACTTGTCAATATTTTTTTGACTTTTCTTTTAATTTTAAACAATAACTTTAATTGATTGCCTGCCCTCTTTGGGATAACACTGTTGCGTCACACTTCACCCGCAAGGATAAGCGATGGCAAAATAAAAAGGCTACCTCCCAGGTAACCACAAAAGTATATTTTTCTGCTCTGTTTGTATTTGTCATTGGTAATTATAGAGATTTCGGGAGATTAACTTGAGACTGACCATCACTACTGCCGCATATATCGCTCATAGTAACGGCATTTCCCGGTTCCAGTACCAAAAACTCCTCATCCCAGGGACCTGTCAACAGCTTACGGAATAAACGCAGGGAGCCTTGCGCCACCTCATGCTGCATGGTAAGCCGTTCGGCAAAAGCTTGTGTTCGGGGCAGTACTTCCTCTACCGGATAAGCACCGGTATCTATCAACATAAACCGCTTATAATGGCCAAGCATTATTTTCATTATCTTTGAGGTTCTAACCTGCCCGTACCGCTCAATACAACGGTCATATTCGCGCAATAAATTATTCTCATAATCAAGCCAGCCTTTTGTCAAAAAATAGGTTCCCATTTCCTTGGATATATTTTTTCTGGCTTCGCAGGAACCTAAGAGCAGCGGAATACAATCATCAACCTTAGGAATTACGAGGTTGGCTTTATCTGATTTAATCCCCAGCAAACTATTGCCACAGTATCCAAATAATAGTAATATTACATCAATATTATCAATTCTATTGATTTCTTCCTGAATTCTTTTGTGTAATAATTCAGGGGTATTATGCAGCCCTGATTCAACATAAATGGTAGGAAAACTTACGCCGGTTTCTTTAATGGTCAGTTTAAGCTCATCTCTGAGTGTCTGGCATGCCAGTATCGCCGTCCCCATCCTCTGCCACTTCCTTTATATACAATTACACAATCTGCTTATCGGCAACCAGGATATTACGGCAAAGTTCCGCGACCTTGGCACAATCAGTCGCCCAATAGTCAGCACCTGTATATTTTCTCACACTTTCATTTACCAGGCCGCCGATAATAACAGTAGTCATTGGACGAAGCCCCGCCTCTTCCAGACATACTACCGTATCACGCATAGAGTCATAAGCGTCAGTAATAAGCCCGGTTAAACATACAACCCGGCTGTTATGCAAGGTGACGGCCTCAACAAATTTCCTGGCAGGCACATCTACGCCCAAATCACAGATGCCAAAACCATTATACTGCATAATACCTGTTGTAATATTTTTGCCAATATCGTGAATATCATCTTCCACCGTACCAAAAATAACAGTAGGATAAATCTTGCGGGCGGTAACAACCCTATCCTGATTTACCAGTGCCAGCACATCCTTAAATATTTCGGAAGCCATAATGAGATCTGACAAAAAGTACTCGCCCTTGCTGTACAGCTCACCCACCCTGTCAGTGCCCTGCCGGATTTCTTCCAGCAGCACATAAGGATTGATTCCCATCTTAAGGCCTTGCGTCACCAGGTTCATTACCATGGCTTCATCCAGTCTGGCCATGGCACCAACTAGCATCTTCTGGATTTTCAGCATAATTTATAACCTCCCTGAAAGTGGATAGGAAGTCGCCTTTAATTCAAACCGGTCTTTATGGCAAAGCGTGACAGAGACCCCCAGCGGGATGTCGTCTTTCGAGTAAATAACCTGCTTGATTACCAGCGCCGGCAATGCTTCGTCCGCCTCCAGCAGTTTCGCCTGTTCGGCTGACAACGCTGCCACCGATATCACCATATCATTGCGAACCGGCACACTTTCCTGATGTTTGGCAATCAGTTCCGGAAAATCAGCGTACTCCAGCTGAGTTTCCAATAAGGGCTTGCCTTTTTGGTACCGCAAAAATTTTTCCTCAATAGCCACCGGCATGCTCTCATTAAATAAAAGCTGTTTTACTGTTATCACATTGGATTCTCCGGTAAACCCCAAGTCATTGGCTAATTCCGGATTATTGCGGATTAAATTAACGGCCAGGAGTTTGGGGCGCAGCTGCCCATTGTTGGCTGCACTATGTTTAAGATCAATAACCAGCTGATTTAGGCGGGGCCGGGTCACAAAACTGCCTTTGCCCTTGACGGTATCAATGAGTCCCGCTTCAGCCAGCAAAGCAAGCCCCTGCCGCACTGTCATCCGGCTAATGGCGTATTTTTCCCCCAGTTGCGCCTCTGTTGGCAAAAGGTCTCCGTCCTTTAATTCACCGGATTCAATCTGTTTTTTTAAATCTTCGGCCAAACGATAATATACAGGGATTAGATTTTCACGACTTCTCATAATAATAAACCTTCCTTCGGAATACTGGGTAAAACCACAGTATATACATCTATATATAGATTTTATACGAGCACTTACTATTCTGTCAATTTATTTATTGATTTTAGTTACTGCGGATAGAAAACGGTCCGAAAAGTATATCTGCCTGTTACCGGTATGCCGGACGGCCAATATTAAATTATAATACGGAGGTAAATTATGAAACCCCTGCAACTCACCAAAGAGCAGCAGAAAGAATCTATTGAAGCTATAAAAAGTTACTACTTTAATGAGCGAGAGGAGGAAATTACAGAATTAGCTGCCACACTGCTGCTTGACTTCATCGTAAAAAACATTGGGCCGCATATCTACAATCAGGCACTAACAGACGCCCACAGCTTTATGGGCGAAAAAATTGATGAACTGTTTACTTTGGAGAAGTCTCCTGCAAGTAAATAATGCGAAGGCATAGGGATAAGCTGCAAGAAGGCCGGCGGATTTTTCCGCCGGCCGCTATATTGTATATCAATTGAAAATTTACAGTTCACCCTGAAAGCATTTAACAGCACCGGCCGCTTCCAGTCTGGCGATATCTGCCGCCGTGTAGCCATATTTCAGCAGATATTCACGGGTGTGGTAGCCGATAGGTTTGGAGGTTCTCAGTTCAGGATCACCGACACTCTTCAGCCGGATTGGACTGGTGGGAATGACCCGCCGGCCAAACGCCTGGTAATGCAAAGGTCTCAGGATGTCATTGGCATAGGCTTCCTCATCGGCAAGAACATCATCCACAGTATGGCATTTCTGGTAGGGAATCTCATGCTGTTTAAAGATGGTTTCCCATTCGGCAAAAGTTTTTTTAGCAAAGGCTGCTTCCAGCATGGCAATTACTTCGCCTGTTCGCTTATGCTCGCCGATTACCTCAAGGGTATTATAATCGGTGTTGCCGACAAGGTGTTCCAAACCGAAGGCGGTAAACATCTCATCAAAATACTTGTTATAGTTGCCGTTACAGATCAAAAACCAGATACCGTCCCCGGACTTATAACAATTATTGGTGGGGCAGGGAACTTCTTTTCTCGATCTTGGATATTCAGCCCCGGCCTGGCGTGAAACCATGGCGATCTGCATGGCCCAAACGGCCATGTGGTAGAGGTTGACCACCACTTTGTCACCTTTGCCGGTCCTTTGTTTATTAACCAAGGCAGCTAAGACGCCGGCTGTCAAAGCAATGGACGCGTTAAAGTCGCCGAAGGCTGCCGGCACGTTAACCGGGCTTTCACCCTTTTGCGGAAAACTGGTGATAAGACCGCCGCGGGCCGAATAAGCCGTAGCGTCAAAACCCTTGGAATCCTTTTCCGGTCCTCTTTCCCCATAACCGCGCATATGACCGTAAACGATATGGGGAAATCTGGCGCTGAGGGTTTCATAGTCCAGACCCAATTTTACCAGCGCTTTATCCCTGAAGCTGGTGACAACAATATCGGCGCTCTCTACCAGCTTATAGACAAAGGCAAGACCCTCGGGATTTTTCAGATTCACACTGACCCAGTTCTTGTTGAGACTGCTCATATCAAAGGCAGGATCTTCAATATCATTCCGTTTCATACCAAAACCGGGCCCCTGGGTACGTTGTTCATCGCCGGTAAATGGTTCAACCTTAATGATTTCCGCACCCATTTCACCAAGAATTCTCGGACAGGCCGGCGCCGCCACATAGGAGGTCAGCTCAACTACCCGTATTCCCTCTAAACCGTTCATCTGTGCAACTCTCTCCTTTACCAGCTCATTGATGGTAATCCAGGTCAGCTCCCCAACCTTTGCTGGCTTAGTTTATTTTTAATATCCTGACGCAACACAAATTTTTGGATCTTGCCTGACGCCGTCCTGGGGAGGCTGCCTACAATCTCCAGACGTTCAGGACATTTACATTTGGCCACTTTTTTTTTCGCAAAAAATGCTTGGATATCGGCCAGCGAAAGTCCGCCCGCAGCCGCCGCAAGAACCACATACGCGCAGATTCTTTCCCCCAGTCTGGGGTCCGGCATAGCCACAACACCTGCCTCCTGCACAGTCGGCATTTGGAGTAAAATGTTTTCGACTTCGACACTGCTGATATTCTCCCCGCCGCGAATGATCACGTCCTTTTTTCTGCCGGTAATTCTGATATAGCCGTCCTCATCCATCCGGCAGAGATCGCCACTGTAGTACCAGCCAGCCTCATCCAGGACCTGTGCTGTCAACTCAGGTTCCTTCAGGTAACCCACAAAGACACCCGGCCCGCGGGAAGCTTCCTCACCCTCGCCGCCTGACGGCACCGGCTGCCGGGCTGCATCCACTACCTTCACCTCGACACCCGGTACAGCCGCGCCATCGGTATGGAGCACTTTGTCCGGCGGATCATGAAGGCGTACGACCGTATGGGGTATACTCTCGGTGGAGCCGTAAACCCCTATCACCTTAAGCCCTGCTGCCCATGACTCTTCAACCAGGTGCCGGGGTATGGGCGCGCCGCCGCACAAAAAGAAACGCAGGGAAGATATATTATGTCTCCCGTTTTGCAAAGAACGAAGGATATCATGAACAAACGGGGTAGCCCCCATACTGCAGGTGCACCTCTCCTGCGCAATTAATGTCAGGCTGGTATCTGCGGTAAATATATCCTGAAGCACGCTTGTAGCACCGAACAAAAAGGGAGCCGTCACACCGTGGTGAAAACCGGTGGCATGGGCCAGGGGTGCGGTCATTAACATAACATCAAGATAGGTGAAATTCAGGGCAGCGGCAAAAGCCTTTTCACTTGCAATAATTGTATTGTGGGTAAACATAACCCCCTTGGGGAAACCGTCTGTGCCTGAAGTAAACAGGACAGCAGCCAAATCATCTGCCTGGCAGGCCCTGTGTTCAGCCAGCGGCGGATATTCTCTGATGATCCGGCTTAAGGTGCAGCCTGCCTGTACTGCTTTTTCTTTTTCCACAACTACAACTTCCTTGAGACTGGGGACCTGGGAAATCAGCAGCTGTACCATGGGCAGGTAGTCAAAACGGCGAAATTCGGATGGGCAAAAGAATACTTGGGTTTCACATGTAGTCAGGATATGTAATAATTCATCAGCACGATAGCATGGCAGGATGGGATTTACCACCGCCCCCACTTTCAGACAGGCTACATAAATTACTGTAAATTCAGCCCAACCAGGCATTTGAAAGGAGACAAACTCGCCTGGCGCCACTCCTGTCACCTGTAAAAAGGAGGCCACTCTGCCGGCGGCGTCATCAAGTTCGGCATAGGTATAGCGAGTTCCCTGGCGGTCAATTACCGCTGTCTTGTCCGGGGAGCTTAATACCGACATTTTCCAGTAATCGGCCAGCGTGGCATCCCCCCAGTAGCCCTTTTGGCGGTATTCCTGTTTCCGGGACTCATTAAACGTAATCCCTGCCGACATCTGGCTCAACTCCCTCTCTGGTTTCAAGTTAATTAAGCAGAATAAAAAGAAGCTGTCAGCTTGCTTTAAGTTTCCTGATTTCTTCGATCAGTACGGGAATAACTTCAAACAAATCACCGACAACGCCATAATCGGCAATATCAAATATGGGCGCATCCGGATCTTTATTGATGGCCACAATGATATCGGAAGACGACATCCCGGCCAGATGCTGAATCGCACCCGAAATGCCGCAGGCAATATAAATCCGGGGACCAACCGTCTTGCCGGTCTGGCCTACCTGCTGCAAAGGCGGCATCCAGCCGGCATCCACAGCCGCCCTGGAGGCCCCCACGGCCCCGCCCAGAAGATCGGCCAGATCTTTGAGCAGGGCAAAGTTCTCCGGATTAGCCATACCTCTGCCGCCGGAAACTATGATCTCAGCCTCTTCCAGATTAACGGCCGCCTCACCCATTGTTTTGATAAAACCAATGACTTTGGTGCGGATTTCAGCAGCAGGTGTTCTAATCTCTTCCCTGATGACAGGTGCATTCCTGGCAAGATCGGGGCAGGCCTTTTTAAACACTCCGGGCCGTACTGTGCCGATTTGCGGTCTGGTATGAGAACACAGGATGGTAGCCATCAGGTTGCCGCCGAATGCCGGCCTGGTCCAGGCGACATCGCCGGTTTCCTCATTAATTCCCAGGCCGGTGCAGTCGGCTGTCAGGCCGGTTGCCAGCCTGCCTGCCAGCCGCGGGCCTAAATCCCTGCCGTTATTGGAAGCCCCGATTAATAATACCGAAGGCTTATATTTTTCGATTAACTTCACCATTACATTGGTGTAGCCGTCGGTATTGTAGTCTTTATATTCTTCACCTTCCACCAGAATAACCTCATCAGCACCGTAGGCAATAGCTGATTTGACGGCAGCCGCCACATCCTGGCCAATAACCACGCCAATGAGCTTCTCATTATGAGCTCCGGCCAGAATTCTTCCTTGGTTTAACAGCTCCAAACCCACATTTTTGGCTTCACCGTAAGCCTGCTCGATAAATACCCATACATGTTTATAATCAGCAATATTCATCTTCAATAACACTCCTTTAAACCAGCTTGGCTTCCGTTAACTTGCCGAGCAGCGTCAGTGCGCATTCGCAGCCTGTTTCGGCCTCAATCCTGATGCCGGATTCTTTACGCGGCGGCGTGAAGGTTTTCTTTACCTTGGTGGGTGAGCCTTTAAGCCCGATACGCTCTTTATTGATTTCCGGCAAATCGGCAGCGGTGAATACCGGTATGACTGCTTTATTGGCAGCCATTTTACTCTTGATGGTCGGGTATCTGGGCTTGTTAATTGATTTTACCACCGTAACTACCGCCGGCAGTCCGGCTTCCACGATTTCATAGCCTTCATCATGCTCTCTGTTGACGGTAATGCTGCCTGCGTTAACTTCCAGCTTGGCGGCAAAGGTTACTTGCGCAATCCCCAGATGTTCTGCGATCTCCGGCCCAACCTGGCCGGTATCGCCGTCAATGGCCTGCTTGCCACACAGAATCAGATCAAAATTGCCAAGTTTTTTGATAGCAGTTGCCAGTATATAGCTTGTTGCCAGGGTATCTGAACCGCCAAACAACCTGTCGCTAATGAGCACGGCCTTATCTGCGCCAAGTGACAGACATTCTTTCAAAGCAGCCTTAGCCTGTTCCGGTCCCATGCTGAGAACAGTGACAGTGCCGCCGTGGGCCTCTTTAAGCTGCACGGCGGCTTCCAGGGCATTGGCGTCAAACGGATTGACAATGCTAGGCACACCGCTTCTAATCAGCGTATTGGTTACCGGATCAATCTTGATTTCCGCCGTATCCGGAACTTGCTTAACACACACTAAAATATCCATAAGTACTTCCTCCTTTAAGTCCATATGCAAGTACGGTTACTTGAGCATTTCTCTGGCAATGACCACTCTCTGGATTTGATTGGTGCCTTCGAAAATTTGGAATACTTTGGAATCCCGCATCAGTTTTTCCACCGGATATTCTTTGCTGACGCCATAGCCACCAAAAATCTGAACAGCATCGGTAGTGACCCTCACCACAGTATCGCCGCAGAAGGTTTTGGTAATTGAGCCTTCTTTAACGACAGGTTTGTTATCATCCATGAGAATCATGGCATGGTGAACCAGTTGCCGGGCGGCCTCGGTCTGAATTTCCATATCGGCCAGAATCATTTGTACAGCCTGGAACTGCCCGATAGGCTTTTTGAATTGTACTCTTTCTTTGGCGTATTTCACGGCTTCATCAATGGCGGCCTGACAGATACCAACAGCCAAAGCGCCGACAAATGCCCGGGAAACATTCAGCGTATTCATGGCTGTGGTAAAGCCTGTTCCCTCTTTTCCCAGTAAATGATCTGCCGGAACTCTTACATCGGTAAAAGTTACATCAGTGGTGTTTGACAATCTCAGCCCCAACTTGTCTTCATGTTTGCCAATGGTAATACCCGGACGGCTTCGCTCTACGATAAAGGCCGATATGCCTTTGATGCCCTTGCTCTTGTCGGTAGAGGCGAATACCACAAATACGTCGGCTACGCCGCCATTGGTAACAAAGCATTTATTGGCATTAATTACATATTCATCGCCGTCTTTAACGGCGGTGGCCCGCATTGCCCCGGCATCTGAGCCGGAATTGGGCTCTGTCAGGCAGAAGGCGCCAAAGGCGCCCGGAATGATAATGTCGGCAAACAGCTTCTTCTGGGCTTCATTGCCTGCCATAATAACCGACCGTAAGGCAACAAAGGTAGTGACAAGCGAAATGGCATAGCCGGCGTCCACTTTCGCCAACTCTTCAAAGATGACGGCTGTCGTCTGATAGTCCAAACCTGAACCGCCGTATTCCTCAGGTATTTCCAGGCAATGCAGGCCCATGTCAAACGCCGGCTTGAGCAGTTCCAGCGGAAATTCGCCTTTTTCATCAAGCTCTTTAACATGCGGCTTTACTTCTTTAATCGCAAAGTTTCGTACCATTTCGACCAGTTCTTTTTGTTCAACTGTCAATATGTGTCCCATAATAAATCCCCCCAAAGCATATAGTTGTACTGCAAAAACGGACTGCGGTTTGACTTGTCATGTTCAATGTACTATACTTCATTATTTACAACAATTTAACAGTTTTAAATTATCCGGCAATTTTGAAGTAAAAGTAAATGGTAAACAGCTCTGTAGCCGTACTAATAAATTACAGACTATTGGTAAATAACCCGGGCGCAAACCGGGACGGGTCTATATCCAAAAATTTTGCGCGTTCAAACTTGCGCTTGAGCTTAAAAGGCACCGTGCAGTCAAAGATTGTTTTGCAGGAAATCCCCTTGTCCTGAATACTGGGGCTGAATTCCGGCGACTGGGAAGGATCAAGCGGATGGCAGCGCACCCCGGGAATGAAGATGGTATCGACATCTCCCTGATAGCGTGTGTTTAAGGCCCACAGTACATCGTTGCTGTCAAAAATATCAACATCCTCATCGACAAGGATAATATGCTTCAATTCCGAAAAAGCGGCAAAGGCAATCAAGGCGGCCTGGCGTTGCCGGCCTTCGTCGGCCGGTACTGTCTTTTTGAACTGGAGCACCGCCATATATTTGCCGCCGCCGGCAGCATGCGCGTATACATTCAGCACCCGGCCCGGCATGGCGCGCTCGGTCATTTGCAGAATGCTGGCTTCAGTCGGAATACCGGCCATGCTGACATGCTCTTCGCTGGGTCCGATACAGCTTTGCATGATCGGGTGGCGGCGATGAGTAATGGCTTTGACTTTAATAACAGGCAAGGACCGGTTGGCAGGACCGGTGTAGCCGGGAAATTCCGGCATGGCTTTACCGGTGTTGGTATGTTGATCCTCGGCCACCCGTACGTCCGGCAGCAATTCCCCCTCAATGACATACTCCGCATGGGCAATTGCCTTTTCTTTTATACTCAGGCAGTCAACCAGTTCAACCGCTTTGTTTCTGATACTGCCGGCAATGCTTAATTCATTAAAGCCCAACGGCGTGGTCGGCGGTTCAAAGCAGGCGGCAATTGCAATGGCCGGGTCCACCCCAATGCTGACCGAGATCGGCAGGGGTTTTCCCGCCGCTTCTGCTTTGCACCGGAACACGTCAAGATGCCGGCCCGGCACGAAGTACATGGAGATTTCATCCTTACTTTGCAGGCAGAGGCGGTGAATGGTGACATCCGACTCGCCTGTTTCGGGATCACTGGCATAACACATCCCCAGAGTAATGTACGGGCCGGCATCTTCCACTGTATTGGTCGGCGCCGGCAGCAAGGCACGGATATCAAAATCCGGGTCGCCGGCATAATGAACCACTTCCTGGCACACGGCCCTGGCCGGTGAAACAGTCACCGGCGCAATCGGCTGCAGCACGGCTGCTTTTAACAGAAAGCCAAGACACTCCGGCGCGCTGTTGAGCAGCAGTGCCACCCGCTCCCGGCTGGCTAAAAGCCCAATAGCCACTCTGGCGTTTTCATGACCTTTCACCTTATTGAAAATCATTGCCGGTCCTTTTCTGGTCGGCCGGGCCACCGTTCCACCGGCGCCGACATGGCGATACACCCCGGAAATCTCGGCAAAAGGATTTACCGGTTCATCGGTTTCAATAAGCTGGCCGGGAACTGCTTTGAGTAATGCAAGTGCGGAACGCAGATCATGGACAGTCGGCGCTTTTTCCATTTACAGACCGCCGACCACGCCCTGTTTGGCCAGAGCTTGAATCTCGTCTTCGCCCAGGCCCAGCCGTATTAGCAGTTCTTTCGTGTGCTCTCCTAAAGCCGGCGGCGGAGTGGCCGCCGCCAGCGATACCGGAATGGCCGACAGGTTTAACGGCAGTCCTGTTTGCAGTATCCTGCCAACCACCGGGAACTCCAGATAATTCATGATACCGGTATTTGCCGCCAGAATGTCCTGTACAGCCTCCCCCATGGTCTTGACCGGAGTTATGCAAATGTCCCGGCCGTTAAGCCACTCCAGCCACTCTGCCTGCGTCTTGCCGGCGACTAAGGCGCACATCTTTTCCCACGCCGCCGGATCCTCCTGGCGCCGTAAAAATTGCTTAGGAATTAACTCTTCCATGCCGGTATTTTGGCAAAATTCTTTCCAGAATTTATCTTCCACCATGCCAAAAGCCATCAGCTTGTGGTCTTTGGTTTCATAGGTGTTGTAGCAAAGCGCCGGATATTCGATGGTTTCCGGAGAAATCTGATTGTCCTGAAAGTGGAATCTGCTGTAGAGCAGGCTGAGCCACCAGACAAAGGATTCAAACATGGATACATCCACATACTGACCTTCCCCTGTTACTTCCCGGTGAAACAGGGCGGTGAAAATCCCCAGCGCCCCAACCATGGCGGTGGCGGCGTCAACTAAATGGATGGGCGAAGGCTTACCGCCGTTTAGTGATAAATAACCGCTCAGTGCCTGCAGGTTTAAATCATGAATTGCCTTGACGCTTAACGAATTGTTCTGTCCGAAACCGGATAAAGAGCAGTAAATAATTCTAGGGTTTATCTGCCTGATTCCCTCATAGTCAATACCCAACCGCCCGGTGACGCCGGGCCGGAAATTTTCAATGATTATATCAGCCTCTGACGCCAGCTGTTTAAAGATTTTCCGGCCATCGTCACTTTTGAGGTTGATGGCCAGGCTTTTTTTGTTGCGGCATAAAGCGGCAAAATAGTAACTGACATCATTTATTTTGGGCTCATCCCCCCGGCAAAAGTCGCCTTTTGCGATCTCCTCCACTTTGATTACTTCCGCCCCCAGATCGGCAAATACCTGGGTTGCGTACCCTCCCGGCAAATACCGTGTTAAGTCGAGAACCTTTATGCCGGCAAATGACTTTGTACTCATTATGTAACCCCTCCCACTTTTTACATGCAGTTGACCTGCTGCTGAAATAGTAAGCTTGGTCCCAAACACTCTGGGACCAAGCTTACTATTGTGTCCTTACGGCAACCAATCAGGGCTCCAGGATTATCCGCAGACCCTGTCTCTGGTCAAGCAGCTCCATACCTTTTTCCCACTCCTTAAGCGGGAGTGTATGGGTGCCGATTGGCTCGACATTTAAACCGCCGTCAATCATTTTGGCGGCCTGGAACCAGGTCTTGCGTTCATAAGCCCGGTTGCCGACAATGCTGATTTCCCGCATGGCGATTTGCGTCATCAGCAGCTCACTGGGCTTGGCCGGCAGGCCGGATACCCCGATCTTGCCGTGCTTGGCTACCATCTGAACTGCCTGCGGCACTACGGAATGATGACCGGCAGCGTCCAAAATCACATCGGCGCCCCTGCCGCCGGTAAGCTCTTTTACTCTCGCCACAGGATCCTGCTCATCCACATTGATCGTGTAATCGGCACCTAAGGCTGCCGCGGTTGCCAGTCTTTCCTTGTCTGCACCCGCACCGGTCACGATTACCTTACCAACGCCCATATTTTTCAAAACTAACAGCATTAGTAAGCCAATGGCCCCCGGACCAATAACAACAGCGGTCTCGCCAAAGGCCGGCTTGACTCTTTCCACAGCATGGATGGCAACACAAAGCGGCTCCATTAAAGCGCCGGCTTTGAAGCTTACCGAATCAGGCAGTTTGATTATGTTCTGGGCCCGCACCGCAACATACTGGGCAAAGCCGCCATCATAATCGGTGCCTAAAAAGGGACGGTTATCACAGATATTGATAATTCCTTCGGCGCAATAGCTGCATTGGCCGCAATAGAGTATGGGGTTGACAGTGACCCGTTCGCCCACAGCCATGCCTGTTACCTGGCTGCCTACCTCGGCAATGACGCCGGAAAATTCATGACCAAAGATGGAAGGAAATTGCAGTTTATAGGAATTGGCAATGGCTTCATTCCAGTGATATAAGGAGTGGTCTGTACCGCATATCCCACTGGCCTTAATCTGAACCAGAACCTGATCAGGGGTAATTTCGGGAATGGGAACAGAAGCAAACTCCATGTTATGGGGAGCAGCCTTAGTCTTAATAACAGCATCCATCATGCCTTGCATAATAAATCATCTCCTCTTTATTTTGATTACTTGTTTAATTCTTACCGGCATTCCGCCCTGCAGCCACCTGCCGGTGTTTTTAATAACAGGACCAGCCGCCATCCAGGATCAGGGTCTGGCCGGTGGTGTATGAAGATTGCGGAATGACCAGATACAAAACAGCGGCTGCCATTTCATCCACTGTTCCCATTTTTCCTAAAGGAGTACGGTCGATAACAAACTTGAGCCTGGCAGGATCAGCCAATAAACCGGCAACCATATCTGTCTGAACATAGCCGGGGGCTACAGCGTTGACGTTGATATTGTTGGGCGCCAGGTCTATGGCCAGCGCTCTGGTCATAGCCATCAAGGCCCCTTTGGCTGTGCAATAGGCGACAATGCCCGGCAGCGCATTGATACCTCTTTGCGAGGTCATATTTACAATGCGGCCGCCACCATTCCTGGCCATAACCTTGGCCGCGGCCTGAGAGACGAAAAAGGCCGAGGTCATATTAAGGGCAAAGAGTTTTTCCCAGTCTTCCCTGGTCACTTCCAGTGTGTTGCACCTGGGGAGTGCCATACCTGAATTATTCACAAGAATAGTAACGGTGCCAAATGCCTTGCAGGTCTCTGCCATCAGATTATCAATATCTGCCTGGACCGTAACGTCGGTACGGACACCGAGGGCTTCCCCGCCAGCGGCCTTAATTGCCTCACAGACCTCTGCCAGTTTCTCTTCCCTGCGTCCGGCAACCACCACCCTGGCTCCGGCAGCAGCGAAGGTTTCCGCAATGCCGCGTCCAATCCCGGTCCCGCCGCCGGTTACAATGGCAACCTGGCCTTGCAGAGGAGCGGTATTCACCCAATTTCCTTTAGCTGGATTATTCATGTTTTCAGCCCCTTTTTAATCTTTAACATATACGCAACTACCCAACACAGCCTTGAGAGAAATTCCCCACCTCCCCACAAGACCTTCTTTACTTTTCAGTTTCACTATACGCTAGTTAAATATTTCCAACAATTTAATAATTGTAAAGTAAAATTCAGTGTTAATTACCGCTAAACCACTGCCGGATTGTTAGTTATTTTAATAAGTCGCAGATTATCCGTGTTATTCTTCATAAATATTTTTTATTTAAAATTACTGAATTGTGCATATTTGCTTGTTTGGCAACAACAAGCAAAAAAAAACCGCCCGGAGGCGGTCTTATTTGTTTGTTGCAGTCTTCATGCGGATTTGAAAAATTGAATTAGCAATGGCGCCTGCTCAGTACCTTTCAGACAGTGCAGGCGCCATTGCTAATAGCTTAACCGGCTAAGAGTTTCGGCTTAATTGCTTCCACCTTACAGGTAGTTAACAAAATAATCGCTCCCGCCACAGCAACGGCAGCACCTAAAAACAAAGCATATTCATAGCTGCCGAAATAGTCAATAATAAACCCGGTAATAGTGGGGGCACTTATGCCACCAACTGTGGCAAAAGTAGCAAACAGCCCGGTTATTTTACCGGCATTTTTATGGGAAAAAACCATTGGCATAGAGTAAAACCCGCCCATTGTCAGGCATAACAGGCCATTAGAAGCTGATATGAGGGCCATAGCGGCACCGGCACTGGGCGCCTGGGAGCCAATAATCAGCAAGCACCCGGCTGCAATCATACCGGCAATAGGATATAGCTTCCGGCCGATATTGTCGCCAAATTTTTTCGCGGCACGATCGGCTAAATAGCCGCCCAACGGATACGTGAAGGTGGCAACAACATAAGGGAACATGGAGTATAGGCCTGTTGTGGTCATATCAAGCTGCCGGCCCAAGGCAAAGTAATTGGGCAGCCAGGTCATAAACAAGTAGAGCAGGTAGTTGGCGCAAAAATAGGCAATAGCGCAGCTCCATACCGAGCTTGTTGAAAATATATCCCGTGCAGTCAGATTTGCCGGCAGAGCCGCCGCATCCTGTGACCCCTGATCGGCTCTAATATAAGCTAGCTCTTCCCGGCTGATTGTCGGGTGCTGTTCCGGCCGGTCCGCCCCAAATTTCAGCCACAGCAAAACCCAAAACGGCGCAATAAACGCAAAGGAATAAAAGATCATCTGCCAGCTCCATTTCTCCATAATCCAGATGGAAAGCGGCATGGTAATGACCAGCCCGATCGGAACGCCCATAAGGCACAAACCCTGGGCCAGACCGGATTCCTTCTTGGGCATCCATTGCGCCACGATGGAAGA
Source organism: Sporomusa sp. GT1 (assembly GCF_014634905.1). Lineage (NCBI taxonomy): Bacteria > Bacillati > Bacillota > Negativicutes > Selenomonadales > Sporomusaceae > Sporomusa > Sporomusa sp. GT1. Next base: position 21,176 of record NZ_BMBX01000025.1, on the reverse strand, counting down.
ATTGGCCGGCAACGTGACCCCTTCACCCCACCCCATGGCAATACGGATTAAGATCATTAACCCCAGGGTTGAGCCAAACGGAGTCAGAAATACAAAAACAGACCACCATAAAGCTCCAATTATGACAACTTTGCCGCCGCCGAACCGGTCGGCTAACCAGCCACCAAGAATCTGGGTACAACCATAGCCGATAAAAAACGCGGTGGAAACCAGGCCATACTCGGTAGCCGTCCAGTTAAAGTGCTTCATCATCACCGGGCCTGCTATCGACATACAGGATCGATCCATATACAGAACTACATAACATAAGACAATCAGAGAAATAATCCCCCACCGTTTATTCCCAATCTTTGCGTCCATGAGATTCTCCTCCTCACCCATTTCTAAACCCTGTTTAGTTAAGCCGGCTAGCAACCGGGCAGTGCCGTCACCACAGCAGCTTGTTATTGCCAAACAGAAACGACATAATGTTTAACCAGGCTCAAGGCGACATTCCAGCTCTAAACAGAAGTCTAAGCAGTGAAGATGAGCGGTGGCGGGAACATAGAGCGAGAGTATCGCAGCAAAGTACGGGAAAGCCCGGTTCTGGCCTACCGGAAATTCACTGAAAATTAGAGGCAGCCGGAGGAATATCAGCCGAAGATTTACTTTCGACTGCCTTAACACTGCAGACGGTAAGTAAAATAAGCGCACCGGCCACAGCTACTGCAGCACCAAAGTACAGGGCATAATCATAACTCTTGGTATAGTCAATAATAGCCCCGGTTAATATCGGTGCACTCAAACCGGCGCAAGTACCGCAGAAGCCATACAAGCCAATAATCTTACCCGCATTCTTGGAAGAAAAAATCGGCGGCATCGAGAAAAAGGGAGCCTGGGTTATGGATAAGAAAAATATTGATATAGTAATGAGTGCGATAGCCCCCTCTGCACTTGCCACACGAGTCCCCAGCACCAGGAAGACGCCGGCCCCAATTAATCCGATAATGGGAAATAGTTTCCGGCCCATATTATTACCGTATTTTTTTGCGGTATAGTCAGCCAAAATCCCGCCAAGCGGGTAGGCGATCATGGCGAACATATAGGGGATCATGGTCATATACCCACTTTTGACAAGGGTAAAACCACGGCCATTTACAAAATAGGTTGGCAACCAGGCAAAAAACAGGAAAAAGAGATAATTACTGGTAAAATAGGCCAAGGCGGAAGTCCATACAGATACATTTCTAAAAACCTCTCCCGGCGTCACATTGGCAGCCGCACCTGTTATCTGTGCAGCCCCCTGATCGGCTCTTATATACTCTACTTCTTCCCTGGTTATGGAGGGGTGCAATTCCGGTTTATTCTTTCCTAACTGGTTCCATAACAAAATCCAAATCGGACCCAAAAAGGCGAACGCATAAAATACGGTTTGCCAGTCATAGTGTTGCATAAAGAAGATGGCCAGCGGCATAGTAAGCGTTATCCCCATCGGTGTACCGATCATAACTATTCCCTGGGCTGTTGCCGATTCCTTTTTGGGTACCCACTGCGCCAGCAAGGAGCCATTACAGGGCAAAATTACCCCTTGGCCGATACCTACTATGGCGCGCAGCAGGACCAACATGCCGATTGTCGCGCCAAAAGGAGTAAGGAAAGTAAATAAAGAGTACAGTACAATACCGAATACCATGATTTTCCCGCTGCCAAACCGGTCGGCCAAATAACCGGCAGGTAGCATAGTAAGGGCATAGCCTATGAAAAATGCGGTCGAGACCAAACCAAACTGAGTGGCAGTCCAGTTAAATTCCTTCATCATTACAGGCCCGGCAATAGACATACTGGTGCGACAGATATACATAACAGCATAACTCAGCAACATCAACGCGACAATAATCCAACGTTTATTTCCCAGCTTTGCATTCACAATTTTTCCTCCTTTAAGTATAACTTAATTACCAGCATAGACCTGTTGTTTTTTTCTTCGCTATACCCTTCAGGCCATGCTTTCCGGGGGGTCGCCGACTCCTTTCATTTAAAATTGTCCGGATATCATTCCTTTATTTTGTCATATTCAATGTACTATACTTAATGATTTACAACAATTTAATAAGTTTAACTATTTAAAATATTATGAAGTCAGGCTACATAGTCACTCCTATCGTTAGCGCCACTACATAAACCGCCAACACCAGCAGGCGCCCCGCCGGCGCCCTGGCAACATTCCTTCAGGATTAATTAGCAAAACTTAATAATGATTGATTATAAAACAGCATGAAAAAACTTTGACAGTCGTAAATGTGTCAAAGTTCTGGAATAGACAGGCTATTCGCTCTTGGCAGGATATTGGTGATTTTTCCAGAATATTTACTAAAATATGACACCAGAAAGGAATACTGGCTATGGAAATATATCAACTTAAGTACGTATTGACGGTAGCCAAGTACCAAAGTTTTTCCCGCGCAGCCGCTGAAGTTTGTGTGACACCATCGTCTTTGTCGCAGCAAATAAAAAAACTGGAAGATGAATTGGGTGTCGTTTTATTCGGCAGAACTACGCGCTCAGTTCACCTGACACCGGCGGGCATTGAGTTTGTTGAAAATGCGAAAAACATCATGCTGAACATTGACAGCATCAACATGGCTATGCGAAAATATGTGGTTGGTGAAAGCGGGCAAATATTCATTGGCAATACGCCTGCGCTTGGCGCTTATGGTATCACTTCGCTTATTGCCTCATTCCAGAAAACCTATCCGAAAATATCCCTGGATTTTCACGAGGCAGAATGCTTTGATTTATACCCGTTACTGTATAGCGGGAAGATTGATGTAGCGTTTCTTACCGCATTCAATAAATACAAGCCAGAAAAAATACCTTTGGAATCATATCCTTTGGTCAATGACGAAATAGTACTGATCACCAGCACCGCTCACCCGTTTGCTGCCAGAGAGTTCATTGATTTGCATGAGGCCGCAGAAGAAACGTTTATTTGCTTTTCCAAAGCTTCCGGTCTTTTTCTGGATACGCTGGAGGCTTGTAAGCGGGCTGGCTTTGAACCGAATTTTGGTTATGACACGCAGTATACAGATACCTGTCTGGGACTTGTTGCTGAAGGAATGGGCATTGCGATGATTTCCTCGCGGACAGTTATGGCGGCGCCGCGGAAAAACATTGCTATTGTCCGTTTTAAACCCACAGCACTCAGGACTCTTTCGGTGGTCTTTCCCAAAAAGAAAAAACCGTCCCCGGTGCTTTCAAATTTCAAAAACTTTTTTATTCACTGGGTGCAGGAAAATGAACTGCGCTGCACTCCGTTTGATAAGCAGGAAAGCCCGCTGCGGTAAACCAGACATGCTGCTAGGACTTAAAGTAGTCTGACAGCTTTTCCAAAGGTACTGCCAGCAGCCCCTGTTTTTTGAAATACAAATAGATGATAAAGCCCCGCTTGCAACGAAAGACGCATTCCTGACAGGTACTTCTGCCGCAATACACATAGGCATCCTCGTCAGACAAAGGGAATACCAGGGGCGGCCGCTTCCTGGCAGCAACATACTTGATGTAACCGCCGGTGAAGGACTTCAGTAAAATCCACTCCGGATTGTCTTCCGGCTGCTGTGTTTCCCAGAACACCTGCACCGCACTCTGATTGAAACCGCCAACGATCTTATAGTCCACATGGATTGCCGGCGAAACGTCCCCCAGGTGGAGCGGCTTCAGTTGTTCTGTGGACGCACCACAACAGGCCGGCGCCTGAGACGGCACATCATAGCCCAATCCCTGGTAAAGCCTGCCGCAATGACTACAGCGGCAGATTACAATATCGGGGCATTCCGGCCAGGGTTTTCTGGCTGCCCTGCTTCTTAACGGTCCAAATTCCTGGTCTGCCAAAGTCAGCCCTCCCAGTGCCTTTCTGAATCTCCCGGCAAGCTTTTATTTTAGGTAAAATAAAAGAGGGGCATCGGCTTGACACTGATGACCCTCTGGCATGTCCGCAGAATCGCTAAGGATTAATCGAGGTACTCCAAGCAGCCACCATGTTTGATAGTCTGGCGGGAAATGGTGATGCGCTGTACGGTGGGAGTACCTTCCTCTAACCACATGGCGCGGGCGTCGCGGTACAGGCGTTCGGTGGGGCCATATTCACAATCTTCGAAATAGCCGATACCCCCGAAGATTTCCAGCATCTCATCACTGCACACTCTGGTAACCCAGATACTGAACAGCTTGCACATAGCCGCCTTTTCTTCAATGTATTCTCCCTGGGGATTCTGTTCGTAATCCTTGGCAAAGTCATACACCATGGTACGCAGTGCATGGACATGCGTCGCCATATCGGCAATTTTCATTCTGATGGCCTGACGTTCGATAATGGGTTTACCAAAGGTAACACGGTCATGGGCACGTTTGAGCGACATTTCCAGCATACGCTGTGCCATACCTAAATTGCTGGCGGCAATGTGAACACGGGAAACAGATAAAGAGTGAATAGAAATATGAAGACCGTCGCCTTCTTTGCCAAGCAAGTATTTCTTGTTAACTCTCATGTTGGTAAACTTTAAGCCGGTGTGGCCTGACCCACGGCAGCCCATCATGTGGGGCATGGGAGTAACTTCATAGCCCGGGGTGTCACAGGGAACCATGAAGGTGGAGAGCCGGTGGTCCTTATCAGCATTAGGGTCGGTAAGCACGGTAATATACGCATAATTGCAGCAGTCGGTATGCGAGATTAAGAATTTTTCCCCGTTAATGATATAATCGTCGCCATCTTTTATCGCTGTTGTTTTAATATCGGCGCCGGTGCCGCCTGTTTCCTCGGTAACAGCCCAGCAGGTAAAGACCGATCTGTCCTGGAAGCCGGGCATTAATTCGGCCTTGAGCTCTTCACTGCCGAAATCGTACAAAGGGCGCCAGTTCAAATCCATGGCATAATGCAGGTGCATCCGCATGCCGCCGGGGCCGCGGCTAAACTCTTCCTGGACCTTCAGAATTTCCAGCTCGGACAGGCCCCAGCCACCATACTCCACCGGCAGCGAACAACGGTACAGGTTATTTTCGATGCCCAGTTGATAGAACTCCTCGGGGAACACATTGGTAACCTCAATGTCTTTTTGCATCTTGTCGAAGGTGCCTTCTGTCAATTCTCTGATTTGTTTTAGATACGCCTTAAATTCCTGTTCAGTCAATTTTCCCATTCTTTTGCCCCCTTATTATTGCTAAACACTTTCGGCCACCCGAAAGCATCTATAGTTCAAGGCCTCACGCCTTGGACTTTTTGTTTTTCTTCCTCGCAAGCTCAATATACTATAGTTAAATATTTACAACAATTTAATAATTGTAAAGAGAATTTGATTATGAAATAAAACTACATTGTCCCGGACACTTATTAGGCAAGCTAATCAATCCCCGCAAAAAAAGCACAGGAATCTTAACGATCCTATGCTCTCTCATTGGATTGCATATTAAAATAAATGAACTGCAGGATTTGCCGGAAATCTTTAGAATATATGTTAAAGATTACATTGTGATGAAAGGAGTTTTTCTGGTGAATTCTTGTATTTCCAAGGTGTTAATTTGTGATGATTCCATGCTTGTTCGCAAAAAACTTCGTGATTTGCTGGAAGAAATGCACTGCCAGGTGTATGAAGCTAAAGACGGGGCCGAATGTGTAGAATTATTTAAAAATCATCAACCAGGCACAGTTTTTATGGATATTGTTATGCCTGAATTAGACGGTTTGGCAGCACTTAAACAAATTAAAACACTTGATAAGTGCGCTAAAGTTATCATGCTGTCATCCACCGGCACCTCAACCAAGGTATTGGAGGCACTGAAACACGGCGCAACTGATTTTATTCAAAAGCCCTATACCAGAGACCAGATTGCCAAGGCTATCGGCTATTCTGAATAGTAAAGGAGACAAGCATGTTTACGCAATATTTTGGCCAATATCTTTTCAATAAAGGCATTCTTTCAGCCGATCAGCTTTGTGATTTGCTGGCTTATGAACAATCCACCCATGTAAAGCTTGGCGTATTGGCTCTCAACTCGGGGCTAATGACAGCGGCCCAAATTGAAGAGGTGCATGAGCTGCAGCGAACCATGGACCGCCGTTTCGGCGAAATTGCTTTAAGCAAAGGCTACCTTACCCAGCCACAGCTTGACAACCTGCTTAGTCAGCAAAACAGCCGCCATTTAGGCTTAAATCAGGCTATTCTTGATAGAAACTGTCTTACACTCAGCCAGTTGGAAACCGCTCTCGAAAACTTTAAACAGGACACCGGACTGTCACAAGGGCAATTGCAGGCCTTACAAAGCACCGATATTGACCAAATCGTGCCCTTATTCCTCGACTTTTCGCAAGATGAAATAGGCCGATTGCACTATGACTATGTGGCCCTGTTATTAAAAAATATCGTCCGGTTCCTTAACGACCGGCCGCTGCTGTCCCGCCCTGTGCCGCTGCCCAAGCAGCCGGAAGGCTGGATTATATCCCAGCAGGCTGTTGGTGATCATACCCTCTCTACTGCCTTAGTGCTCAGCGATTCATCACTAATTGACCTTGCCACCCGTTTTAGCCAGGAAGAAATATCCCAGGTTGACGATTTGGCGAAAGACAGTGTGGCCGAGTTTTTGAATCTGCATAACGGTATTTTCTTAATCAATATGTCGGACAGAGGTTTAGAACTCGACCTTAAACCTCAGACTATTCAGGTCTGTTCCGCCAGCGTGAGTGGCTACCGGATTCCTATTACTCTCACCTCCGGCTCGATTGAACTCGTACTCTCCATCACCTAAGCCGGCAAACCAGAGCAAGGGGCTGTCGCTCTAAAAGTTCCGTGCAACAACAAAAAATGGCAACCGGCATATCAAAATTGCCGGTTGCCATTTTTTTGTTGTAAACTATCCCCAATACGGTATCGTATCCAGTATGTATCGCAGCAAGAAAATTTGTCAGGCGCCAGTGCCTCTAGCCGCGGCCAACGCATGAAAAAAATTAGCTGACTACCGCTTGCAGGAAGCATTGTGTGTTTGGGATGCTATCGGTTCTGCTGTATTAGCATAGGTAAGACCCCATTGACATAAAGTATCTAATATCGGCAAGAGACTTTTACCTGCTGGCGTAAGAGAATATTCTACTTTCGGCGGAATTTGTGTATAGATGAATCGTTTCACCAGTCCGCTGGCTTCCAATTCCCGCAGTTGTTGGGTCAACATTTTTTGCGTTATTTTGGGCAAGGTCTTTTTTAACTCACTAAATCGCAGGGTGTTTTCCCCTAAATGCCAGAGAATCAAAGCTTTCCATTTGCCGCCAATAAGGTCTAGTGTTAATTCCATCGAACACTGATATTGGACATTTTTGAAGGTAATCATGTGCGGTCACTCCAATAGTTTTAGTTATAATTACAATGTACAGTATACAAAAGATACTATGATACAATTAAGTGCGTAGTTGCTCAAATATATCCTATGGTTTACTATTATATCAGAGAAGACCTGTTATGAAAAGGAATTGCTAATTTGTTTATCTGTACTTTGCAGAAAGAATGGAGGATTTGTGATGATTATTAGTAATCAAGAGGCTGAGAAACGCGCAGTTGAGCAGATTGCCTGTCTGATGTGCGTTGCGGCAAGAACAGCCCCCAAAGCGCGGGGAATTGATGATCTGGTAACTTTGGTTGTAAACGGGCAAGAAAAAGAACAGCTATCAGCAGAAATGCGGCGTATTGCTCAAGAATCAGGCGCACAATTTTTCGAACGTGATGCCAATTGCCTTGATAAGTCACCGGTAGTTGTATTGCTAGGACAAAAAGTGAAACCATTAGGAACCAAGCCCTGTGGCTATTGTGGTTATGCTAACTGTGCAGAGTGTGCACAAGGTACAGGGATGTGTGCTATCAGCACCGGAGATCTGGGAATAGCCCTGAGCTCAGCAGCTAATACCGCTGCTTTGCATCATGCCGATAACCGGATTATGTTCAGTATAGGTAAAGCCGCCATCAATATTGGCCTGTTTGCAGAAGAAGTCAAAATAGCTTATGGAATTCCGCTTAGTATAACCGGCAAAAGCCCGTTCTTTGACCGGTAGTAAGTACATATGAAGCAAGGGGGCTGCTTTGCACTTTTTTCATAAAGCGCAAAGCGACCCCCTTCGTCCTACAAACCGTCATCTTGTATCAAAAATTAGTCTTTTTTCTGATAAAATACAGCGGCCGGCGTTTGGACTCATTATAAATCCTGCCGATATACTCGCCGATGACCCCCAGGGTCATCAACTGAGCGCCGCCAAAGAAGAAGATGGCTACCATCATGGAAGGATAACCTGCCACCGGATCGCCGTACAGCCAGGTTTTCACAATAATATAGGCGATATATACGCCGGAAAACAAAGCTGTCAGAAACCCCACATAGGTTGCCAGCTGCAGCGGCACAAAGGAAAAGGAGGTAATCCCCTCCAAAGCAAAATTCCAAAGCTTCCAGTAGTTGAAACTGGTTATGCCCTTGTGGCGGCGGTTGCGGAGGTAAGGAATGCTGGTCTGCCTGAAGCCTACCCAGCTAAACAGCCCTTTCATAAACCGGTGGGATTCGGTGCACTGGTTGACCGCCTCCACTACCTGCCTGGTCATAAGCCGGAAATCGCCGGTATCGGGGGGTATATTCACTTTGGCAAGACGGCGCATGACCCGGTAAAACAGGAAGGCGGTCACTTTCTTTAAACTGCTTTCCCCTTCCCGCACCAGCCTGGTAGCGTAAACAACATCATAGCCTTCCTGCCATTTTTCGATTAACGCCGGGATGAGTTCCGGCGGGTCCTGCAAATCGGCATCAATGGGAATAACGGCATCGCCCTTGGCTTCAAAAATACCGGCAGTCAGAGCAATTTCCTTGCCAAAATTCCGGGACAGTTCAATTATTTTGACCTTTTTATCTTTATCTGCCAGCAGTTCAATTTTCTCCAGGGTATTATCAGTGCTGCCGTCATTGATACAGATAATTTCATAGTCATACGCCGTCAAAGCATCCATGACCTCAGCTATTTTTTGATAAAAACAGTCTATATTCTGGCTCTCATTGTACATAGGCACAACAATGGAGATTAATGGTTTCATCAGTCAGACCTCCTTCTGTGTTACTCCTGCGCAGGCAAGGGCGGCACAGGCCCCGGTTCTTTTTGCAGCAGTGATCCGACAAACACAAAGCCTTTGTGGCTTAAATAGGGCATATCGTAAACACGGGCAAAATCAATAACCTTAAACACCGGCTCGCTTTTTCCCAAATGACCGTACAATAGCTGGGAATTGGCACCTTCGATTAACCAAATTCGCCCTTGGTAGCTTGCCAGGGCATTTAAATCATATATAAATCTAAGCTCCGGCTGGAAGGGATTAGGCTTAGACTCCTCCTGCCCGCCCGGAAAGAACATGTAATGCTGATGCTGAGGAAAGGCAACCATATAAATCCCTGCCGGATGAATGTCTGTGTACAAAAAGATATCGTCAGGCTTGAGGCTGTAAGTGACATCAGCCCGCAAAGCATTGTTTTGAGGACTGTAAATTTTATCATAATGCAAATAAAAATTCGCTGATGAAGCAATGAAAATCACTGTACATAAAACAGCAGCCACACCCTGCCGCCTGACTGCAGCCAGCCCACAGGCCAGGGCAATAAATAAAAATCCCGAGTTTGGCATTAAATACCGGGTTATGAAAATGGGCTTTACCTGGGACAAAATGAGCGCCAGACCAAGCACGGCCAGATAAATAGCCAGGCTGTTAAGTGCAATTCCCGTATAATGCTTCTTCTCTTTAACAGCCGTGTACAACCCAAAACCGCATACCGCCAGCCAGCCAAAACTCAGCAGCTTGATAGCAAGTGACGGCAGGTTTTCAGCAAAATAAAACACCAGCAAATCCCTGAGCAGATGCTGATAATTGATGACAATCCAGTATTCCTGGGTCACCGCAACTATCTGGCTGATTAATACAAACAGCCAAGGCAAATAAAGAATTATCTGGGCCAAAATTGCCAACAGACAGCGTTTGAGCAAATATCGGTTCCTGGTAAAAACCGCAATCAACAGGCTAAGATTAATAAAAAAAGCGCCAAGCAAAGCATAATTGTGGGTGTAAGCGCTGCCCAGCGACAAGGCTGCAAACAATACCCAATGGTACCATTGATTTTGCCGGTAGGCCAGATAAGCATATATCCCGGCACCGGTTGTAAAAAACATGGCCCACGAATACATTCTGGCTTCCCCTGAATACTCCAGCATCACCGGTAAAAATACGGCAAAAAAGGTAAAATAGAGACCCGCCCGGTCACCGCACAGCCGGCGGATATGGCTAACGCCCAGCAGCACAAACAGCAGCATCCCGCTTACCGACACCAGCCGGTAAACCACAATATCCTGCCCCCAGACCAAGGACGCCAGTTTGGCCAGCATATAGTACAAAGGTGGATGAACATCACGGGCTGTGATTTCGCAAATTCTAAAAAAATCATGTCTGACCATAGCTACGGTATACGCCTCATCAAACCACATTTCCTTATAAAAGGCACATGAGACGAAAAATAAAAGCCCGGCAAAGAGTAGCCCTGCATAGCCTAACTGCCAGTACCGGTCCAATCTGTCTGTTAATGTAAAGCTTCGATAATTGTGCATAAACTTTGCTAACACCCTTTCCTGCCAATAACATCACCGTTACTGTCAGCCTCCTGCCCCTGACGAACAACGGAGATAACGTTAATTGGCATTAAGCATAATTCTCCATTCCGGCTTTAAAGCCCTCCCAGTTTAAAAATTTAACCCTCTAAACCCTAAGGCCGGAAATATGGTTTCACTATATACGGAATGCGGTGGCATTGTTATCAATTTATTTGACATATTGCCAAATAAAAAATGCACCTGCTATCCAAAGTGCATTTTCCTGGCTTTTTATATAAAATTTATTGCTTCGGCCAGCCAGACCAATGCTGCAAATAGCCGGCCAGACATGCTGGCTTTAGGACAAAAGAATTATGGTTTTTTCATTGTCGGGACTTCGTATCCTGTCAGCTCATGTATTTCTTTTGCGATAGAAGTTATCTGCCCGACAATCTGTATGACTTCCGGCGTGGTGCTGTCAAGAGCGCCTATCTTTTTGCAAATCAGCTGAAACGTTTCCGCAAGCTGCTGCAATTCATTGCCGACAACCGGGCTTCTTAGTTGTACAGAATTTGCTGTGTCGTTCGTAAAGCAGCAGCTAAGCCTCTGCTGAACTTCTATTGCTGAATCCGCTTCCTGGTACTGCCCTGTTGAACGGTATCTCTGCATACAATCTCCCGCCTAAACATAATGTCACTATAATATATGCTGAAACAAGCTAAATAAACCGGCAATTGCTGTTTGCACCGCACATCATTCCATATTATCCCTTAGGTTTTAGATTATCTTATCACAATTTGATTTAAGAAGCAAAAATAAACATCTTTGCTGCTGCGTTGTACGCAGGAAATGGGGACAAACTAAAAAGAGCAGAGCATTTGCTCTACTCCTCAGTGCTGCTTCCTGCGGGGATCAAAGGTAAGTCTTTCACTTTGTCGAGTCAATAGTTAATTTTACCGTCTTTATTGTAACACTTTCTGCTTTGTCTCCCGCATGAGCAAAGCCACTACGACCAGCGCAACTTCAAAACCTATTACAATTATGTCAAGAGCAGCCATGTAGCCATATGCCTTGCTGAGATATCCCATCGCCGGGCCGGAGAAAAAGGAAGCAAAATACATGCACGCACCGACAAGGCCGGTTGCCAGACCTACCTGACGGGCATCCACCGCATCCTGTCCAATGGTGTAACCTAGAATGTACAAGGCATGCAGGCCTATTCCCATCATACCGCCAACCAGATACAAAACAGGCAGGTTGTCGTTGGGAATAACATGGAAAATAAGATAGCCGCAAATGACGTTTAAAATTGCCATTGTCAAAATAACAGGCTTGCGGCCAAACTTATCGGCAAAGTGTCCTAATACCACCGAACTCAAGCCACCGATACCATAGATAATACCAAAAAATTGTCCCGCCATCGTAGCCGAGAAACCCTTGAAGGACATGAAGAGGTATGGACCCATAGCAGCAAAACCCCAATACGGCACAACATTTAAAATTTGGACAAGAACGGCAAGCCAGACGCCACGATTAGTACCAACAGTCCGCAGTGCTTCAGTAATATGCATGGTTTTAATATCCTTGGAAACGTCGGTGTCTTTAGCTTTAAGTCCCCAAATAAGAACACAGGCAAATAAAACCGTCGTAGCCCCCATACTGAGCAGGCCTGCTCCCCAATTGCCGGGGTTCATTTCCAGCGTCCACCCATAATAGCTGGGTCCAACATAGGCCCCTACCGAGTAAAAAGTCATCATTAAGCCGTTAATCATTGCACGACTGGCCGGGAATATAGAACCTGCGACTGAATACATTACGATGTTCCAGATGCCTTCAGCAGCTCCAAACAAAAATCTCCAGGTAGCTGCAGCCAGGAAGCTGTTGGCAGTAGTAACGGCCATCGTCGCAAACCCAATACCGAACATGCCGAGCAGCAGCATTCTTTTGCGGCCCAAACGGTCGGACAAATAACCGGCAGGAATATCAATAAGCGCTTGTCCAAGGGTAAAGATAGTACCCAGCATACCTACCTGCATGGCGGTCAAGGCGAACTGGGCTGCGATGGACTTAAGACCGACGCCGAAGGCAAGTCTGTTTGCAGAATAAAACGCATAGCCCAAAGCCAGAAAAAACAATTGAATCCAAATACGTCTGGGAATACCCAGCGGTCCTTTCTTTTCTTCCATTGTAATTACCGTCCTTTATAATTTTTCACTTATCAAATTACATCTATTATTTTCACATAGAAATAGACTCACATGTGAGCCTGCAGAAAAACGCGGCTCTCTGGGTATTTATTATTCCAATATAACATAACTACCACATATTCTCCGCATACCTTGTTCCAATGGCTCTTTCCTGTCTTTAGCAGTGATACTCATAAACCACTTGATTCTTGGTATCGTTATTGTATAATATTACCATAAATGAAATTAAAGTAAGGAGTGTTGATTCATGGATGAAGTGCTAGCATTTCTGAAAGACAATCCCGTGTTTTACCTGGCTACGGTGGAGGGCAATATTCCCAAGGTGCGGCCTTTCGGCTTTGCCATGAACTTTGAAGGCAAACTGTATTTCTGCACCAGCAACCAAAAGCCTGTCTTCCGGCAGCTTAAAGCCAATCCTAATTTTGAAGTATGCACAACTTCAAAAACGAACGAATGGCTGCGTTTAAAAGGCAAGGCCGTGTTTAATACCACCAGACAAACCAAACAGGCTGCCCTTGATGCCATGCCGATGCTTAAAAACATGTACAGCGTGGACGATTCCCTGTTTGAACTGTTTTACATTGAAGACGCGGAAGCAACCTTCAGTGACATGAAAGGCGGCTCGCGGACCATCAAGCTGTAAAAGTCATCCCTGTGCCCCGCCTCTTTTGGAGGCGGGGTTTTGCTGTTTTGCCCGGGAGTGGATTTGCCATTTTGTAAAAATTAAGCTAGTATATGATTTAACAGTAATTACGGCTTGTTTTTATTTTTTTCGTAAAGGAGACATGCTTTATGTCATTAGAAACAGTTAAAATGTATTTTGCCGCTCTGGGCAGGGCTCAGGATGTGCGGGAATTTGCCGTTTCCAGCGCTACAGTGGACCTGGCGGCCCAAGCACTGAATGTAGAACCGGCCCGTATCGCTAAAACACTTTCCTTTCAAAACAATACCGACGGCAATTGTATTCTGGTAGTCGCCGCCGGCGACGCCAAGGTGGATAACGGCAAATTCAAACGGCATTTTGGTTTAAAGCCCAAGATGCTCACCCCGGATGAAGTTGCCCAGTTGACCGGCCATGCTGTCGGCGGGGTATGCCCTTTTGCCAACCCGGCCGGTGTTAAAACCTGCCTGGATATTTCCCTTAAGCGTTTTGCCACGGTTTTCCCCGCCTGCGGCAGCAGCAGCTCGGCTATAGAACTCAATTGTGACGAACTCTACCGGTATGCGCAGGCCCTCGAATGGGTGGACGTCTGTAAGAGCTGGCAGCCGGAATACAATGATTGATTAAGAAGATATATGTCAGAGTTGCTCACAAAGTTCGTTAGCCACATTATCCAGTTCCCCAGCCAAAACGCTGACATCCTGTGTGATCGTCGTTAGGCTCAGCATAGCATTCGCGATATTAACCACTGCCTGTTCAACTGAGGTAACTTCCTCCGTGACTCTGATACTGTTTGACTGGATAATACTGACAATGTCCACAACGTTTTTAACAGACAACGATCCGGTTGTAGCCAATTTCCGGATTTCCTCGGCCACTACCTGAAAGCCCCGACCAGATGTCCCTGCCCTTGCCGCCTCGATACTGGCGTTCAGGCCAAGCAGGTTTGTCTGCGAAACAATTCCCTTCAGCAATAACAGCACTTGTTCCGTTTCTTTGGCTTGTTGCTGGGAATCTTTCGCCGTTTGCAGCAGCATATTAATAATTGCCGTAATTTCTTCGGTCTGACCGGATATCGTTTCACATGTCTCAGCAAGGGTTTTGACCTGATTATTCAAATTGCAGGCCATATCTTTGGTTTTTTCATAAGTGTCGACAGGCATGGAAGTGGCAAAGGCGCCCACTACCTGGCCGCCTTCGTTCCGGATTGGCTGCGCACAGCCGATATAGGGCAAGCCACGGGCCGACTTGTCAACTTTCAAGAAGATCTTCCGCTCTTCTTTCATAGCTTTATCGACAAGGCTGCCTTCCCGGATTGGCTGACCTACGGGCAGGTTTAACTGCAACCGGTCTGCCGGTTTGTAAACCAGGTATTTTTCCCTGTCTGTGATTGTTACTCCAATGTTGTATGGCAGAGACTGCAGAAAGATAGGATAGGCCCGTAAAACTGCATCAAGAATATCTTGATCGAAATTTTGCTGCATATTTGTCCTCCCCCTTAAATTGGCATGATAGTAGTTAAGATTGCAATAATTTATGCATTTTTTATGCCAATAAGCAGGGAAAGACCCGGTATTGAAAAGCCGGTTCCGGGGTTTTGGCGTGTTATCGGGCTGCGCCGCCTTTTTCAGCAGCCGTTCCGCAGAGAACCGCACCTTCCCGCAGACTCACATATGAGCCACCTTCCGAGCGATTGGCTTATATATGAGCCTGTGAAGACTGCACCGGCAATTTCGGAAATGAAACGCAGAGCCTCTTGCAATAAACGCTAATAGTAAAGAACCATAAACACTTCTATCGTTGAGGTATTTATGGTTCTTTATGAGATTTTAAACTTGGTCTGCCTAGAGGGTATATACTAATTTTTCAAGACTTTTACTGTCTTTTCTTTTTTGTGTGGATTCCCCGCTGTTAGATTTTCCCGGGGTAACGCTTAACTGCAGCAATTATCATGAGAATTGGGTAAGCATGACCGCTGCAATCTTTGGCAATATATTCGGGAATGCCCAAGCTTGCAGTAAAATGATAACGATAACGAACAATAGGAGATAGATCGAATATTTCACCGTCAGCCGGAAAATATCAGTTTCCCGTCCGACAAGGCCAGTAGCAGCGCAGGCCACAGCTATCGACTGAGGGGAAATAAGTTTACCGATAACGGCGCCGAACAGGTTTGCAGATATGGTCAACAGGGGATTAAGACCCAGATGGGAGGCTGTGACTTGCTGCAACTTTCCGAACAGGGCGGCAGAAGAAGTGACCGAGCCGGTCAGGAACACCCCGAGATAACCGATGACCGGGGAGAAAATCGGGAAGAACATGCCGGTATAGGTGGCAAAAGCAAGGCCGAGGGTGTACGACATACCGGAATAGTTAGCCAAAAAACCAACGCCAAGAACCGCAGTCAGAGTAATCAGGGAATACATCAGTTGGTTAAAGGTTTTTTTGAATACTCTTACACCTGCAGCCGGGCTGAGACCCAGCACAACCATGGAGAGTATAGAAGAAATCAGCATTGCCGTCCCGGCGGCAGAGAAAAAGTCCATCCGGTAGCTGGCTGCGTATTTTGACGGCACAGCCACAATGGGTGCCGCACGATATACGATTCCGTCCAGACCAGGCCAGGAGGGAATTGTAATGAACCACTTAAGCTCTTGGGCGACCCAGGCTTTGAACGCAGGCGTTCCCCAGATGCCCATAACAATCATAAGGATGATAAACGGCGACCAGGCCTTGATGATTTGTCCGGCACTATATCGATGGGTAGAATCTTCCGCAATGTCCGAATCGTTGGGAAAACGCCAGATCGTAGCGGGCTTCCAGAACTTGAGAAAGACTACTAAGCAGATCATGGACACGAAGGATGAAAAAATAGCCGGGAGCTCTGGTCCAAAGTTCTGACTTACCAGATGGTTAGTGACTGCGTAACTGATGCCGGCTACCAGAGCCGCCGGCAAAGCTCCCATGACGTTCTTCCGTCCGGCTACAACCACCAGCATAAAAATCGGGATAACAAGAGCTAAAATCGTCATATCCAAGCCGATAGCCCTCCCGACAATCGAGTTGGGGAGTTCAGTAACGGTAGCCATCATAATGGTCGGCGTACCCACAGGACCAAAAGGAACAGGGGGCGTGTTGCCGACAAGGCAGATAGCTGCGGCAGGCAGCGCGGGAAAGCCCAAACCGATTAACATTGCTGCAGCAACAGCCACCGGCGCACCCTGACCGGCAACACCTTCCATAAATGCGGAAAAGCAGAAAGCAACCAGCAAGGCTTGAATTCTCCGGTCAGGTGACAAAGAAGAAATAGAGCTTTTTATAATGTCGAATTGTCCCGTTTCCACGGTCAGATTGTACAAAAATACCGCAGTAAGAATGATCCAGCCAATCGGAAAAAGCCCGTTGAGCATTCCAAGTACCGAGGCGGAAATAGCGACATTTACCGGCATACCGTAAACAACAACTACAACGACAATGGTAAGCAGCAAAGTGGTTAGGCCGGCAATATGTCCTTTCATTCGTTTAACGGTAAGAGCCCAAAAAAGATAAAAAATCGGAATCGATACTGTTATAGCGGTGAGGCCGAGGCTGTCTCCTAAAGCTGAGTAGTTATGTAGCCACTGCATATTATCAATCCTTTCCTTTGTTTTTTTGTACTGGGGTACATTTAGGTGCAAGCATGACTAAACAATAGCAAATAGAAACCATCTTTTTGCTTGCCCTGCTGTATAGCAAATTCGGTCAAATACAACCTCCTTTTCGATGACAAATTGTGAAATAAATATCAAGCTCTTACAAGAATGAATTTCTCCCGAAAATTCGAAAATCCTCCGGTTTGATGGAGGATATGGCTATTGTATTAAAGCATACTGACTATTCCAATATTCTATTTTACCGGTTTGATTTTTGATGGTATATTAATAGGTGTTTTGGACGCAGAATATGATATTATTTCAAAGGGAGTGTATTCTGATGAAAATGAAAACCGTTTTTCTCAACTCGGCAAAAGTTGATTTTGATCAAAAACTAGATTATTCAAAATTTGAGGAAGCAACCGAATTCACGAAATACGATGATACCGTCACCGACGAACAAATTCTGGAACGGGTTCAAGGGCAAGAAGTTGTTATTACCAAGGAAATGTCTATCGGCAGGGATCTCATTCTGAAATTCCCGGCATCGGTAAAGCTTATATGCGAAGCAGGAACAGGCTTTAACAACATCGACCTTGAAGCTGCCAAACAAAAGAACATCGCCGTTTGTAATGTACCTTCATACAGTACCGAATCTGTTGGCCATCTGGCGATCACATTTGTATTAATGTTAAGTGCGTCGTTGCACCTCCAGCAAAAGATGCTGGACAAAGGCAATTACGATAACTTTTCAAAGTACCTGCAGGTGCCCCATTATGAGGTGCTTGGTAAAAACCTCGGGGTAATTGGCGGCGGTGCCATCGGCAGGCAAACAATAAAAGCCGGGCTGGCCCTAGGTATGAATGTGCTTATTTGTGATCCGTTTCCGCAGCCCTGGGGCGACGCCGCTGTCCAGTATGTTCAGCTAGAAGAGTTACTCAAAAACAGTGATTTTATTTCCCTCCACTGCCCGCTGATGCCGTCGACAAAACATATCATCAATAAAGAAACACTGAACCTTGTCAAGCCTTCTGCCTATCTCGTCAATACTTCACGCGGACCACTGGTCAATGAGGCTGATTTGGTCGAAGCCCTTAAGACAGGAAAACTTGCCGGTGCCGCACTTGACGTTCAGGAAGTCGAGCCGGCGACTCCGGACAATCCCTTATTCCATTTGGATAACGTCATCATGACCCCTCACATCGGCTGGAGGCGTTTTGAATCACGCCAGCGCCTGTTCAATCTGGTTGCCGACAATATTACCGCGTTTTCCCAAGGGAAGCCTGTGAATATCGTAAATTAACGGCAAGAATCACTTAGAGACAGCAAAGTACCCCCTAAAGTAGTTGCGGTAAAATAGAGCGGCTACTTTAGGGGGTTTTAACATAAAATATTGAAACAAAACTGTGAGAAGATGCCTTCAAACGTTCTACTATAGATAAATTTCATTTTTTTAATGTTGTATATTGCTTTTAACTATATTAAAATGAACGTAAAGAAGGTGAGAAGAATTGAATATTCATCATCTGGAATACTTCCTCGAAGTGATTCGCCAAGGCAGTTTCAGCAAAGCTGCCTCTACTTTGTACATAACCCAACCCTCGATTAGCAAGATGATCCAAAATTTAGAAGACGAGCTAGGGGTCGTATTAATTAACCGGAACGTGAAGCCGCTTGAGCTTACAGACGCCGGGCAAGCAATCGTCGAACAGGCTCAACAAATTGTAACCCTAGTTCAGAATTTGACTGTAAAACTTGACGATGTCATCCAGCTTAAGAAAGGTAAAATCCGCCTCGGCGTTCCGCCAATCGCCGCTTCCAGTATTCTTCCACCCATCCTCGGCGAATTTAAAAAGAATTACTCCAATATTGAGTTACAACTCGTTGAATACGGTTCCAAAAAGGTAGAATTAGGTGTTTATGACGGTACGCTGGATATTGGCATCGTCTGCACCACACCTACGAAAACTGATACTTTTGAATTCATTTCCTTTATCGAAGATCCGCTTAAAGTAATCGTCCATCCCGAGCACCCGTTGGCTCATAACCAGCAGATTGATTTTGCTGATTTAAGGGATGAATCTTTTGTCCTTTACAGAGAAGACTTTAGCCTGTACGACCACATCCATAATCGTTGCAAGCTGGCTGGATTTCAACCTAAAATCATTTGTGAGACTTCTCAGCGTGAATTTATGACCCAAATGGTGGCAGCCAACCTTGGCGTTGCCCTGCTCCCCGGAAAAATATGCGACCAATTTGACCCAAAAACAATCATATCAATACCCTTTAATGATCCCCAGATTCTTTTACAGCTTTCAATTATCTGGCACAAAGACCGCTATCTATCATTTGCGGCCCGTCAATGGCTTCAATTCGTTTCCAAACTTTTGTCAGCAGCCTAATCTGTTAATTTCACTTTTTCACAACCTTCAAAGACTTGCGCTGCAAGTCTTTGAAGGTTGTTTTTCTATATAACCACCATTGCCCTCGCATCAACAAAGAAAAGCCAGTCAAAAGTGATTTCTGAACCACCCTAACCGGCTTAATCACCAGACGATACCTGAGAAGGAAAAGAAAGGTCAGCAGATTTTTACGTCTGCTGACCTTACAACATAATCAGAACAAAGCTATTTATTATTATATCAGCCCTAAATTTAAGAAGTACAATTATTTAATCAATCCACTTCTTTGTAGGTATAGTAGCTTTAGGCATTTTTTGTAATATTTCCAAGGCTCTTTCCTTTATATCTTCAATTGACATTAATAATTTATCTGGAATTAATCGTTCAACATTTTCCAGTTCACAACCGAGATGAATCAAATCAACTATATTTTCGTTTACACCAATTTCCTTTAATTTCTTCATCGAATAAGGACTATACAGGAGCTTTTCTGCCTCTTCAATTGAAATTACTTTTCGTTCCAATGCTGTTGAAAAACCTAAGATTAGTATAAGCATAAGGCATTCAACTTCTCTTTCATTTCTGGCACTTATAGTAATATCCACACAATCACCCTTTCATTATTACAGGTTACTCCATTCAGATTTTACATCAACATCAAAGACCTTTCCAGATTTACTTTCAGTCGGTTGTCTTACATCACGTTGCAGGAGCGATGATTTCTATGAAATCTATATGAAGCGCACAACGTGCGCACTGAAAGGTGAAGCGATTATGCATTGCTTAATGTATAACCTAAAACGCGTGCTCAAATTGCGGGGACCGAAAAATTTGATAGAGTCAATTAAGGATGGTAACGACATTTTCTGTTTAGGATTTGTCGTTTTTTTATTTTTCAACAGTTAGACGCGTTGGCTAGACCATTGTCGCACAGTCTGTCGTCCCCTTTTGTCTCTTTTATCCTTAAAAAAGAATGGTCAGCGGATTTTTACGTCCACTGACATCTTCATAACTTAACCTAAAAATTTGTCAAAAGCCCATCCGTTATGACATCTACAATTTATATTTCTTCATATACAGTGATAAAACTCTCTCCATCGGTTTCCTCAAATACTTTTACTTTAATCGACCTACCAGGAAATCTATTCCTAAAGCTCATGCTCCAAAACAGTGTTAAAACATCTCCAAGAACTTTAATTTGAGATTCTAGGTTTCCATCATCCTGAGTATTACGATGAAAAAAATCTCTCAATTGATATAAATTCATCATTTTTTCTATGCATGTTTTTTCTCCCTTGCATTCATCTCTCCAAAGTTCATATAGTTCTTTTGAAAACTTATCTTTTAATAAAATACAACCATCTAATTCCACAATTTCAGGATAATAGAATTTGGCAAACCCTAGTGCAGTTTGCAAATCCGATTTTAAATTTACATAATTCCACCAATTAAAATTCTGTGGATTAGCATTTCGCCATTTAATAAATTCAAAAATTAAGTCATCCTTAAACATTTTAATTTACATACTCCTCTCCTTTTTATTCTGCGGGAATCTCGTCTGCCCTAGGGACATCAAGTCGAGTAGAAGCGGGCCTCACGGCCCGACAACCCTCACAGAACCGGACGGGCCCAACTAAGGCATCCGGCTCTTCA
>NZ_BMBX01000024.1:0-54682 GCF_014634905.1 Sporomusa sp. GT1 | reverse complement strand
TAAAGACGAGTCTTAAATATGTGAAATGCTATGTAAAACTGAGAATTAAAGAGATTCTTTAAGATTATTGAAGGAGGGTAAGAAGGTTCTCAATTACCTGCGGAACTCTATCAGAGCCTCAGAACATTGAAGCATAACATAAAAACACGGCCACTACGGGCCGTGTTTTTATGTTACTTGCTGCAATACCGGATGCAGCCACAGGCAAAGAGCCTACTTAAAAATGGCTGAAATCGAAGTACACATAGTATAAAGGATTAGCAATGCTGTAAAAATTACCAGCGGATGATTGCTAAAGCGAATCAAGAGCAAAGATCACCTCACATCTTCCAAGTTAGTCTATAGTATTCCCAAACTGGAAGATGTTAATTCCGATTTTAACGCCGGTTTAGCAATTCCCGGGCGAAAGCCACTACTTTATTTGTTACCGCCACATCACCCATACCAAAGATATGAATTCCGTCTACTTGCCGGTATATCTGGCAGATAAACTCGCAGGCTATCTCAAAGCCGGTCTTGCCTTGTTCCATCTCAGTGAGGATATGCGCAGGAACCGTCACGCCGGCAACATTTTTATTAACGAATTCCGCCATCTTCAGGCTTTTTAACGGCATTAACCCTAACAATACCGGTTTACCCAGGCTTTTGGCCTTATCGATAAACCTGCCGGCCTGCTCCGGGTCATATACCGGCTGAGTCTGGAAAAAATCAGCCCCGGCGCTTATTTTTCTTTGCATATTGGCTGTTTCTGCCGCCAAATTGGCTGCGCCCGGCGTAGCTGTCGCCGCCACGGCAAATTGTGTCTGCCCGGTAAAAGCTTCGCCATTGGCATCTTTCCCCTGATTAAAGTTTTTTATCAGTTCAATCAGTTTGGCCGTATTATAATCATAGACCGCAGCGGACTGATACGGTCCATGCTGCGGGCCGTCACCGGTTGTCGGCAGCATATAGCGAATGCCCAATGCATGGGCTCCCAGCAAATCAGCCTGAGTTCCCAGCAAGCTGCGGTCCCGGCAGGTAAAATGGGGAATGGTTTCCACCCCGGCGACCTGTTTAATGATGGCTGCCGCCATCACCGAATTCATTCGCAGCCTGCCGTTAGGGCAGTCATGAATATTAATGGCATCCACCCCGTCATACTCTTTGAGCTTGGCAATACTCCCCTCAATATCTGTGCCGTTAATACCGCCCAGTTCGGTAGTAAAAACAAAAGATTTACCCAGCTTGTCAATCAATGTCATTTTTCATCCTCCCAAACCGCTCCTGCGCTCTTGTCCATTACAGTTTATACACATTTTACCAGGACCGCCTATGGGTGTCAATGAACTCCCTGTTGCACGAATATGTGCGGTTTCGGATATACTACCTTACAGTACCCTGATACCAACGGAGGCACACATGGATAACAAACAACGAAATTTTTCTACAGGATTCTTTTTATTGGCGCTGGTATTCACTTGGCTATTTAATGATTATGTCTACAAGCCATATGTTATGCGGGAAACCGAAGTCAGCTACCATGTCTTTCTCCAAAACTTAGCTGAAAATAAGATTGATCAGGTTATTTTGACAGGCGACCGCATTATCTTCTCGCTTAAAACTACTGATAATCAAAAAGAAGCTGTTGCTAACGTAGTGCCGGTCAACGACCCTGACCTGATTGACCGGCTAATTAAGTCAGGGGTGGCATTTTCCGCACAAGCCCCGGCTAAAAGTTTATTTTCCTCGCTATTCGGCTGGATTCTCCCCTTATTGCCATTACTGCTGATTTGGTACTTCATTTTCAAACGTATGAGCGGCGCGGGCCCGAACGCCATGTCGCTGGGAAAAAGCAAAGCCCACGAAATTGAAGGGGAAATGATTGGTGTCAAGTTTGCTGATGTCGGTGGTGTTGGCGAAGCGGAAGTCGAGCTGCGTGAAATTATCGAATACCTGACCATGCCTGAGAAGTTTACCCGCATTGGTGCCAAACTTCCCAAAGGCGTTCTGCTGGCAGGTCCGCCCGGAACCGGCAAAACCCTGCTCGCCAAGGCAACCGCCGGTGAAGCCGGCGTCCCGTTCTTCTTTCTTACCGGCTCCAGTTTTGTCGAAATGTTTGTTGGCGTTGGTGCGGCAAGAGTGCGCGACCTTTTTCAACAGGCTCAGAAAAAAGCCCCCTGCATCATCTTCATTGATGAGATCGATGCTATTGGACAAGCCCGTACCAATATTGGCAAAGTTGGCACTAACAGCGAACAGGAAAATACGCTCAATCAATTGCTGGCAGAAATGGATGGTTTTAAAGCTAATTCCGGCGTGGTCATCATGGCGGCTACCAACCGTCCCGAAATTCTCGACCCCGCCTTAGTACGGCCGGGACGTTTTGACCGGCAGATTCAGGTAACCCTGCCCACCGAACCAGGCCGCCTGGATATCCTTACCATCCATACGCGCGATATGCCGCTGGGCAATGATGTCCAGTTGGAACGACTGGCTAAAGTGACTGCCGGTTTCTCCGGCGCTGAATTGGCTAATATCGCCAACGAGGCTTCCCTGCTTGCCATCAGGCGTGGTTCCAACATCATTGCTATGAGCGATTTTGACTTGGCCATTGAACGGGTGGTAGCCGGCTTACAGCGAAAAACGCCCCTCTCCCAGGATATTCGCAAAAAAGTGGCTTATCACGAAGTAGGCCATGCCCTTACGGCCTATTATCTTGCCGGAACAGATCCTGTGCACAAAATCAGTATTATTCCCACCTCAAAAGGAGCTCTCGGGTATACCATGCAGATGCCGGAAGAAGACCGCTATCTTATCGGCGAAAATGAGTTACGGTCACGGCTGGCAGTAATGCTTGGCGGACGAGCGGCCGAGCTTATCATTTTTCATGAAGCCTCTACCGGGGCGGCTAATGACCTGGAACGCGCCACAGAAATGGCCCGGCGAATGGTTACTGAGTTCGGCATGTCCCCAAGGCTGGGTCCTGTCCGGTATGCCACCACGGCAGGCAGCTATTTACAGAGCGGGGCTACAGGCCGCAGCGATTTAAGCCCTGCAACCATTGCCGAAATAGATGAGGAAATTCGCCTCTTGTTGAATGAAGCACAGGCAACAGCAAGCAAACTCCTGACCGAACACATGGAAGTTCTGCATCAGGTTTCCCTGTTTCTGCAGCAGGAAGAGGTTATTTCCGGCGCTCAGCTTACCCGGATTGTAAAAGAAATGTCAACTAACCCATAGCGGGTAGTGTTTTTTCACAAATGCTGGGCAATTTCTGTGCGGTAGGTGAGCACTGCGGGACTTTCTTGATCTCTGTAACCATTCGCCGGCAGTCACTCTGTCAGTGAAGCCTGCTGCCAGAACAAAAGGGTGTCGCAAATCGCGTTTCTTAAAATGCTTTTTGCGACACAGATACACTTTCACCACAAATAATAAATACTCAGATTTATTATAATTTAGTATCAGTAACGCTAAACTCAATTGATCCCCCACATAATTTTGCAGCGATATTTTTTGCGCATATTCGACTTACAGAAGCAATAGCTTCTTTTGTATAAACCCCTATGTGTGGCGTAATTATAAAATTATCTAGTGTTAATAGTGGACTTTCTGCATGAATGGGTTCTACAGCGCATACAGTAACTTCCTTTTTTCATTTTTGAAATTGCACTATGGGAAATTAACTGATTGGTATTTGGGGTAAGAGGTAAATGAAGTGATACAAAATCGCTACATTGTAGCACTTCGTGCAGCCCACAAAGTTTGACATACACCTGCTTCTATTTAGTTTTTGGTTACAACAAGAAAAATACTTGATTCATCAACCTCTGTAACCTCATATACAAAACCTGAAGCCTTCCCAAATCTGTCCATATCTTCTGGCGAATGCGTTGTTGCACGAAAACCATCTTCACATATGATGATTCCATCCTTAGTCTTCACTGTATCGATTTTGCCTAACAAACCTTTTTCTGATTGCTCCTGAAACCATGTAAGGCGATGATCCCAAAACTTGGCACTATAGCTGCTAAAAAAAGCTCTGCCCCCATTTGGAAGTAAATCCATGACCTTTTTTATAAATTCAACAGGCACTACCTTCATCGCTGACAAGGCATTTTGCAAACACAGTACCACGTCGAATAATTCTTGAAACTGGAGATTATGTGCGTCCATAACCATTAGATGTGCATTAGGCGTATCATTTAAATATTCTTTACCAAAATCCACATTGTCTTTTGAGATATCAATACCAACTATTGATTGACAGCTAGGTGCTAATTCTTTAACAATGCGTCCATATCCGGCACCTAGTTCCAATACACGTTCTGTTCCTTGCAAATAATTTCTAACAAAATTAATTTCTGCTGCTAAATACTGCCTTACTCTTGAATATTCTGTTTCATAAACCTGATACAGTTTTTGAGCATAATAATTTTCCTTCACACTAAATTCCCCCTCTTTATGCAGTTCACGTTTACTGTTTATTTGTATTATTATGACTATATTTCTTACTTTAAAATATCCACGTCTAATTATTGTCAAAAAGAGAACTGTGTTGAATTAGACTCCAACACAGTTCTTTTTTGACTAAACCAATTGTCCTAGAAACTTAGCGCGATCGCACCCAATCTTGTAATTGCTGAAGCTTCACCCCAATTATTGAAAATGGTTTGTATCTGCTCATAATACTCCCGGGTTGACAGCTGCCCTGGTCCACTTGAAAGTTATACTTTCTACCGAGATAAAAAGAATGGCTGGCATTGGAATAATCCCGTGCCAGCCATTCGCTATAACCCTACCGCCTGCCGGCAAGGCTCTGCGCTTGGGTATTCATCTGGTATTCAATCAGTTCCTGATACTGTCTGCCAATATCCGAAACGGGCTTAACAAATACCTCGGATGGTTGTCCCTCTTCCACAATACTCCCTTTATCCATCAGCACAATCCTGTCAGCCACCCTGAGGGCAAAGGTCAACTCATGGGTCACCACAATCATGGTGCTGGCGCGGTAGCGGGCCAACTCCTCCATCACCACCAACACTTCCCGCACCAAAATCGGGTCAAGTGAGGCCGTAGGCTCATCCCACAGCATAAGCTCCGGCTCATAGGCCAGCGCTCTGGCAATACCCACCCGCTGCTGCTGACCGCCTGACAGTTGGTCCGGCCTATGTGCAAGATGATTTTCCAAGCCCACCTTCGTCAGTGCCTCGGTTGCCTTGCACTCTGCCGTCTCCCGGTCTGTCCCGCCCATAACCAGGCCCAGCATAACGTTTTCCAGGGTAGTTAACCGTCCGATAAGATTGAAATGCTGAAAGACAAAGCCGATGCGTTTGCGCACATCCCGCAGCTCATCCGGCTCCATTGCCAGGATATTGGCGCCATTGAGCATAACCCGGCCGCGGCTGGGTTCCACCAGCCGGTTTATGGTTCTGATGGTTGTCGACTTGCCACAGCCTGACGGCCCCATCAGTACAACGGTTTCCCCCAGCTTAACCGTAAGGTTAAAATCATTAACAGCCACTAAGCTGCCAAATTGCTTGTATAGATTTTGGATGACCAGCATAACACTCCACCTGACCTATTTAAATTTCATTTTTCGCCTGTTCAGTGTTTGCAGTAATCCCGGGCGGCTGTTGGGAATAACAATTTCCCGCATCACTTCATCAAAGGATAGTCCCAGCGCCTCACCGGCAATAACCTCATCGGTCGCCAGGGGACTGATTTTTTCCGCATTATTGGCGATCAGCCACCCCAGCGCCGCCCCGAGAAACGGTACCCCCACCCATGGCAGATACGGAATTCCCCCGCCTGATAAGACAAACATCGCGGTAAGCAGCAGCGCCCCGATACCCATGCCATAGAGACATTCCGGTGCGGTAAAGGTGTTTTTTATACCTTGGGCCAACCGTCTCCACCCCTTGGTTTTCAGCGTCTTACCAACGGTCCGCTGCCGGCGGATGACGCTCATAATGGCAGTATGATCCAGTGCCAGAAAAAGAATCACGGCAATCAGGGAGATCATGCCTGCTAATATGGCTTTAACCTGTGACAGAATCATCATGACTTCCGCCCGGGGGTCTGGTTCAATAACCCCCAGCGCCGAGGTGTATAACGACAAATTGCTGTGTCCCACCACATTATAGATAACAGGTGCCACAAAATCCGGTGTGATGCTGCTTTTGGTTAATAGCTGCAGCCGCTGGCTGGGAATGACCTGCCCGGCAATAAACTGGTCCAACAGCTTAATAGACTGGCTGATCTCCTCATCCTTCAAATTAGGGACGGCTGCCCCAAGATACTGTAATTGGGCGGCAACAAGCGGTGTATCGAAAGCCTGCAATTGCGCCAGGCGGCCATTAATATCATTGAGCGTCTGCCGGGTGCCGCTCACATCAAAACTGCGCAGACTGGTGACAGTGTTGTTGCCGTTGGTAACAATACCGTCAATAGCTGACTGTGCCTGCCGGGCAGTGGCCGACACATTTTCCAGGGCACTCAGCCCGGCCTGAAGATTAGCCAGATTCTGCTGGGTTACCGTCAGTTCGTTAATAGAAGAGGCGACATCGGCATTAAGCAGCCGGGCGACCTGCAGGGTGTTGAGCACAGAGCCGATGGCCCGCGAAGAATTAGTCACCTGCGACTGGATGCCGCCGGTATTGAGATTGGCCAAACCGCTGGTCGCCGCCTCAATCGTTGTGCCGGCATTGCCTAAACTGGCCAGCGTCTGCTCGATAGCCGTCAGACTTGTCCCGTAATTATCCAGCGTCTTATTGGCGATACTCGTCATATTCTGCGCATCCTGAGCAATACCCGGAATTTGCTCAACCACACCGGCGGTCTCGTGCAAGGCATTCCCCAACGCCGCACGCGGGTTATGAAAACTGGCCGTCCCCACCGGCTCGCCAATTGCATTATTTATTACCGTATACCCCTGAGTATTGGACATTTCCACAGGGTCGCCCTGAATCACCATGCCGTCTGCCGAACCATCGTCCTTGACGTTGGTTACCTGCACCAAAACATGAGCCGGCTCGGGAGCGGTACCCGGACTGGGTGCATTGGGCGCCGTTCCCTGAAAAGCAATAACATCACCGGCGGTAAACCGCGCTCCGGCTGCCGGTGTAAGGGCAGCCTTAGTGATAAAAGCAGTTAAAAAGCGTTTTAACTCAATCATTGTACTGGTGAGATAGACCATTTCATTGTTTTTGCTGTCAACCGACACACTTTCAGCATAACCGGCCGCCTTTTCCGCCCGGACGGCATCGGCCAGCTGCTCCCCCAAACGGATGGCATTCTCAGGCTCACTGCCAACCGGAAACGCAATATCAATAATATGATATTGGGCAAACAGCTTTTCAATTTCGGTGTTTACATAGGACGATTGTTCCAGCGACTTGATAATCACCGTAACCGAACCACCGTCCCGAAAGGCAAATAGCACGCCGTCAATTTGCATGATTTGTTCAATAACCAGCTGCTTTGCGCCGTCAGGCACAGCCCTGACGGTGATCCGCGGCTCAGTCATAATGCTGATACCCGAACGTCCGGGAACACTGCCAAAAATACTATCCATGGTCTCATACGCTTGCTTGGTTTTATATTCTGCCGGCAGCCCCACGAAAAAGCTGGTCAAGCCGGTTAAGGTTGGCCCTTCTTTTAAAGTAGCGCCGGGAAAAACCTGTTCTATCACTTTTTCAATCTGGGTTCTGCCGGCTTCTTTCATTTCCTCCCGGACATTGATCAGTAAATCAAATTCACCATATTCACCAACAAGCGTGGATATGGTCTCAGAAAAATAGGAATTTGCCGCCATGGCCACAATACCTGCCAGCAAGGAGCCGATTGCCACACTGATAATGATGAGTATGACCACATCCCGGTTAAATGAATTTAAAAAGAAGGTGCGCATAATTGCTTTACGAGTTTTCGCCAGCGTATTCGCCATTATTGTCCCCCTTGTCTGCCTAGTGCTGCATCCAGAGATACTAACCATTCTATAGTATCTCCGCCTAACGGAGATATTACCAATAAAGAACGCCTTGCCGGGAGTTGGTTTTTGCTTGAAAATTTGGTATCATAATACTGTATAGCTACCTTTGGCTTCCGCAGTAACCGCAAGTAAGGAGGCAACATTTTTCATGCACAGACAGTCTTTCCTGATAAAATGCAAAACCATTCTGCTGGTTGTTTTGTTTACCGCAACAACCCTGTTATCCGCTCCGGCAACGGCTCATGCTTCCATTGCAAGTATCTTGCTGGGCGGTGTTGTGCAGTATACTTATCTAAAGAAGACCTTAACCAATATGCACTATAATGAAAATGATAAAATACTGGACAATTTCAAAAAAGAATATGGAGTTAACCATGACGAGACGGCCAACCGCCAGCTTGACTCGGTAATGACCAGGCTGCTGGCAAGCATTGACCCCCAGGGAAAAATAAAGCCGCCGTTCTCCTGGTTTGTCAACAATCAAACCACTTTTAACGCGTTTTGCGGCTTAGGCAACACGGTCAGCGTCAATATCGGCTTATTTCAGGAGCTCAATTACAATGAAGATGAACTGGCTTTTGTATTGGCGCATGAACTTACCCACGGCTTACAACAGCATTCCCTGAAGTCACTCCCCAAGGTTGTGTCCTTGTCTGTCGCCCAGGCTCTGTATCAGGAAAAAAATCCGAACGTGGCCTCGGCAATAACCACCACCATCATTAGCCGCCAGCTCATCGCGACCCATACAACCATGCCGCAGGAAAGAGAAGCCGATGCCAACTCGTTTACCTACGCAGTCAACGCCGGCTATAATCCCGGCGCCGGCGCGGCGATCTGGGCCAGAATCTCCGCCAAAAACGGCGGCAAAACGCGCAGCACCTTTGAGAATATCATAAATCCGAACGACCATCCGACAAACCAGGAAAGAGTCAATTCCTTCAGCGAACGGCTGACAGAGTATAGTCATAACAAAGTACGTGTTAAGCAAAATACCGTATTTGTGAACGACCAACCCTGGGTTACGCCCCTGGCCGCCAACGGCTTGCTTGCCGAAGAACGAGCCTATTTTATCGCCGGCAGCCTTGCCACCGTATTTCACGAAATCCCGGCAGGGAAACCCTGTATTGTAAAGAACGGCAGCCTCACCATGAACGGAGAAGCAATCATGGACCCCATACATACAGAAAAAAGCCCGGCAGAGCTTGCCGAGCAGCTAAATCGAATTTTAGGCTTCTGATAGATAAAGAAAACACGGTTTGCACCAAGCCTGTGGCGAAGGTGGACGCCGATGTTGCCCTTATCCTGCTTTTAAGAAAGTTATACTTTCTGTTGGGATCAAAAAGGCCATCCGGTTCAGTTTTGCTGAATCGGATGGCTAAATTTATGTATTACCTACCTGCGACCCATCTGCATAATTTCGTAGACGGCTCTTCTATGACGCTCAATCTCTTTTTTCTGACGTTCATGCCATTGTTTCGTAGACTCAAACGGATGGCGCTTCATTATTTTTTCATGGCGCTTATTCTCCTCTTTTAGTCTGCGCTCTTTTTCTTTTTTCAACTCCCGCTGATGATGATCATTCCGATACTCATTCCGGTGTTCATAACGCTGCGGGTTGTGCCTGGGTGCGGCTGCGTCGGCGGCAGGGGCAAATAAACCGACTTGCAGTAAGCCCAGCAGGGAACATACGATTACTTTTTTGGCTACGCTTTTTATGGAAACCACTTCCTTTCCATGTATATCGAATCCATAATTAATAATAAACTCCAAAATTTAGAATACTTTTAGAAACAGGTTATGTTACCCAAATAAGCAAGCTTTGCCTGCTGTTAAAAATAAATAAGCCCGTCAGCCAGAGCTAACGGGTAAGCTTGTATGCAGAATTACCGGCAGAGCCGGATCTGGGATACTTCACATCTTGTAACTTCAATCTCCTTATTTTTATAGGCAAGGTTAGCAATAAGGTATGCTGAAATATTTACTACGTGCCGTAAGGCTTTCATAGTATCATCGCCCTTTCTAGTAATGAAGTTAATACTACTATTATATAAGAAATAAACCGTATAATCGATGGAATGTCAAGGAAAACCGCCACCTAAAAAAGTCCCCGGCAACCTCGTTGCCGGGTAAAGGAGAAGTGTTTATGATAGGAGGATTTTATGTCAACAGAAAGGCATTTCCTTTCTGGCGCTTCCGTTTGCCTATGTTCACATTATAGATTCCTATTTTTATAATTTCTTTAGAAAAGGCTGGTAAAATAAAATCCGCTCACCAGGAGTAACCCGGTAAACGGCGTTATAATTTTTCTTTTTTCATCATATGATTTTAGAGTTATTTCTTGGGAGGCGAATTTTATGAGAAGTCTTTTTATCAGAAAACCGCCTAAACTGCTTTCGATAGCAACCGTATTGCTTATCAGCTTTTTTGCATGGATCAATGTACTTCAGCAATGGTATGAAATAGAATTAGCCGCCATTCCTAACCAGCCGACAGCAGCACCTAAAGGCAGCATTTCCATTCATATCAAAATACCCTCCCGTATCTTAGAAGTCCATGAAAACAATAAAGTATATAAAACCTACCGGGTTGCCGTAGGCAAAGGTGAAACGCCGACACCGGTCGGAGAATGGGTAATTATTTGGAAATCCTATCGGGCCGGTGATATTTTCGGCACCCGCTTCCTTGCACTTAACGTCCCTTGGGGAGGTTATGGCATCCATGGGACTAATCAACCCTGGAGCATTGGCAATTACGCCAGCCATGGGTGCATTCGCATGCGGAATAAGGATGTCGAAGAACTGTATGAATGGATTCCCATTGGTACACCGGTGACGATCGAAAATCACCCCATCTCCATCCAGCGCCAGTTAAAAGTGAGTTTAATGGGGCCTGATGTTGTAAAACTGCAACTCAAACTAAGAAATCTTGGCTACCTGGAAGAAAGGGCGGACGGCTTTTTTAACAAAGAAACCGAGATTGCCGTTAAGCGGTTCCAACATGATCATGGCCTTAAGACCACAGGCATTGTTGATAGAAAGACGCTTGATTTATTGGGGCTTTAATTCTTCGATCGCTGCCGCCGCCTTTTGCAGGTTTGGGTGAGAAGCTGCAATAATTTACTATATTATATTTTGAATTTGTAGATTGCCGTTTGTAATTCCTCCGCCATTTTGGCAAGGTTTTGACTGCTTGCGGCAATTTCCTCCGTGGACGCGGATTGTTCTTCGGTAGCCGCAGACACTGTCTGTGTCTGCCCTGCCATGTTCCTGCTGACATCATCAATGTCCTTCATGGCAGAAACTATTTGCCGGCTTCCTATTCCTACCTGTTGAATACTTGCCGAAATCTCCTGTCTTTGGGCCGATAACTCACCGACAAGTGTTGCAATTTGATTAAAGGATTGTCCGGCAGTATTAACAACTTTAGTGCCAAGCTTTACCTCCCTGGTTCCTTCACTCATGGATAAAACAGCCTGGTCTGTGTCTGTCTGGATTTCCTGAATCAGGCCGGCTATCCGTTTAGCTGCCTCCTGGGATTGCTCTGCCAGCTTACGGACCTCCTCGGCGACAACGGTGAATCCCCGGCCTTGCTCTCCCGCACGGGCCGCTTCAATGGCGGCATTAAGTGCCAACAGGTTGGTTTGCCCGGCAATACCTGATATGGTATCTACAATCTGTCCGATTTCCTTCGAGCGCTCGCCTAATTTAGTAACAACATTGGCCGAATGGGTTACCGTTTCTTCAATGTGTTCCATTTGGTCGATTGCCGTATCAATGGCTTTAATTCCTTCCTCCGCGGCTTCCGCGGTTTTAACGGAAGTATTTTCGACTTCGGTATTATTTGCCACAATCTGCTGAATGTTTTTAGATATCTGCTCAACCGAGGACGCAGCGTGATTAATGGATGTAAGCTGCCCGTCAGCCCCCTGGGCAACAGCGGTAATGGTTGCGGCTACCTGATTCGCGGCCTGTGCCGACTGTTCGGCGCTGGCAGTCATTTCTTCGGCTGACGCTGCCAGCTGCTCGGAGGTTTGGCTTAATTGACGGATTAAAACCCGCATATTCGTTTGCATGGCATCAAAAGCTTTGGCAAAGGTACCGAATTCATCTTTAGACTGCAAAAATGCTGCCGGAACATCCAGGGAAAAGTCTCCTTTAGCCAGCAGTCCGATATGAGCAATCGCATTTTTCAGAGTTCCGGTAATACCGCGGACAATAGTCCATCCCAGCAAAGTAACAAGAATAATGCCGGTTATAATAATGGCTATAAAGATCATAATTGCCTCGCGGAAGGCCTTTTCCGTTTCCTGGGCAAGTTCACCCGCGATTTTTGTATTATAACTGGCCAGCTCAATCAGGTTTTGATTGCATGCAGCCTCTGCCGCCCGTACAGACTGGTTATAAAATACATACGCTTCAGCCTGCTTGTTCTGTGTCGCCAGTTGTATTACTGTTTTCAAACTGTCCCGGTACTTTGGCAGGTTGGCCTGCAATTGCTTTAAAGTATCCTCTTCGTATGAGGTAAGATCGGTTTTCGCATAAAGGGCAAGATTATCATCAAACGCTTTTATCCGTTCTTCAATATTTTTTACCAAGCTCATGCTTTCATTTCCATTAACAGACATCATTAAATGGAAAATGTTCGCCTCTATGGCCCGATTGTAAGCGCGATTTTCCTCAAGCCATTGTATCGGCAATACCCTGTCAGTGTACATTTCCGTCATACCCTCATGCGATTGCAATAAGTAATAATACCCCGTTGCCCCTACTGCGCACAGGGAAACCATCGCGATAACAAGGAGCAACAGCAACTTAGTGGAAACTTTCATATTGCTTAGCAGATTCACACAGACAACCCCTTTTTCGTAATGTAGCTGACCAATGGAATATTTTTCACTATCCCCCTCATTATACGGCGTATTTTTTACTATATCAACATTATTTTTACACCCAAATGCATTTTTTGCATATGAAATTATACAATATAGTAGAAACTACACTGAAGGCGTTGGTGTGCAATGGCAACATTTCAAGAAAGATTTAATATGTTATTCGACGATTCGGATCTGTCGCAGGAAGAATTCGGAGCAAAAGTCGGAGCATCAAAATTTCAAATATTCAATTGGCGCAGTGGACGCGGGGAACCGGACAGCGAAATGATGAAAGTCATCGCAAAGACTTTCAAAGTTAATAGTTCGTGGCTGCTAGGCGAAACAGATATCAGAACACCCTTTGATGCCGAAGCAGCACTGACCCCGGGTGAGATATCTCCTGCCGATTTAGCTTTGATCCGCAAATTTAAAAGTCTTTCACCCTCTAAACAAAAAGCAATAGAAATATTAACTTCGGATAATGAACAGTCTGCTGCAGCCGACAAATAATACCTCATAGCAAAGAAGAACGACAGGGGCGTAAAGCCGCCGATAAAGCCTTAAAAATTGCTCAAGCAATTTTAAGAAAACCCTAAACCTGGGACAAGGAACCTGTCCCCTCGTCCCACTCTTTTCTCCGGACTTTTTGAAGTTCGGGGATTTTTTATGCCAAAAGGGGCCATCGCACTAAGCACTTAGTGCGATGGCCCCTTGGGATTGCGCCAGTTCAGTGATACGCGGCTTGCCGGAACCGGATTATTTCACCAGTTTTGCATATAGCGCCTGCAGTTCAGGCGAGGGACGAAGGCCGAGTTCCTCGCGAAACACCACTTCGGTTTTTTGATACTGCCTGACAAGCGCTTTGCGGTTGCCCTGTCCGTAGTAAGCTTTGATCAGCATGGCTTGGACTTCTTCGTTGAAGGGGTCCGCTGCCTCCATAATCTGCAAGCGCTCCAGCGCCACGGCATACAAGCGGGCATCCAGATAATACCGCGCAAGGGTTATTTCGATTTCAGCATACAGATTTCTAAATTTTTCCCGTCCGTAAAACAGCCACGGATAGTCCATTCCCTCCAGATAGTCGCCACGGTAAAGGGCCGCTGCCTGCTTAAGGCAGTGCACTTTTTCCTCTATGGCAATATCCTGGTACAGGCCGGCTGCCGCCAGTTCCTGGAATTCCCGGATGTCGCTGCTAAAGCCGGCCGATTGCAGAGCATAACGTTTGCCGCTGTAGGCGAGCATATCGGGACAGTTGGACTTTTTCAGCAGTTTGCGTAAACGATGCAGCGTGACATGAAAAATATTGGCAGCATTTTCCGCATCCATATCCGGCCATAAATCTTCCTGGATCTGTTCCCGGCTGACCGGCTCTCCTTTGTGCAGCAGGTAGGCCAGTAAATCCTGTGTCTTGGCTGTGCGCCAGCCGGTTTTGCCAAGCTCGGCATCCTGGACAAAAACGGTAAACCGCCCCAGCATGTTGACTTGCAGCGCAACAGAGAAAACCCCCGGGGTATTGTCCTCTTGAGCCGCGGGAATGCCCAGACGCTGAGCCGCCAGGCGCGCCGACTGGCGGACTGCCATGTCCGTGTCCTTGACCAGAGCGGTTATCACCGTAGCGGCATGGACCCCGAGAATTTCCGC
Organism: Sporomusa sp. GT1; assembly: GCF_014634905.1. NCBI lineage: Bacteria > Bacillati > Bacillota > Negativicutes > Selenomonadales > Sporomusaceae > Sporomusa > Sporomusa sp. GT1. The sequence goes on along the minus strand of NZ_BMBX01000024.1, from coordinate 40,202 downwards.
CAGTGGGGCAATGACCCGGGAACGGACCTTCGGATCATGATGCTTGGCCAGACAGGTGAGGAGAGGTACGGCCTTTTCCAGCTTGCGGGCCAGAATACGTTGGATAAATGCAACTTCCACGCCGTTTTCCAGGCCCAGTTGCAGCACCGGCTGCAGCAGCTCATAATGTGTCAGGAAAACATTTAAGAAGTTATGCCTGGCAGCCAATTCCAACACTTTTTCCGTATACGCCCGTGCTGTCTCCGCCTTCCCTTCACTGACGGCCAGCCAGGCCTGGAACGCATAGCCATAACACTGTCCGCGCATAAAGCCATACTGGTCAAACCGATTGACTGCTGTGGACAACATCTCCTTGCCCTGTTGCAGCTCCCCGGTATGGATGAAACTCAGTGAACCCAGCAACAGACAGACATCTTGGGCGAGTACGTAATACGGTCCCACTTCGGCCAACGCTTCCACAGCTTTTTCCCGCGCCTCAATCCACCGCCCCTGCAGACCCAGACATTCGGACCAAAGAGCTAAGCTCAAAGCCGAATAAATATGATCACCATTATTTTCCCTGACAAATTCCACAGATCGCTTGCAGTATTCTTCCGCCAAGGTCCATTCGCCCCGGCTGCAATAAATACTGGACAACTGCCCGTAAGCAGAAGGGAGGGCATCGGTCAGATCAAAATTTTCTTTAATTGCCACATTGCGTTTTGCATAATCGAGAGCTTTTTCCCACTCTCCCCAATCCAGATAAATAAAGGCAATATAATCCTGCATGTGGTAGCTGGGCATAAACCATTCCGGCAGGCGCTCGGTTGTCTTGTTGTACATCCGCAGTGCCCGGGGATAATCACCCTGCATCCAGTAAACATGACCCAAACCTTCCAGGATATGCGCTTTGGCATATTTATCATTACGCCGTTTTGCCGCTGCAAAGGCGCTGACCAGAACAGCTTCCGCCTCACGGAAGTGTCCTGTATACAACAGGCACGAGGATCTTTCCAGCGGCAAATCGACACGCGTGTTATCTGCTAACGGCAATTGGTGAAGCACTTGTTCCAACAAGGCAAGGCTTTCAGCAAACCGGCCCCGGCACCGCAACACCCGGGCCTGAAGCAGCCGGGTTTCTGTCAGACCCTGCTGGCTGCCACTGTCTAAAAAAAACGGCGCCGCCTTGTTTAGCCATTTTTCTGCTTCGTCCAATCGTCCTTGAAACATTTCCACTTTAGCTCGATAAAGACTTAACCAAGGGTCGTCCGTCAAATCAGACTCTTCCAGGGTGGTTAACCAACGGGACAGGGTTTGCCAGCGTCCTTGCGTAAGAGCTTGCCGGGCGGCTTCTGCCAGTATGGCTTTTAATTCGTCCTGGGCACCGGCAGCCCGGAAGTATTCCGCTGCCAGGCTTAGCTCACCGCATTCCCGGGCCATGATGCCTGCCTGCCGCTGCCAGAATTGCCGTTCGTTGCCCAATTGGTCCAGCAAAAATTCCCGAAATAGCTGATGATAACGATAAGAGTTGCCCGAATCGGCCAAAGGAACCAGAAACAGATTCTGTTTTTCCAGCAGCTCCAGCATCTGCCGGGAATCCTGCCGCGCCAGCAGCCTATCGCAAGCCGCTGCCGTGACGGTTTCCAAAACAGCAGTCTTTTTAAGAAAATCCACCACCTTGTCCGGCTGGCGGGACATAACCTGGGCCGCCAGATATTCATATGTCTCGGTGTTACTGCCTCCCGGGAAAAGAGAAGGAGAATCCACGCAGCTTAAATCGGCCAGAAACTTTACGGCCGCCGGCCAGCCTTCAACCTTACGTTCCAGCAATTCCAGGTCCTCACAGGCAAACCGTGATCCCCTCCCGGTCAGATATACCCGCAATTCCTCGCTACTGAAACGCAATTCCCCGGCTCTTACGGTTTTTACAAACCCGGAAGCCTTGAGTTGGCTTAGGTCGAGCGGCGGCATCGTGCGGCTGGCAATCATAACATGAACATGTTCGGGCAGATGATTCAGCAGTTCCTCCAAAAAACGATGTACAAACAAAGCGGTAATTTCATGGTAATCATCCAAAGCCAATACGATGGGGACCTGTTCCCAACGGTATAATTCGTTGACAAAAGCGGTTAAGAGCAGGCGCAGGCGGCCTTCAAAATCGCCGGCAAACAGCGGCAGCACCTGCTGACCGAATCCAGGAAGCTGCCTGGCGATGCCAGCCGTTAAATAGCGCAAAAAGACAGCCGGATCGTTGTCATAGGCATCCAGCTGATACCAGACCAGCGTCCGGCCAGCCGTATCCGCAAGTTGGAGCATTGTCGTTGTTTTGCCGTAACCAGCCGGAGCTGTCAACAGAACAAACTGCTGACCGCCGCCGGCGATTTTTTTTATTAATCCGGACCTCTCAATAGTGCCACTTCCACGGCGGGGCGGCATCAGTTTTAGGAGCAGTAAATCAGACATGATACCCCTCCAGAACTTATAGATTTTCCCGGGATTAGCTAAGGAGCTCATATAAATGTATTTTTTTGACTTTTGTTAATAAAATCCTGCTCTTTTCTGCAGGATTGTTAAGTTTTTGGTAAGAGGCCACTTGTTAGAATTAACCTACAGAATGGCACCCGTCTGAGCTGATAAAGCCTTCTGAAATCTGCCAGAATGTCCAATAGTACAAAAGGAGTTGATAGACAGAACACCGGTTCTTATTGTTTAAGCTAAAACCGTATCGCCGGCGCAGGGTTGAGCCCTGCTCCGACAAGGAGGAATGTTGTAATGAGTAATTTAGATGCCAAGCTGGGCGAACTCTGTGCCAGGTTGCCTGCGCTCTCGCCTGGAGGCAAACAGACTGCGGCCAAAATCATCCCTTGGCTGCTGATGGGTTTCGGCACATTCGGCTTTTTAACCTGGTTAAGCTCCCTCCAGGCCTTTTTCGCTTTTTCCGGCCTGGCTCAGGCTGCGTTTCCCGGCGGCCTGCTGTTACTGTCCTGGCTGACGGCGCCGCTGCTGCAGCTCCTGGCCGTAGTCAGTGGCTATCTGTTGCTGCAGCAAAGGCCTCTTGGCTGGCAGCTGGCCTTTTACTCGCTGCTGGCCGGAGCAATCATAAGTCTGTTGTCGGTTATGCCTTTAGGGTTGTTGCTGCATGTATTGTTTGGCTATTTTTTGCTTCAGATCAGGGAGTTTTACCGTGAACAGCCGGCGGCGAAATAAACCGACAGGGCCGCAAACAACATCCACAGGAGGTGACCAAAACCAGCATGCAGGAAACAATATCCCCGACCCCAATCGAACCGGCAAGCACCGCGGCAAAGAAACCGTATGCCGTTTTTGATCCCGGCCCGCTCACCTGCCAGACCGATATCGAGGGACTGGCCTTTGATTTTAACTACGGTGCGAGAATCAAAGTTCCGGCAGGCGACTGGCGCGTCAAAATCACCGACCGCGATTGCTTCAACACCCTCTATGATGCCAAAGCTTCCGACGTACTTGTCACCAGCACCAAGAAATATTATGTCAATTTCCGCCTGGAAATCTACCGGGAGGAAAAACTGATATTCAGCCATGACTTTACTCCGGCCAGGAAAAGAATTCTCATCAAATTCCCGGTCGGCACTTTGGGTGATATCATCGCCTGGTTCCCCTATGCGCAAGTCTTCCGCTACCAGCATAACTGCGAGGTGTATTGTGCCATAGCTCCGGAACTGGCGGAGCTCTTCAAACCGACCTATCCTGAACTGCATTTCATCGGGCCTGACGAACGCCCGGACAATGTTTATGCCTCTTACTATATGGGCATCTTCTTTCCCTGCGACGACCGCATGCATCAGCCGGTTGACTGGCGCATCGTCGGCCTGCAGAAGACTATCCCGTATATCCTGGGGCTCAGGCCGGAGGAAATCAGACCGCAGATTGCGCCGCGAAACCCGGAAAGAAGCATCGCGGAACCTTATGTCTGCATTGCCGCCCAAGCCACCAGCCAGGCCAAATACTGGAACAACCCCGCCGGCTGGCTGAATATAATCAAACACCTCAAGGACAAAGGCTACCGGGTCCTTTGTATTGACCAAAAAGACTGCCATGGCAGCGGCAGCCGCTGGAATACCATTCCCTACGGCGCCGAAGACTTTACCGGCAATCTACCGCTAAGCGAGCGGGTGGACCTGCTGTATCACGCCGACTTTTTCATCGGCCTCTCCAGCGGCCTGTCCTGGCTGTCCTGGGCGGTAGGCAGGCCGGTGGTGCTGATCAGCGGCTTCAGCCTGCCGCTGACCGAATTTCATACTCCGTACCGGATCATCAACTATCATGTATGCAACGGCTGCTGGACAGACAGCGCCATCGAATTCGAGCACAATGACTTCGCCTGGTGCCCGCGGCACAAAAACACCGACAGACAGTTCGAATGCACCCGGTTCATTACCCCGGAACAGGTCGGCAGTGTCATTGACCAACTAATGTATGACTATAAATTGAATCCGCGAAAGGGAGTGAAAAACTATGCTGAAAAAAACTAAAAAAACCAAAATCAATCCCCAGAAAACCCTGTCCATCATACTGGCGGTCGCCAACAGCCTCAACAGTGCCGCACCAATAGCCTTGCCGCTGGCTGCGGTCGTGCCGGAAATGCCCAAAGCCCGGCAGGGAGCTATCGACGAACTGCTGGCCACCAGCTTCAATCGCGGCGGGCAACTGCTAGACCGCTTGTTTTTCTCCACAGCTTATGCTGGTGACAACATCAATGCGGGCGATACCAAAAACGTGGACGGCACTAATATTCCCAATCCTGCTGACGGCGATGTCATCAACAGTGGCGGTGTCCAAAATGTGTACGATACCGGCAGTGCGACCAATACCATCATCAGCAGCGGCGGCCGGCAGAATGTGTCAAACGGCGGCTCGACCTCCGGCACCGACATCCGCTTCGGCGGCCGGCAGCATGTCTCCAGCGGAGGTTCGGCCCAAGACACCGCAGTTAGCAGCGGCGGACAGCAGCATGTATCCAATGGAGGCGCCGCCACCGACACAGTCATCCATAGCGGCGGCAACCAGTATGTCTACAACGGCGGCACTGCTTCCGGTACGATTGTGAACAGCAACGCCCAGCAGAATGTACTCAGCGGCGGCACTGCCTCAGACACTACTGTCAATAACAACGGCACCCAGAATGTAATGTCAGGAGGCAGCGTGTCAGGCGGCAGTGTGAACGGCAGCTACGCCCAGCAGTGGTTGTTGGGCGGCACTGCTACCAGCGTCACCGTCGCCAACGGCGGCCAGCAGCATGTAAGCAGCGGCGGCACCGCGAGCGGCACCATCATTAATTCCAGTGGCATGCAGAATGTATCAAGCGGCGGCTCAGCCGCAAATACTGTCATCAATTCCAGCGGCACGCAGCTTGTATATGATGGAGGCGCTGCCGCAGGCACCTTTGTCAACGCTCACGGCGCACAGATTATAAATTCCGGCGGCACGGCCAGCGGCAGCATCATCAGCGGCGCCAATGCCCACCAGATGTTATACGGCAATTCCATCAGTGCCACCGTTCACAGCGGCGGATATCAGTCCGTGCAGGCCGCCGGCGTCGCCACCGGCACAGAGCTTTACGGCACCGGCTTCCAGGAAGTGTACGGCACGGCCAACAGCACCTATATTAACGGCGGCGCTCAATATATCTACACTAACGGCATCGCCAACAGCACGGAGATTTACGGCAATGGCCACCAGTATGTGTCCAGCGGCGGCCAGGCTAACGGCACCGCCATCTATACCGGCTTCCAGGACGTGTTAGACGGCGGCCGCGCCTCCGGCACCACAATCCATGACGGAAACCAGACGGTATCGGGCGGCGGCCAGGCCTTCCACACCACCATCAGCGGCGGCACCCAGGAGGTAAAGACCAACGCCAGAGCCTATAACACCACCATCAGCGGCGGTAATCAGGCCCTGAGCGGCAGCAACTCCCTGGCCGAAAACACCGTTATCCATAACGGCGGCACCCAGGAAGTGGGCAGCATCGCCGTTGCCCATCGCACCACCATCAGCGCTGGCGGCAGGCAGATCTTCAACGAAGGATTTGCCCGCAATACCACCATTGCTCAAGGCGGCATCCAGGAACTGGATCAGGGTATGGCTGACCTCACCACCATCCAGGACGGCGGCATCCAGAATATTAGCGTCGGCGGCACAGCTACCAATACCACCATCATGAGCGGCGGTGTCCAAAATGTGTATGCCGGCGGCACTGCCGGCGGAACCACGGAAATCAGCAGTGACGTTACCCTTGATAACGGCAGCCTCTTCCTCGCCAGCGGCACCCTGTTCAGCGGCGGCACGGCGATAAGCGGCGGCACTCAGAATGTATTAGGCGGCTCCGCCCTCGGCACCATCATCTATAACGGCGGCACTCAGGCTGTATCAAGCGGCTCTGCCGTCAACACCATCATCCACAGCGGCGGCACCCAATCCGTATACAGGGGCGTTAACGTATCCGGCAGCACCGTCAACGCCGGCGGGATGATCAACCTGGTACAATCCGGCGCGGCCCTGCAGGGCGATACCACCCTCAATCAGGGCACCATCCAAATCTTTAACCCGGCCACCGGCAGTTACGAGATCAGCAGGCTTGTCGTCAATGGCGGCGGCACCGTTAAGCTTGCCGCCGGCACCATCGGTAACCACCTGACGCTTGACAACCTGCAAGGCGCCGCCAGCTTCATCATCAATACCGATCTTGTCAACAATGCGTCTGACCAAATCGAAATTAGAAGCTCCACTAACGCGGCAGGCAGCACCATCCAGGTTGCCTTTGACCCAGGCTTTGCATCCGGCTCCAGTATCAGCGGCACAGCAGTCTTCGCCAATGTCGATACTGGCGATGCCAGCTTCCAGGCGATGCCAACCGACTGGGGAGCCTACCGTTTTACCCCGACAGTCTCAGCCAGCACCGATCCAAGCGGCACAACCTGGTCGATCACCGGACTGAGCACCTCAGGCGGCACCCCCGGCGGTAATCCCGGCGTAAGCGAAACCATGCTCACCGCCTCTGATGTCATCACCAACAACCTGACCCTGTGGCGCACCGAGAATAACAGCCTGATGCGGCGCATGGGCGAGCTGAGAAATGACCCCGGCAAGGCCGGAGAATGGGTTAGATTTTACCGGGGCGAAACCGAAGCCGACAATCCCGGCAGCCGTCACACCAAAGCCACCTACACCGCCATCCAGGGCGGCTATGACAAAAAGCACGGCAATTATAAAGGCGGCACCCTGTATACCGGCTACACCGCCGGCTATCTTGACGCCAGCATCGGCTTTAACCGGGGCGGCGGCGATGCCAGCAGCCTGACCGTTGGTGCCTATGGCAGCTGGCTGGGAGATAAGGGGCATTTCCTTGATGTTATCGCCAAGCAGGGACGGCTCAAGAACAGGTACCACAACTATCTCCTCAATCCTGGCAATACCAAGGTAACCGGCAGCTACCACAACTGGGGCACCAGCCTGTCGGTTGAATATGGCTTCCGTCAAGCACAAAAAGACGGCTGGTACCTGGAACCGCAGGCCGAGATTAGCTTCGGCCGGGTAAGCTCCGCTGATTACACCGCCAGCGACAGCACCCGTGTGCATAACTCCTCCCTCAATTCCACCGTGGGCAGACTGGGCCTGGCCATCGGCAAAACCACACCTGCCGGCTCCTTCTATGCCAAGGCGTCCATTGCCAGAGAATTCAGTGCCCGCTCTAAAATCACCATGTCCACAGGCGGCCTGGCACCGGTAACACTGGACCAAGACCTGAAAGAATCGTGGCTGGAATTCGCTCTCGGCCTGACAGGCGCGGTAGGCAAAAACACCAACGGCTACCTCGAAATCAGCAAAACCACCGGCGATACCGTAAAAACACCATGGCAGGTCAACGCCGGCCTGCGGCTGAGCTTCTAACCCAAAAGCAATTCGACATAGCTTCACCCTGCAAGAACAACCGCACTTGTTGTTCATCAAACATATAGACAAATCCCCCCTGCCACAAGCAGAGGGGATTTTGTCTATATTAATCATACCTGCAATTATGTCCATTTCCATCACATACTTACTCTTGTACTTCATTCAGCGTCTCGCCAAACCAATGAAGTTGTGCGACTTCCCAACTGGGACAAGGGGACAGGTTCCTTGTCCCAGTTATTTCAGACTCATCAAACGCACAAACAAAAATCCCCCCTGCCTCTAAGCAGAAGGGGAGCTTTGTGACCTTATTTATGTTAATCACACCCGCAATTGTGTCCATTCCATACATGCTTACTCTTGCACATCCACTCTTGCACTTCATTCAATGCCTCGCCAAAGTTATCAATTTAAGTAAATCCCATCAAGCCCAGATATAGCGCTGGTTTGAGGTCCAATTTCTAAAAACATAAATTGTTTGATGCCACATGAATGCTTCCTGCACCTTATATACTCCAGTACAGCGCTCTTGAAAGAACAAGGGGCTCAATAGTTTAATAATAACACGTATATCATACCTATTGGCAAAAAACATTTTATGCAGAAAATAGATCAATAAAAGCAGACTTCATATCATTTTCTTGATAACCTGTGTATCAAATCACAGTTATTTATCAATTAATTGGAACAAAAATTACAGCACACAAAGGCGGCGACAAAATTCAGAGTATATTATCTCATCCAAAATGCCCAAAATAATTGTGCTGTAATATTGTTTCCATTAGTAAAGTTACTACCTATACTGGGCGAACATAATTATAGGCTTTCCTTGCAATTATTGCTACAAAGAAAGCCTTTTTACCGCAAAATTTCCTATTGAGCCCTTAAGAACCTTAATTGAATCGTTCTGCATCATGAGAAAAGGACAAAATAAATACTTCTGAGCTTTTTGGTATGTATATTTAGTATTTATCTCTATCTATCTAAAATTATTTTTTTAGTTCTTCACAATGCAATCCATAACTAATATGACTAATAATATTATTAGGGTCAATAAAGAAAACATGTGGCTGATAACCATCCGCAAAACCTGTCAGCACCCGCCCCTCGTATGTCAGCAACTTTAAGTCTTGATAACTTAAAGTTGCCCCATTATAGAATATTTCTCCGATATAATTGTTTGCATCGACAAAGAAAACATACTGCTGTTGATTACTTTCACTCGCAAAACCTATTAGTGCGCTGCCCGCCTGAGGAGTTACACCTTTTGCTCCAGCAGTCAAATCTTCATACGTTAACTTTGTCCCATCATAGACTATTTGTCCGATATGATTATTTGCATCTATAAATATAACATGCTGCTGTTGGTTATACTCACTCATAAAGCTGGTTAGGGGACTGCCTACCTGAGGTGTTGGAGCATCTGCACCAACAGTCAAATCTTCATACATTAACTTTGTCCCACCATAGACTATTTGTCCGATATGGTTGTTTGCATCTATAAATATAATATGCTGCTGTTTGTTATACTCACTCGCAAAGCTGGTTAGGGGGCTACTTGCCTGAGGTGTTGGAGCATTTGCCGCGACAGTCAAATCTTCATACATTAACTTTGTCCCATCATAGACTATTTGTCCGATATGGTTGTTTGCATCTATAAATATAATATGCTGCTGTTTGTTATACTCACTTGCAAAGCTGGTTAGGGGGCCACTTGCCTGAGGTGTTGGAGCATTTGCCGCAACAGTCAAATCTTCACAACCCCATTTGTTTCCACAATAGACTAATTGCTTGATATGGTTGTTTGCATCTATAAAAGAAACATGTTGCTGTTGGTTATACTCACTCACAAAACCTGTCAGGGGACTGCCTGCCTTAGGAGCTGCCCCTTCTACAAAGCCAGTCAAACTTTCATAACTCCAGCAATTCCCGTTATAGTAGAAATGTCCAATTTGATTGTTTAAATCAATAAAGAAAACATTCTGCTGTTGGTTATATTTACTCACAAAACTAACAAGTTTCCATTGAAATATAGTTACAATATCATCATTCATTTTATTTACTTTTTGTACCATTTTCAACCTCTCCCATTTCATTTTTTTAGAATCATCTCTTTGCTAAACATCCGGTTAAACCTTTTCCAGCGGGATTTTCCACCCGCAATATGATGCCTCCTTTCTTACACACTACCTAACATCAATTTTACTCCTATAACCAATAGCTATATTTGAAGTTAGTAGTTGAATGTGAGATTACTGTTGATAGGTCCATAAAAAATCACTTGATCTGGACTGTACATATCAATCGATAGAACATGTCCCTCGGGTACTGTCATATTAATTGTCCCGTCTGAACCGTCATAGAGGAGCTGCATAGCAGTATTGTCAATGATTTTAACGCGACCATGAATATTGTTTGTGATTGAAATCGTATATACCTTCGCAAAGGTTGCCGTAATAGTATGGTTTCCTGTCACACTAGGGAAAGTATAAGTACTTCCTGTTCCCACGGATACCCCGTCTACCTTGACATCGGCAATCACGTAGCCTGTGTTTGGCGTTATCGTATAAGCAGGCGTAGCACCATAACTGACACCAGTCGCACCACTTGGGCTAATACTACCGCCCGTCCCTGCACTTGCTGTAATCGTAAAGCTTTGTAGCGCAAAGGTTGCCGTAATGGTATGGTTTCCTGTCACACTAGGGAAAGTATAAGTACTTCCTGTTCCCACGGATACCCCGTCTACCTTGATATCGGCAATCACGTAGCCTGTGTTTAGCGTTATTGTATAAGCAGGCGTAGCACCATAACTGACACTAGTCGCACCACTTGGGCTAATACTACCGCCCGTCCCTGCACTTGCTGTAATCGTAAAGCTTTGTAGCGCAAAGGTTGCCGTAATGGTATGGTTCCCTGTCACACTAGGGAAAGTATAAGTACTTCCTGTTCCCACGGATACCCCGTCTACCTTGACATCGACAATCACGTAGCCTGTGTTTGGCGTTATCGTATAAGCAGGCGTAGCACTATAACTGACACCAGTCGCACCACTTGGGCTAATACTACCGCCCGTCCCTGCACTTGCTGTAATCGTAAAGCTTTGTAGCGCAAAGGTTGCCGTAATGGTATGGTTCCCTGTCACACTAGGGAAAGTATAAGTACTTCCTGTTCCCACGGATACCCCGTCTACCTTGACATCGGCAATCACGTAGCCTGTATTTGGCGTTATCGTATAAGCGGGCGTAGCACCATAACTGACACCAGTCGCACCGCTTGGGCTAATACTACCGCCCGTCCCTGCACTCGCTGTAATGGTGAAGGTATCCGCGGTGAGCGTAATGGTACTACCAGTAGTCATCCCGTCCATTACAGTAACACTGGCTGTATTTATACTATAACCGGATAAAAAAGCAGATACAGTATATGTTCCAGCAGCTATGCCTCCTAAAATAACTACACCGCTACTGTCAGTCGTGCCGCTAGTTATAACCGTAGTTCCTGACAACACTTTTACAGTCACTCCCGATATCGGTGTATTGTTATTACTATTCGTAACAGTCGCCTTTATACTTCCCGTATAAGCTACAAACTTCTTAAATGCTTCCGTTTTTATGTCATTTTCTCGTTCTACCTTTTGCAATAGTTTATAGCCAATATCACTACTATTGTCCTTTTCTTCCTTGCTGCCCTCTTTACTTTGACTTGCACCCAATGCCACTTGATATTTAATATTTCCATAAAAACTGTGGCTTAGATTTGAATGAGTATAACCTAATTCCATATTGACCTTTGGTGTTAACTGCATCATACTTCGTAAGCGATAGCCCTTTTCATCAGGGCTATATTTATTGTCCCAATAATATCCCCCAGCAAAAAGCTTTAGCCATGGCATATGAGTAAGAGATGTGCCTGCTTCAAAGTCCAATCCCTCTACTGCTCGAATATAAGAATACAGAATTCCATTTGACTGATAGTCTACTCCAGTTATCCTATCTCCTGAAAGAGGGTGATACCAGTTCGTCCGGTATTCAGCCAGCTTATTAAAATATTCGACCCCTAAACCCACACGTGCAAGGTTATACTTAAATCCATAATCATAAAATGTATTTATTCCCACTATACTGTTTTTATCCGCAGACAGTTTTCGCCACCCAAATCCTATATTTGCGGTCGAAGAATTCCCACTTTCATGGGCATAACGTCCCTGCCAAAACCACAGCTGTCCATTTTCCCCCAGCTTAGTCAAGGGATGAATGGTTTCAAACGAATATATCAGTTTATTATTGTCAGTTAAACGCAACTGCAAATCCGTAGTTTTCAGCCACTCTGGCCCACTCGCCTTACCATTTTGCCAATAATAATTGAACATTTTGTTAGTAAATTGCACTTCTTTTTCTTTATCTGTTAGCTTTTTATTGTCCTCACTACTATTATCAATTGCAGCTTGCCCTAGGGACTTGTTCACTATTTTTGTACTATTATTTGTTATTATCGTTCCGGCGTTCGCTACCGTTATACAAAGAGGGTTGATGATCAGCAGCAAAATCAAAATTTGAGCTGCAATTTTTGTTATTCGTCTGATTAAAATCAATTTCTATCGTCTCCCTGCTAGTAATGTAAAGATCTGCTCTTCTTGCTTACAATATCCATATCTATGGCCTACAGCACTCTCATAAGCACTTGTACTAAATCATCTACAGATGATGTAAAATACTGTTCATCGAAAAAAATCTCTAGTAAATCGGTTTTTGGATAAACTGCAATGATCATCATACAAGATGTCTCTTTATGCAACCTGCTGATTATTCCTAAAGCTTCATCGGCAGCTTCAAATATCGCCACATCGGGGCACAGCATTTTCAATTCGGGTATTGCCTCCAGCGGTTGTTGCTCCGTCATACAAACACGGAACACCCTCTCATTTTGCAAAACAGCTGCCAGCGTATATAGATATAGAGAATTTCCGCAGAAAACAACTTCAATCTGTTTCAAGATATAATCAACCTCTACAATTATTATTGATACAAACATTTACGACTAAAGAATAACAAATTATTTCCAAAACGACACTATACGAAAGTATAAATTGTAATAAAAAAAAGTATAGTTTTCCTATACTTTTTAAATACACTCTATTCTTTTTGGATAAATTCCCATTGTCATTTAGTCTGATTTTTTTCTTTACCAGCTCCCAGACCAATTTCCGTCGCAAAGGCAATCGCTTGGGTTCGATTTTCCAGATGCAGCCGTTGAGTAATTTCGCCCATGTGGTATTTAACCGTAGCTTCCGTGAAATACATTTTTTCGCCAACTTCTTTATAGGTTAGTCCCTGAGCAACTAACCTGAGAATTTCAAGCTGCCGGGGGCTTAATAAAGCAGTCTTATCAGCAATAATACTGTCAGTCTCTCGCTCCCGTTGCAGGCGAGCAAATTCATTAAGTACTTTCATGGCAATTCCTGGTGAAAGCGGTGATTGTCCGCTATTTAAGCCGATAAGCAGTTCTAAAAACTGTTTTCTCGGCATTCCCTTTAATAAATACCCGCAAGCCCCTGCTTTAATGGCTTCAAATAAATGCTGATCATTCTGCGATACGGTCAGCATGACAACCTTGACTTCCGGAAATTCTGTCTTAATTCGCTGGGTTGCTTCAATCCCGCCTCCCTCTGGCATTTGCACATCCATTAAAATGACATCCGGCAGCAATTCCTTGCTTTTCGTTAGAGCTTCATCCATGCTCATGGCCATACCGACAACATCAATGTCATTTGCAATTAGAAGATTTTTCAGTCCGTCTAAGAATAAAGCATGGTCATCTACCAATAGCACTCTCATATTTTCAATTCCTCTCCTCTATTATCGGTTAGCTCTTGCTTGCTATGATCAGATGCCAATGGAACTTGTAATGTAATCTTAGTACCGATACCGCGCTTAGATTCAATATGAAACTGCGCTCCAATTTCGCTTGCACGCTCTTTCATAATCTGTAATCCAAAACTTCCTTTTTTAAAAGTTGCCTCCGTTAGATCAAAGCCACACCCATCATCTTCTACCAAAACGTTCACAACACCGCCATTAACTCGAACAGCCACTCTGACATGACAAGCCGCAGCCGATTTGCGAACATTAGTCATTGCTTCTTGGACAATTCTTAGGAGCTGCACTTCAGTAGTTTGCGATAATAAACCAGCCGCCAATTCTCTGTCAAGCTTTAATTGAACTTGGATTCCATAATTTTCTTCAAACCATTGCAGATATTCCTTTAACATTTGCCAAATTCCTTCTTGAGCAGCAGTCAACTGCAACCCTGTTATCGATTCCCTAATATCAACATGCATATCCTGCGTTACGTCAGCCAATTTTTCTAATAGTACATCGGCCTTCGAAAGGTCTTTTTTCTCAATCAATGAACGAGCAGCTTCTATCTGCATATTGATATAACTCCAGAGTTGACCATTTCCGTCATGCAATTCACGTCCCAACCGCTCGCGCTCCGTCATAATAGACAAGGCCTTCTCTTGATCAATTATTTTAGCTTCATCCCGTTTTTGCTCAGTAATATCTTTAAAGAGAATTGTTTTACCAAGCAGATTACCTTGTGGAGTTGTCAGAGGCAATGTTTGGATTTGATAAATACCTCTTCCGTTAGCTCCAACAGCTTCAAATACTTCTAAGCTATGTTTAGAATCAATTTGAGCTAATACTGACCAAGCAGCGACCGCTGTTTCAAATTTATTATCTATGTCTACTGGCAAATCTTTAAAAATTGCTTTGACCGCCGGGTTCATACCCACGATATATCCTTTTTTATCAATTATCATTAGACCATCATTCATTGTACGTGTTACTGAATCTTGCGCCAATGGCAAAATACTATAAATTCGCCACCGATAAAACACCCAAGTTACGTAGAATCCTGATAACAATAGTCCCAGCACTTGGGGAGACACAGTCTGAATTTCCAAAGTATAACCTAAAATGCTGCCAATAAAATTAAATAAGGGTGTCACTGACAAAATGATCGCCTGCTGCCGCCTTAGTCCATTCGTGCAATATATCCAGCGGGCAGATAAAGCCAGACATACCAAATTCAAGGTGTAACAAAAAATCATTGTTATATAAGCTGCAGGTCCAAAACCAATTGTCAATGCCTGTCCATCCAGCGAGATGGCTCCCCAATACCAGCCGAGCCAGTTGTCAAAACCAATAATTAGTAGTAAGGATAAAACACTTCCCCGCACAATATATTGTATTCCCGTTAGTATCCTGCCTTTTTGCTGACTAACCTCCAAAATAAACTCAAACCAAAAATAAATAAGTAAAATCGGCATCCATTCTGTAAATTTAGCCCAAAACAATTTGTTCGGTAAATCAGGGCTCAAACTGCAAAACACCTTCGCCAAAATCCAAATTCCCTTGCAAATTTGACAAAATACTAACAGCAAAGCTCCCGATGTTTTGCGAAAGCGAAAGAGATATACTGCCAACGCCTCAAATATAGCCGTAATGAATAAGTACAATATAACATTGTCAATGGGTATAAATAAATCAACCAAAGGCATAGAATCTCCCTTTTCCCCAAAACTTGCCCACGTCAATATGGTAACCATTCTCATTTCGACAAGATTAGGACTATTCCTCTTATATATTACCTGCTACGAATGACACGATCAATACTATCGAAATAATGTGCCTATTGGTGGGATATAAAATAAAATGCCTTTGCCGGAAAAAGCGTTCCGCAAGAGAAAAGCCGGGCGATATTCCGTTAAGAAACCCGTACTGTTTGAGCGTAGCGAGTTTACGGATTTTAGGAATATCGCCCGGCTTTTCAGGTCCGCGCATTGAAATGGAGACTATATCATACAGCTATGAAAGCAGATCTCTAGTGAAACAGGTTAGCGTGGAGGCTTTGGGCCTAGAATTTTTGGTACTTTTGTTTCATGACAAAAGTACCAGTACATCCCTTCACTTTGTATTCCATTGACTTTATTAATGGCACCGATTGGTTTGAACATAAAAGCAGGACCATCGCCAGCAATAATTTCATCGCTATTGCGATAGCCCCATCTTTATCTACACATTTATCATATCGTCAAGCCATCAATCGCACTCGCACTTATGTCCATGCCAAACATGCTTAGATTTGCACATCCATTCCTGAACATCATTCAGTGCCTCGCCAAACCGCTGGAAATGAACGACTTCCCGTTGCCACAGGAAGCGCAGCGTATCTTTTACACAGGGGTCATCGGTACAAGCAATCAGATGCTCGTAGGTCGTACGGGCCTTTTGCTCGGCCGCCATATTTTCCGTCAGGTCGGTAATCGGATCACCCAGACAGGCAATGTATTTAGCACTCCAGGGTATACCGTTGGCGTCTGTCCAAAACAGTCCATGATCATGCTGAACATACTGGCCTTCCCAGCCGGCTGCTTTGAAATCTGCACAGGTAGCACCATCAACCAGTTTAAATACCAAGGCTGCAATCATTTCCATATGTGCCAGCTCCTCGGTGCCAATATCTGTCAGAAGCGCTTTGGCCTGGCTTGTAGGCATGCTGTAGCGTTGATTCAAATATCGTAAGGATGCCGATAGTTCGCCATCCGGACCGCCATATTGCGTAATTACCATTTTGGCAAATTTAACATCCGGGCAGGTGACGCGTACGGGATGCTCGAGTTTCTTTTCATAGATCCACATATCCACTGCTCCTTATTACAAAATTATAGTTCCCACGGCCAAGGGCCTTGCACCCATTGCCAGGGTTCCCGGGACGGACCGCCAAAACCAAAGTTTAGCAGCGGACCAAATTCGGCTTGATATTTTTCTTTATACTTGTTTAACATTTCTACTGCACAATTATAATCATGAAGTGCCTCTTGGTCACAAGGATGTGTGTCAAGATACAAGTTAAGTTCAACTGCGACAAATTCCATCTCCTGGACTTTTCTAAGTAAGGCTCGTTGTCTATCTAACTTCACTTATTTTACACCTCCAACCATTATCTATTTCGGGATTTTATAAACTCCCCAAAGTTCCGGGAATAAAGTCCCCTTCATAAGCGCCTCAGGCGGAGTAAAGGCTTGTTCATAATACTGCCAGGGGACATACGCATGGGCCAGCATTATGCATTCCGGCATATCATCACAGCTAGCCATCATGTTGTCATAGTCATGCTTGCAATTATCCATTTCCCGCTCGGTATCCATACACATATCCATGTCGGAATCTTCCATTTCGTCCATATCGCATATATCATCCACGTTATGCATATCTTCTTTCAGCTTTATATTTTTATCTTTGGATTGAGGTTTTACATACAGTTGGTGTCTGGTAGCCTTTTTCTTCACAAAGAAAGCCTCCTCTCATTGACTTAGTGTATTTTATGTGAATCAAATGCCAAATGTCACCCAATAAACAAAAAAATTCGGCAGAAAACCTGCCGAATGGGTTGGTAGGGTATATTAAGATGCGGGCATAATCAGGAAAGCAAGAATATATAGCGCCAACCCTGCTCCCCGGTATAATACCGCCAGCGCCCAGGCCAGACGGATTAAGGAAACATCCAAACCGGTATAGGCGCTAAAACCGGCACATACGCCAAGTACCATGCCCTGTGACTGATCCAGCGCTAAGTGGCGATGGATTCCGGCAGCATCAGGAGTTCCTGCACCCTGCACAAACTGCCATATGGTCAATCCGCTAAACAGATAAGCGCCTGCCCGGATTAGCCAGATCATAAGCCAAAGCCCCCTTGGGAAATTGGCAGAAACACCAACTTCCAAAATAATTACTAACATACAAGTTCACTAGTAATTATTACCGTATCAAGAGGGCTTTAAACATCACTATGTTACTTTACTAATTTAAGCCGGGAACCGCGGGCAGGGGTTGACCGGCTGCCTGGCTGAAAAACCTTGGCGGTAGTCCGGCGTCCGACACTAATCAAAAGACCAATAGCCGCACAGTTGACAATCAGGGAAGTACCGCCGAAGCTAATAAACGGCAAAGGTACACCAGTAACGGGAACGACACCTGAGACCATGGCAATATTACCGACAGCCTGACCAACTACCAAGGTAGTCACCCCGGCAGCCAGAAAAAATCCATATCCGTCAGGGGCCTTGCTGGCAATCTGAAGTCCATACCAAGCCAGAGCCCCCAACAGCAACAATACCACTACTGCCCCCATAAAACCCATCTCCTGGCATAACACGGCAAAGGCAAAATCGGTATGCGCTTCCGGCAAATAGTGAAATTTGCTGGCTCCCATACCCAAACCGGAACCAAAGAGTCCGCCCGAGCCGATAGCCAGCAGGGATTGCACCGTCTGATAACCTGAGGTCTGCTGATACGCCCAGGGATCAAGCCACGCCCAAATGCGTTCAGCCCGGTAGGCGGCGGCATAAACAAGATACACCGTCATGCCTGCTCCGCCTAAAGCCAGTGCGTATAGCTCCTGTTTAGGGATACCTGCCAATATATACAACACAAGGCTCAGTCCGACAATAACCGCGGCGGTCCCCATATCCGGCTGTTTAAGTACAAATACGCCCAGCACCACGCTCACAGCAATCGGCCAGGATTTTAGAGATACCGGCCTCCCGCGGTCAAGCTGCGCTCCCAGATAAGCGGCGGTAACGATAATGGCGGTAAGTTTGGCAAGCTCTGAGGGCTGAAAAGTAAAACCGCCTAAATTGAGCCAGCGTCTGGCACCATTGGCTTCCACTCCCATAAAATGAACCGCCACCAGCAACCCCACCACCGCCAGTATAGCCAAAAGCAGCCAGCCTCGCCGTATTTTCCGGTAATCTATCACGGCAGCCGCCAGCATGGCCACAAATCCCACGGCAAAGGAGATTAAATGGCGGGTAAGGAAAAAGTAACCGTCGCGAAATAACTGCCCTCCCAGCACAAAACTGGCACTGAAAACATTAATCGTTCCAATCACAAATAAAATCCCGGCAATGAAAAATACCGCCTCAGCCGGACTGGCCCACAATCTTGGGAAGTTTCCAAGCTTTTTCTCTTTCACGTCCTGATGCTCCTCCCAAAAAAATACGTTAACCAAACAGCACCCTCACCAATATTATATAGAGAATGATGAACCATCAACTTCGGGTAAAAAAAGAGGTGATCGCATGGGGTAAAATCATACAAATTACTGGCAGTTGATGCGACTACCCATGCCGTACTTATTGCCGACGGGCCCAGCGGCGAAATTCAGACAGAGCTTGGCTTTGCGCCTGAACTAACTCCTACCGAGCTTGCCGTTACCCCGGATTACGCAAAAGCGTACCTGCCCTGCAGCAGTACCAGTGGTAAAAACAGCCTGTTGGCGGTCAATCTCACCAGCTTGTCCCTCTACTGCCTGCCGCTGTGCATTCCTTACCCTGCCCAGTTTGTCCTGGCACAAGCCGACGCCGCTACCGCCTATCTTGCCGAACCCTGTGGCAGCATACACCGCCTGGACTTAACCACCATGAACGCAGAGCTTTTAGGAACACCTGCAGCTAAGGCCAGTTGCGTAGGATTGGCGGCTGATGCCGAAAGCATCTATACTGCCTGGGAGCACAACGCCGGCGGCACCATCATGGCGCTTAGCATGACCGGCGCCATCCTGTGGCAATATGACATGGCCGGCATTCCCACCAATATCATTTTGGCCGGCAACCGGCTGATTGTGCCCTTTACCAATACAGCCTTTGCCGGAGAAGGGGTCGTGCTTTTCAACCTAAGCAAAAAACCTTCCTCCCCGGTCATCGTTACTATCCAATGTTCCAGCTGCCCCAGCGGACTTGCAGCCTATCCCTGCCATGCCGCCGTAACTGCCGACAACCGGACGGCATATATTGTTAACGAAGACGGGGCATCTATTTTCGTCATCGACCTGGAAACAGCCCAAATCATAGACCGGTTAACGATTGGCCGGTCACTATCCCGCCTCTACTTAATTCCTGACAGCCAATCAGCTATCGGCACCAGCAACTTATTTGCCGATTTAAGTCTCATTGATTTGGCCAACGGCTCACTGTTGGCTGTCACTAATACCAAACGCCAGCTGTTATCTACCATGGCTATTCTGCCGTATTAATTCGCTATAAACCTGCCAAACCCCTCCCACTGATGCGGGAGGGGTTTATTCGGTCATTTAGTTTTTCATTTTTCCCAGCTGACGTGGCCACTTCCCCCCCCATTTATACTTCCCTTGCTTGCCGTCTTCAGCAGGCGCAGGCGGCTTAGCGGCTAGTGTCACCTGTTCAGCGGCGATTAGCTTAGTCTCAATGGCTGTATCGACAGCAACAGCCTCCTGAGAAACGGGCTCAAACACTATGGTGTCAACCGGTATTGCCACAGTATCGTCAACTACGGCGCTGCCGCTGTCATCAGAGGCTGTTTGCCCGGTTATTATTTGTTTCCGGCTTTTTTCCGGCTTATATTCAGGGCCGGTATTGTCAATGGCCTTCTCCGAAGACTCACGTTCCGGTTCTACCCAATCATCAAATACTATGGACTCAGATTCCGCAAAAAACTCATTGTCCACCACCATACCAATATTTTCTGCATGAGTATATTTAGTCGGTGATTCTTCCTTAATTACGCATTTTTCGATCATGGCCAGTATCAGCAGGAAATGGTCGGCCTCCCGGCGAACATGATCGGCCATCAGGGCAGGAATGGTGCTTAACATCCGATTCTTGGTAATCATATCATAGGCGGCCTGTTTAAAATCTCTAAGCCGGGCGGTAGCCGACCGGCTGTCCTGCAAAAAACGCCCAAAAGCCGGCAACTCCGGAGCTTGATGTTCAAAGAAGCCCACATAATTGCGGCCCTGCATTGTCAAATCATCAAACTCGGTGGAAAACTCGCAAACAACCCCGAGCAGACTACGCTCTGTCGGATCAAGACGGGCACCAATAAACTTGGTATGATCGGCCATAATCCTAAGCCAAAAGTCAGCTTCCCGCGCTTTAACAACAGATAGCTTTTTGCCGGCACGCAGTTTCTCTAAAATGGCCATAAAATACTCGGCTTCCCGGACTAAATGGTCAAAAAACAGCGGCGGCAGCGCACTGCCCAGCTTATTGGTCAGTGACAGTCCTAATAACAGGCGCTTATACCGGAGGAATTCCTTAAGTGAGCAAAGGATATCGGCAATCAGCTCAGCAAATTTCTTTTCACTGCTAAGTTTCTCAGCCCGCACCCTGAGCGCCTTGAGCTCACGTTCAAATGCGGCGGCCTCTTCAATCAAATCAGGTTTATCACACGGTAAACCGGTCTTAATAAACAGCGCATGCTCTTCCATAATCTGCAGCCAGAATTTGACTTCCTCCATGTCAAGCGGCGGCACCGGCAGCACTTTGCCTTTATTATTCGAGTGACGCGGCATAGCAACACACTCCCATGCAATAGGATTTTAGTGTATTGTATGCGGTTCAGTGTAAGTGTGATTACTTAGTTGGCGTAAAAGTAACCTCACAACGGCAAATAGGTTGTCCGAGCAAGCTGAACTTTGTCTCATATTCTGTCATGACATTACCGTCAAAGCCGCTGCGGTGCAGGTCATAGGTAACCTGTTCCACCTTGAGGCCAAATGCGGCAAACTGCTCTAAGGAAAATTCAAACAGCGGCCGGTTATCGGTTTTGAACCATAATTGCCCGCCCGGCTTTAACACCGTACGATACTTTTCCAAAAAACCGATATGGGTAAGCCGCCGCTTGGCATGACGGTTCTTGGGCCAAGGGTCGCAGAAATTGATATAAAGCCGGTCAATTTCTCCTGGTGCAAAGATTGTCAAAATGTTGTTCACATCAAATACCAGCAAGCGTACATTGGCTAATTCTTTTGCCTGAACCTTTTGGGCAGCATAATAAAGAACATCCTGCTGGGCCTCAATCCCGACAAAATTAGCCTGAGCCTGCTGCTCGGCCATGCCGGTAATAAACCGGCCTTTGCCTGTACCCAGTTCAACCTGCAGCGGCAGCCTGTTGCCAAATAGATCAAGCCACTTGCCTTGCAGTGTTTCACCGGGATTTGGTAATACTATGTCAGAAAAGCCTGTGAGCGCTTCGGCAATCCACGGCTTTTTTCTCAGTCGCAACCTGTCTCCTCCTTACATATGGCAAATACGATGCTGCACGCGCCCCCTGCGAATGACTGCAATTCTTACCGGCGAGCAGCGCGAAAGCCATCTTAGCCTGTTACTCTTTATCTAAGCCATATTTTTTCAAATACCGGTACAGCGTCACCCGGCTGACATCCAGCATATTGGCTAACCGGCTGATATTGCCGCCGGCGGCCTTCCAGGCCTCGATGAAAGCGGCTTTATCCTCTTTCCAGGCTTTACTTAGCCCCTGTTCACCAGGCATAACAATATCGGCCCGGCTGATCGTAGTACCTGTCGTGCGGAAAAACGCCTGCTCTACCACACCCTGAAGCTGCTTGATGTTTCCCGGCCAGTCGTAACTCATGATGAGCTCGGCTGCATCTGGCGCTAACTCTTTCGGCGGCAAATTATGCAATGTTGCCAGTTCCTCAATAATATGGGCTGCCAAATTAGGAACATCCTCCCGCCTGGCCCGCAGGGATGGTACACGAATAACCGCCCGGGAGATAATTTCATATAATCTGGCGGAGAATACACCCTTTTCCACAAGACGCTTTAGTTCCGTATCACTGGCAGCAATCACCCTGACATCGATGGGACGGCTCACAGCCTCGCCAGCCCGGAAGAGAAAACCGGCCTCAAGGGCTTCTGCCAGCTTATCCTGCAATACGGTTGACAGCTTTTCCACTTCATCAATAAACAGCGTGCCGCCGCTGGCCAGTTCCAATTTTCCCGGACGTCCCTCGGCTTCACTGCCGCCGCGCCCAAAAAGCTCTATTTCCAAAACATCGGACGGCAGATCGCCGCCTTTTACGGCAATCAGCGGACCGGCAGCCCGCGAGCCTGCCTGGTGAATACCATGCGCCAGCCGTTGTTTGCCTGTTCCCGGTTCACCCTGCAGCAGGATGGGATAGTCATGTCTGGCCGTCCGGCCGGCCTTATCCTGCATCGCCGTAAACACCTGGCTGCTGCCAACCATGCTTGACAGGCTGTACCGGGCCGTATAGCCTGCCGTATGGGCTACCAAGGTGCGTAAATCTTCTATCGGCATGGTTACGGTTACAATGCTGTCTACATCCCCTTCATCACCGGCCAGCGGCACAACGGTAGTGATATCCTCATAGGTCTTCCGCGGCGTTATCCAGGTTGCCTCCCGGTTGTAGGAAGGAACACCCAGAAAGCCTTTGTATATGGGGGTGTGATGATAATTCAACAATACGGTGCTTAAGTTAGGCCCTTCTTCCTTGTCTTCGCTGCCTAACGGAACAATCCCCGACAGCCGGCTGTGACCCAGCTTGTTGGCATAGGCCACTTCGCCGCCAGGCAAAATATGATACACTGCCAGCGGCACAGCATCCAGGATAGTGTGTTTGGCATTGAGACTGCTTAGCAGCTTAAGATGCTGTTCCATGGCGTATTTAATACTGAGGACCATTGCCACCATGGCGCTGTAAGGCAGTTCTTCCTGCTGAACAGATACCACGGTAACAATGAATTTCACCTGATTGTCAAGGATAATCGGAACTGAGCAAGCGTCACCGTTTTGGCAGTCCTTGATCCACATTTCCGGTCCAAACATCAAAAACGGAACCTTGCTCCGATAAGCAACCCCAATACTCGAGGTGCCGATATCCTCTTCCGACAGGCGCGCGCCTTCCAGTTCCCCGGCTGTTTTCTGGTAAAAAGGCATAGCATAGTTTTTGAGCACATATAATTCCTGATCCAATAGCAGCATGCTCAAATTATAGGTTGTAAAGTGCTCCTTGATTTCATCATACAGCCCGTCAAGAAAGGTCAGCGCCTGGTTATAACGTTCCCGGCGCTTACTAAGCTCCTCGCCGGATAATTTGACAGCAAGACGGAAGGTTTCCCGCCCTACCCCGGCGTCCTGGCTGCGCTGCCAGGATTCACCCACCCAGGGATGAACATTGGGGTCAATAACACCTTCGGTTACAAATTTATCATAATACAGTTCCAATTTGGCCTTGTTGCGACGTTCACGAATCATATGTACCTCCACATGTTTCTAAGAATAATATCACAAAAATCCGGGAATTTCATTCCTCCTACAGGAATATCCAAGCAAACAGAAGGCGGGGATTTTCCGGCCCCGCCGCCAAACTCAGGTGCGATAGGTGTTAATATCCTCACTGAAATGCTGAATAACGGTCTTAAACTCAGTGATTTTGCCCATCATATCATGCAGCTTCTCATTGTAAACATGTACCGAAGCACTTACTTCTTCCGTTGCTGCCGAGTTTTCCTCAGAAATAGCAGCCAGGGATTCAATCTTGCCATACACTTCGCTCAGGCCGGTCATCTCCCGCTCCAGCTTGATAATCATATCAACAATATTTTCGGCCACCAGATGGATGTTCCCGACATGGCGGGTGTTCTCGGCCACCACATCTTTCATCTGCCGGGTTTCCGATTCTAAAATGGAAAATTCCTCTTCAATCATGCCGACAACATTCCCGATAATCTCCATCAATACTTTTAAATCACTGGAGATGCTGTCCGAGTGGTGATGGGACTGTTCGGCCAGCTTCCGAACCTCCTCAGCCACTACGGCAAAACCGCGTCCCTGTTCACCAGCCCGGGCGGCCTCAATGGCGGCATTAAGCGCTAAGAGATTGGTTTGTCCGGCAATGGCAGCCACCATCCCGGTAATTTCCGTAATCTTAGTGGCCTGATTCTGGAGGTTTTCCGCCGAACGCTTAACCTCGCCAAATTTGTCAAGACTGTGCTCCAGCTTATCGCTGGACGCCTGCACTTCGGCAAAGCCTTTATTAATTTCGTCTACTGCCGCTTCCAATTGCTCTTTATTATGACTTTGTTCTGTCACTACCGTCCGCAGCGTTTCCAGGTTGCCATTTAAAATACCAACAGCCGTCTCGGTCTCCATTGCCTGGTTGGTAGCCGCCATAGCCACATCGTTGACTACTCCGGAAATTTCATCAGAAGTATCTTGCATGCGCGATGCCAATGCATTAAAATCGTCGCCATATTTATTCATCTCGTCAGTGATGCCCTTAAAGCCGATGAACTCGCTCTTAACCCGCATTTTGTACTGGGCCAGCAGTTCGACAATGTCTTCAAACTCATCGCTTGACTTAAGCTTGGTCTCGGTGAAATATTTGCGTTCCTGAAGGTTGGCAAGCTCCGCCTTAATGCCGTCAAACGGCCGGAGCAGCAGCGCCGCGCCACCTGCCGCCAGGACACCGTTTAAGAGCGCTGTCCACAACGGCACAGCCACCCCCAAGCCGGCCAGCAATCCGTCAACAAGCAGGGATATGGCAGCTACGCCAATACCGATCTTAGCCGGAATACTGCGAATAACGCCAAAGGATAACAGTTGATTAAACCGGTAAACATTGGTATGAGTAATGGGTTTGGGAAAAGTAATCAGCATCTTTAGATGCTCCGGCGAGGACTCAGTAATCTCGGTCTTGATATCTTCTTTAAAATACTCAGCCGCTCCGGCCAGCAGCCCCTTCATGTAACCGAACATGCCGCGTTTGGAACGATAGCTCAGCATAGCGCAAAACTCGGATACCGGTTCAATCAACAGCTCCGGGGGCTTAGCTCCAGGTATCCTCTTGACCATGACAATATGTACATCATACATTGAGCGCAAGAAAGAATACAAGCTCTCCTGACGGAAAAAGGCGGGGTAGGCCTGGGCAAAGGTTGCTGCATTGTCTTTACCTAAGCTCAACCAGATTTCATCCTGGCTCTTACCTGTGCGGTTGGCTAAATAGGAGACAAACGCCCTGGGCTTAGCATCATCGATTTCTTCTGTCGGCAAAAACAGCTTATCAGGCTCCCAGCCAACCTGCCGCATTGCTTCCTGCGCCAACGTCTCGCCCCAAACCTTGTGGGCGGTATTAACCCATGTCCCGACAACAGTTCCCTTCACACAAACACCCCACATATCAAAAACAGCTACTGTTTTTCTTTATTATATTGATAGGTATTCTCGCTGCCCGTGAAAATTCCCTCTATTATTTTACAAAAGTTGCGGTTTTTTGCCGGGAAAAAGCAGTGCTGTTTGCCGGCAAGCGTGAGCTACATCACTGTGAATACTGCCAAAAAAGGCTATAGTAGAGAGAAAAATGGAGGATGCTCATGACTGACCACCAAGCCAAACTGCCATTGACGCCACGCCTGCCTGCAGGACTGTTAACACCGGTTATGCTGCGCAAATTAGCTGCTATAGCTGAAAAATACAAAGGCATTATAAAAATTGCCGGGAACAGCATTGTTATCCTTGGGCTATGCCCTGAACACCGCACCCAGGCATTAGGCGAACTGGGCCTTGACACCCAGTCGCTTGCTGGCAAAGCAGTACGCAGCACAGCTGTCTGCGCGGGCAAACCGCACTGTCCGCGGGCCCTTCAGGACAGTACCCGGCTCGGCCTGGACCTTGACACTAAGTTTTATGGCACCGAACTGCCCGGCAAGCTCCGTATAGGGGTCAGCGGCTGTCCTAACGGCTGTTCTGAAATATTTGTCAAAGATATCGGCCTTTATGGCACCGCCGGCGGTTATACCATTATTGCCGGCGGCAACTCCGGTCGCAAGGCGCAGGCCGGACGGATTGTCACGGAAAGGGTCCAGCCTGCTGAAGTCGTACCATCTATCGAAAAAATCATCGCCTACTACCAGACTTACGGACAGCCTGGCGAACGTCTGGGACAAACTATTGACCGTCTCGGTTTCGAGGATTTTGTCGCCCGCATCGGGATAAACTAACACCAAACAAGTGGGAGGTGATAGTTTGTCCAGCAAAGAGGATTGCCATATCTATAGCTTTTGGAATGGAAAAAACTTAAACGGGGAAAGTAAATGTTTCGACTACCATGGCAGCAATGAGGACTGCAACCAATGTGAATTCAAATGTGTAGAAGGCACGGAAACGGTCTGTGCCGATGAACTGTAAGTTACAAACAGCCAAACCCGCTTAAAACGCAAGATGTTTTAAGCGGGTTTGGCTGTTTACTAGGACCGGCCGCCAAGCAGCGACGTTGAAATAATAACCGGTTCCAGCGCTTGAAAACGTGTAGTTTCCAGCGCCTGCAAATCTGTTCTCAACTTGGCAAGTTCTTCTTTGAGTACCGTTTTGGTATAACCAAACTCATCGAGCTTGCCTACGGCAGCATCAAGTTCATTTATTTTATCAACATATTCCTGATGCAGGTTGACGATATCCAGACCTGTTTTTATACTTTTCATATATATCACCATTATATAAAAATTACGTATGCTTATTATGCCCCGTTATCTATTCATCAACTCCAGAATTTTATGTCTTATAATGAAGCAGCCGCTGTAAGCTTTACACGCGGTTAACAGGCGGCTTGGCAGTGCCTGACAATTGCTTGGCAAAAATTTCTTTGAAAGACGCCTTATTCTGCGGCTTCTTTCTGTCACTATCCGCAGCATTACGATGGTCACGACTTGCCAGATCCAGCCGTTGAATTGCCATTATTTTTGTCACCATCTTTACCGCCTCCCTGTGGTAATAAAATTCCTTTCATTAGTTTTATCGTATTATTCTGACTTTATATTAAGTGCTGCTTTTTTTTATTGGTTTTCAATCCAATTCTTACTTCGTGTTGTACTTAACAAGCTTGGTTACACTATCGAATGAGGAGGTGGTAAGTATGTTTCATCGAAAGAAACACAAATCGCTGATGGACATGGATATTGGCCTAACCTCAGTGCTTAAGGCTGTAGCCGTTGGCACAGTTATTTACCAGGCTGCCAAGTTCATGATTAACGAACTAGCCGACGATTAACGTCACCTCCCAATCTAAACGAAAGGAGATGATTTTATGGCTAAAGAGCGTTGTAACAAAGAAAACAGAGAAAACAAAGGTAAAGGCAATGTAGAGTTTGGCAAAGAAATTTGCCCAAAAGCTAAAGAAGAGAAAAAAGAAGAAAAGTGCTGCAAGTAAAAGCCAGGCAAAGGAGTGGAAATATCCACTCCTTTCTATATTTTTCAATTTTTTTACAATATTGTGGTATATTTATCCAAAAAGGAGAATACTAAGGCTGGAGGTGAGTGGAATGGGATTTAAAGATTTACCCGGTGGTTCAAATTCCAAACAAAACCAGTCCGCCGCTGAGAAAACCACAGCTCAGCAAGCTCCGGTTGCGAGCAATTCTCCCCAAAAACAGGAAGCTCCGGTAAATAGCACCCCTTCTTAATAACCCTGCTGACAAAGCGGCATTACGCCGCTTTGTTGCTTTTTTAGCAAAAATTTGAACTGTGTTGAAACTCATGGAATCAAAAACATTGGAGAAACTAAAAACAGCTTTATCATAAAGGAGGGATTTGATGAAAAAACTTATTCCCGGAATGTTTTCCAGCATATCTGACGCCGAGTTATTTATTGCTACCAATGGCTATGATGATACTGCACCTGAAAACGTAACAGATAAGTTTAGCGATAATGGCGGCGACAACAGCCTGACCCGCGCTGAAATTAATTCCTCTATTGTGTCTAAGGCTACCGCTAATGAAGCTTCCTATCGCGAAGCTATGGATGAAGGACTTGAGCATTCGTTAAAATAACCTGACAATGAATAAATCCCCGCAGCAGCTAAGCCTGTGGGGATTTATTCATCGTCAGCGCCTTTTTTCGTGAAACAAGCTCTAAATAAACATCAACAATATCGGGACTGAGTCTATTGCTATCATCAGGCTCAGCCAGCGGCAATTTGTACCGTTCTTCCATCATCGCCAGCAATTGCATTAAACGGTCCAAATCCTCCTCAGCCCGTTCCATTTCTTCACGATACCAGTTCATTCCGCACATATTCCGGCCTCCCTTCTCTTACCACTTCGTGATAAGGGAAAATAATCCTTCCAAAACTTTTTATTCCATCTATATGAAACGTTTTTCTTTACTATATGTAAAATTTTACATATAGTAAAGAAAATAATGTCAAAATCTATAAATCCACAGAAAGGACAATAATCATGCAAGAATACAGTAGTAAAAATGCTTTAATTGACGAGATAAAGAAAACAGCTAATTTATTTATTGGTGAATTTGAGGATGTTTCGGAAGCCAATAAAGATATTCGTTATCAGGAAGTAGATCGCACTCCACAAGAAATCATTGCTTATCAACTTGGCTGGATGAGGCTGCTTCGCAGTTGGGATAGCAAAGAGCATGAGGGAAAAGAAGTTATTACCCCTGAACCCGGCTATAAGTGGAATCAATTGGGCGCACTGTATCAAAGCTTTTATGACAAGTATCGGGACAAATCCCTGGCGCAGCTTCAGCAATTGTTTGTTGATGCGGTGGATTCACTTATTGAATGGCTGAATGACTTTAGTGATGAAGAATTATTCAAGCCCGGCGGTAGAAAATGGGCTGCATCGACAAGCTCGAACTGGCCTGTATGGAAATGGGTACACATTAATACTGTTGCTCCGTTTAAGTCTTTCCGTACTAAAATACGGAAATGGAAAAAGATACATGCGGCAAAATAAAGTAGCTGCTCCCCCTGCCCCACCCCTTATGTCCGGCTAATATTGACACTCACGATGAGGAGTTGCAAATTTTCCGGGTTGTTATATAGGCACGGCCAAAAAAAAGAACCCGGCACACTGGCCGGGTAGCATAGAGGAGTATATGTAAACCATAATATGGAATGCTTTTATTATATATTCCCATTTTTATAATTTCTTTAGAAAAGGTTGGAAAGAATTAATAAAAAAAAGCTGCCTACCAGGGAACGAACCCGGCAGGCAGCTTTTTTAGGAAGAGATTACTTAAAGGCTGATTTAATATTACATCAAAAATTCGGCTTTAGTGTTATAGATTGGTAAAAATTATGTTAATTTAGTGCCAGATTCAGCGCAGCTCCATTGTCACCGGCCAGGTGCGGACGATAATGTCCTTTATTTGCTGTCTCGCCTTTTTTGTATATTATTCAAGATGTGAGTAAAGCTAATTTCAGCAATAAGTTTAGGGGGATTTTTTATGAGCAATAGTTTTATCATGTGGTCATTAGCTTTACTTCCTTGGTTGTCTCTTTTTTTTATGAGAAAAGAAGAGATAAAGCGTTGGATGCCGGTTGCCATGTTTGCTGTTGTGCTGACTACTATAATTGGCGACATTGGAATTGGTCTAGGCGTTTGGGCTACCCGAGAATCAACATATCCTTTTAACGAGATGCTACCGTATTTTTACGGAACAATGCCTGTATTAACAATTTGGGTTTTTAAGTTTACATATGGACGCTTCTGGCCATATATGATTACAAATACAATCCTAGATATAGTTTTTAATTTTTTTATCCTAGATTACTTTTTACCGAGTAGAGGTATTGTCGACTTCAACATGTCCCCATTTTTATCTCTGCCCGTAACATTGTTGCATGCGGTAGTAATTTATGGCTACCAAATGTGGCAGGACGATGCACTACTTGCTACCAATCGTCTTACTGAACACAACCTTCAACCAGTTGCGGCGAAGCCTTTGGTACAACAACCAAAAGATGATGAGTAGCTTATATCAATTACATTCCCCGGTACTTCTCTTGCATATCAAGCCATCGCAGAAATGCGATGGCTTGATTTTGCTGCTTTACATGAGTTTTATTAGTAGTCATAAGTAAATCGAAGTAGATACAAGTAAATTGCATCCAGGGACTAAATTATTTCTCTACAAACCATTTATTGTCAACACAAAACAAGTAAACCTGCTTGCCAGCAATTCTGCATGTGTACCTCATGCCATGTCCGCCAACCTTTAAGGATGCTGCTATTCGAACGTCCAGTACGCGGTCAACCTCAAACTTGCGACCGTCTTCCCAATGCAGGTAGAGAGGCTTTATTTTTCCATCCTCGCCATGGTAAGCGGTTATACCGATAGATATTTTATTTTTGTTTTCCATGTCACACCTCACTATAGAACATGTGTTCATCATCAGTACGGAACACATGTTTGCGGTTGACAAGTGGGAATACGTAGAAATAAAAAGAACCCGGCACACTGGCCGGGTAGCATAGAGGAATATATGTAAGCCATAATATGGAATGCTTTTATTATAGATTCCCATTTTTATAATTTCTTTAGAAAAGGTTGGTAAAATAAAACCGCACCCCGGAAAGCCCCAGGCCGAAGCCTGGGAAGGTGGTTAATAAGTCACTTATTCATTTTCCTTTTCTTTATGCATATTAATAAAACGATGGACAATTTCAGTTTGCAATTCCTTGAGATATTGGCTTTCTTTTACATTATTTTTACTATAATCGCGCTTTGTCGTTTTATTATACTTAAGCTGCTCTAAACATAAACGAGCTAGTTCCTGGTCAGAATGATTTTTAAAATAGCTTTCTGCCATAGTTAAAACCCCCAAAATTCATTTATATAATATATCACATTAAATCTAACTGTAATTATAACGTATTTTAAAATATAAATAAAACAAAAAAAGCCCATCCTCGGCAATGGCTGAGAGATAGGTAAATCCGCTTTCAAACTGCCTCATGAAAGTAAATTAACGCTTTTGTGTTAAATCCACAAGTGGACAAAATGAAAAAGTCGCCCACCAGGACGAACCCGGCAGGCGATAGAATTTCGTGGTTGCGGGGACAGGACTTGAACCTGTGACCTTCGGGTTATGAGCCCGACGAGCTACCAACTGCTCCACCCCGCGATGATTGTTTATTGTTAACTTTTTATTTAAACTCATCTCTATTATATCACACTTCACACGAAATTATTACAATTTCCAAAAATAAAAGCCCACTCCCAGCCGTCGGCCAAGAGTGGGCTAATTCTACTACGCTATCAGAATCACTTCAAAGCTGCTGATTTTTTCGTAAAACAAATACTCTTTGCTACTTTGAATACCTTTGTCAAATGCATAGCATGAGTTACCGGTTCCAATTGATCGATTGCACCAGGTTATGAAATCATTTGCAACAGCCTTAGTGACTTTATATTCCCGTTCGCTAGAATCAATCATAGTAACGCGGAGTATAGCCTGCCCATCATCTGCTTCTGGTAAAGCTGAAGCTTCATTGGAATTACCACTTTCTTCACCTGCCATTATTGCTGTAACTACATAATAGTAAGTTGTACCGTTTTCAACGTCGGTGTCTACATAGCTATTCCCGGAGATATTGGCAGCAATTATTTCGTATGGGCCGGCCGTTGTGGTAGCTCGCTTTACATTGTAACCAGTGGCACCGGTGACTGACTCCCATATAAGGGTTACCTGGGAATCGCCTGCATTGGCGGTTAGATTGACGGATATTGGATGCACTAAATATCCATCGGAGTCGATGTCGATGGCATCTAGTGTGCACCAAAGTTCATCTCTTATTAAATTTTTAGTTATAACTTTTATGACATGCACATCTTTACTAAGATTTACATATTCAAAATTTAACACTGTTAGGTTTCCAGGGTCTGCATACTGATGAACCATACCCACAAATGTATTATCTAGATAAACCTCTGCACTACCATTTTGCGGACGACTAGGGGATGAAGGACCTAATAATCGTACCTTACTACCATAAAAATTTATTTGCATTTCATTATCGTTAGTAGAGGAATAAGTACGAGTAGACTTATAATCAGCAGTTACATCCGTCCTGAAAGACCAATCGCCTGTATATTTTATTCTTGAATCTCTTTCATCATAACGTCTCCATCCTGCTTCTGGCGCTGTTAACGGTTGCCCTATTGTTGCCATTTCACATTCCTCCAAATTAATTATTTTGAAACCCGATATAGCCAAGGACCTTTTAATTAACTGTGTGTTTCCCGCATATCGGCCTTCATTTATATACATTCAAACCAGTCGACTTTTTAAACGCCTCAACGCTCTATTTTTTATTTGGCTTACTGCCTGTACCGTAATTCCTAATACTTGAGCAATGCATGCCAACTTACGCCCATATACAAAAATATGAATTAGTACAAGTAGCTGCCGCTGCGGTAATTCCTGCAATGCCGCCAGCATCCTTTCAATTGTTTCCTTTATACCAGCTCAGCCTGTGGATCATCGGGAGCTGCCACATACTCAATCGCCTTGTCCCCCTGGCATTCCATTTGCTTGCGCTTTGCTTCTTTTCGCCAAAGATTTAACAGGCCAAACTTAACCCGGCTTTCGAGATAGCCAGCCAACGGAACTCCTAAGTCGGGATGAAGTTATACAAGGCTTGCAGCAAGGCCAACCAGGCTTCGGATTCGGCATCCGGAACTGAGCGCCTATAAATACCTGCGTATTTCTTAACTAGTGGTTTGAATTGTTGACAAATAAGGTGCTTGTCTATCTGAATCGCCTCCCAAAATAAAATAAGCCCCCGGTTTTCCCGAGAGCTCAAAAATCATTTGCGTTAACAAATACGCATCGGCTACAGTGCCAATAATCCACATAGTCCGCTCTTCTTACGAGCGGATTTTTCATGATAAAAATTCAGTCAATTTAATAGGGATTTTATTCCTTTCTGTCGAAGAACGACTATATTTGAATTTTGATGGGAGTGATAATTATGCCACAACCTTTGACGCACTTTTTTGTTGCTAGTGATGGCACTCAAAGAGTTTTTCCAGATTTATGGAATGAGTATTCCAATGTTATTGCGCTAGGTTCATTTGGTCCCGATTTATTTTATGTCAAAGACTTAATATCCAACCGTATCTTGAATATGTCTATGTCGAACGAATGGGAGGCATTATCAGATGCATTTCATCGTTGCAACTCTTTTACCCTGTTTACATGGCTACTTAATAATATTAAATCTCGTCACAACGATAATTATAGCGAACAAAGGTTGTTAAAAGCGTTTGCCTACGGATACTATTCTCATGTTGTTACAGATTGCCTTATTCATCCTTTTGTATATAGAACAACTCAGGATCATTGGACACTTCATAGCCCAGAATCTAATTATAAAGCCCACAAAGAGTTGGAAACTCAAATTGATAATATCCTTTTGCTAAGAAAAACTGATTATAAATTATCTCGCTTTGACCCTGTCTTTGGATTGCAGGACAAGAATGATAACGACAAGTTGCACATGACCCTCGCAATCTTGCTAAACGAAGGAATCAAAGCATCGTACAGTCAAGACATTGACTGGGATTATTATTTTGGTCGATACAATATTAATTCTGATAATCATCCAATACATGATGCATATAAAGATTATGAAGCAGAAATCAATTTTACGAAACAAGGAATTAAACTTATCAGGAAAAATATTAATGGATTTATAACAGGCAATATACAGATTACCGAAAGTGATTCTCCTCATATCTTTAATAGCGAACGAAAAAGATGGTTTGCCTCGTCCTCAAATGACCAACTGAACTTTAGCGTAGATGATCTTTACGAGATGGCCGTCACCACAACGTCTGACGTAATAACGGCGTCGGAAAGGTTCTTTTCATCTTGCTCTGAAAATTCCATGGATTTTTTTCTGAACGAAGAGACTATTACCGCCTATCTTAAAAATGACTTCAATTTAGATACCGGACTTCCATCCAGTAACAATCAAAATCAATCGTTGCTTTCCCAAGACGCTAATACTCGTTATGCATTTGGCGTAGAGCAATTACACCAGTTATATTCAATGGGTTAAGTTTAGCAACATACATTCTAAAAATGAAAACTCCCCATCTACTAGACCGCATCCCAAGAAACAGACATTGAGAGAAAACGCCCCCTGTTGTAGGATAGAAACTACGACAGGGGGTGATTGCATGAAAAGGCAATATACGCACATCAAAATAATGGAACCAGAGATAATCGCCATGCGTGAGCAAGGCAAAACACGCCAGGAAATAGCAGATGCACTGGGACTCACAAAGGTACAAATCAAAAATTGGGTACGGCGTTATAACAAGGAACCGGAATTTTTCATATCTAAAAAGCAAGGAAGACCGCGCACATCACCATTCACAAAACAGCGTGAAATGGAGCTGCGCATTAAAGAATTGGAACGGGAAGTGGATTTGTATCGATCTTTTCTTCAAGCTGCTGGAAGGGTGTGAATGCAAAAATCAAATATGCAGCGATGGAAGCAAACAAAGAGAAGTATCCGGTTACGTTTATGTGCAGGTTCTTCGAAGTATCTCGTAGCGGGTATTACGCATGGAGAAAAAGAAGGGACCGACCGGATCGGGACATGCCAATGAGCAAGCTGATCGCTCAGTGCCAGCAGGAAACAAAAGAAACCTACGGTTACAGACGTGTCAGGCTGTGGCTGTTACAAAAACACTGCCTTGTTGTCAATCACAAGGCAGTACTTCGGGTGATGCGTAAGTATGGCCTGCTCTCGTCCATTCGCCGCCCTCGTCCGCTGTACCAACGGCAACAGCGGATGAACATCTATGAGAACAAACTGAACAGGGATTTCCATGCAGACAGGCCAAACCAAAAATGGGTAACAGATATCAGTTATATACACACCGGCGAGGGGACACTCTACTTGTCGGCTATCAAGGATTTGTATGACGATTTCATCGTTGCCTACGATATGGGAACCATACAAGACAATGCTCTGGTTTATCGAACCATTCAAAAAGCAAAAAAGGAGGTCGCTGATGGACTGATCCTCCACAGCGACCAAGGGTTCCAATATACCTCGCACGGCTATTTGAACCTAACCAAACAGTACGGCATTCTGCCGTCCATGTCAAGAGCGGCGACACCTCTGGACAATGCCCCTGCTGAAAACTTCTTCGGCATTCTGAAAACCGAGTGCATCTACCGTCAGAAAATTCAGACCATCCACCAAGCACGTCATCTCATTGACCAATACATCCACTTCTACAACTTCGAACGCATCAAGACAAAAAATGGCCATACTCCCTTTCAAATCAGGAGCGGTGGCCGTGTAATTCTAAGCTATCCTACGACAGGGCGTTTCCTGCCTGTCTATTTCCACGGGAGCGGTCTACTTTAGATAGGGAGTTTTCATTCGCGCCTTATTATTTATCCAGCACAATCCAATCATGCGCAAGTAAGTCTGCCTGCTCCGGGCTCCATGGAACAAAAAAATCAGGCGTTTTTAGCCCAATAAACGCCAACAATGGACTCTCGTTAATTGCCATATTAACCTTAACCGAATAACCATAGGGATTTATTAGTAGTAGGAACCGTGCATTCCCCCATACTGCACGAGCAATCTTATGGTCACTTTTCAAAGCAAGTAAAGCTTGTCCAAAGTCCACAATAATATCCTCCTTGTTTATCGTGCTAACAAATATCCCCCAACTCCAGCCCCCACAATCCAAAACAGCCGCTCCTTTTTCCGGGCGGACTTTTCTTTGTCTATCTCTTTTTTATAAACTGCAGCCTGTTTTTCAAGCTCCTGGTTAGCAATCAGCCGGGCCTGGGCGTTGGCCATGTCGGTCACATCGATCCGGGCTGTAGTAACTGATGACAACCGCAACTCCCCATTCTCCCCTAGGGACACCTCCGACTGGCCGGTCTGATTTGGCACTTCCACTTCCTTGCCGTCAATGATAGCTATAATCTTCCCTTCACGCTCCACGAACTGCAGCACCGCGCCCGGATGCGATGGCGCTTAAACCACTACTTCCCGGATAGTTTCCGTGTTGGTGTGAATGACCTGCGGCGGCGGTGCTGTAGTTATGACGGTTGGCTGCGCAGCCTGGCTTTTGATGTGCTGCTTCCAGTCCCGGTATTCTTGGTTTCCCCAAATCAATAGGGCCAGCACAGCGGCCAGTCCTACAAAGTATTTCCAGTTCGATCTGATAAAGGTTAATACCCCTTGTTTAATTTCGTTAGTGTCCATGATAACACGCTACTTTGAAGGTAATTTTTGGTTTTTGTCGAAGTGTAACAACACCTTTAGAACTGGAAGGTTGATATGATGGAAGATATTACGTTAAATATTCAATTGATTAGTACAATAATCGCTACTTATGGTGCTTATAAAATTGCTAAGTTAAAGTTACAACCGGAAATTAAAATTCCAGTATATAGAGAGCAACTTAAAAATGTTTACTTGCCGATGTTTAAATTGTTAGAAAAGGATTTTTATAAAAAAATAGATAAAGAAACGACTCTTTTTTATATAAATGAACTAGAAAAAATAATTGACGCTAATTATGAATTGGTTGATCCAGACATTATTTATTATGTTAAAACATTAAAAGAATATTCTTCATTAGAAACCAAAACAGACGAAATTCGACATGAAATATTTAATGATTTAAGTTTTAAAATATCGACTACTTTTGACTCTTTACGAGAGCAATTAGGAATGCCAACAAGAAGTTTTACTTATAAATACCGCAATTATCAACTCGCTCCCGCTATTCAAGAAACTTGCGCTATTATAGAGAAGATTTTTTTCTTTATCTTCTTGTTGCTCATGTTAATATTTATGATTTATATGACTATTTACGCATTGACAGAAATTTTCTCCTTTGCTCGAAATATTTGGCTGTCTATTTCTGCTTTTTTCGCATCATGGTTTTAACCAAAATCTCAAAACATAATCTACCAATGGGTAAAGGACAATGTAGCTAACAATAAAAGTTAAAATTTTGCCCACTATACCACCGCCACCAATAAAACAACGCTAAGCAGAATAGCCGCCTGGCATTTGGTTAAACTAAACATAATTCCTCACCCTTCCCAATAAGCGCCGCCTCCACGGCGCTATTTTTATTTAATTATTTTAAAGAAACTTTTGGTTTTTGCCGAACTCTCACCTCAGAAGGGAGGTGATTAACTATGTGGATGACTATATTCCGGAACCCCGTAGACTGACAGATCACCCCCGCATACACCCCTCACTCTTTATCCGTACAAAAAAAAGCCAAAATAGATAGTGCTTTTTAAAGAAAATATTAGCCAGCACTAACAAGGTCAAACCAACAGCAATTAACACAGATATAACCAAAACTAAAATAAGTATAATAAACAAACTTTATGCTGGGGCACTCATTGATTAGCCTTCCTTATGCCGTCCACTGGCTATTTTTATTTGCTGAGCCAATCAGTCACACCTCTGGCAATCGCTCTGGCCATTTCATCCTGCCATGTCGGGTCTGCCAGTAATGCAGCTTCCTCCGGATTGCTGATAAAAGCCATCTCTACAAGCACTGCCGGCGCATTAGTGTACCTAAGCACATAAAAATTTTCCTCTTTATCGACATCCCCGTCAGACCAGTCGACGCGAATTGGCAATTCTGGAAAGGTAGCTGCCACCTGATTAGTAATACAAGTTGCGATCCGATCGGCGCCAGTATTTCCCTTGGTGGTATAGATTTCAAATCCTTTCGCTGCTGGATTGGTCGCAGAATTACAATGTAGGCTGACAAACAGGTCAGCGCCCCAGTAGTTTGCAACATCACACCGGTACTGTAGACTGTCAGTCTCCGGCTGTTCCTTCTCGGTCCTGGTTAACCTGACTAAGCACCCTGCTGTATCCAAATAATGTGCCACAAGCTTGGATACCGCTAAATTTACATCCGCTTCCTGCAAACCGGTTATGGGGTTGCATGCCTCTGGGTCAGTTCTCCCGCCGGCGTGGCCGGGGTCGATTACGCTTTTAGCCATAATGTACTCTCCTTATTATTTATTTTTAAACCGTTCCAACATTACACCTAGGCGACTGCGCAAAAAATCAAGCAGGCTGGCTGCCTGCTCTATTCCTGCGTCTCTTAAGTTTTCCAACACACTTATGGCTTCCGTAGCCGCCAAATATACCCAGGCCACTTTTAGCAGCAGCGGCGTTCTCAAGCGAGTTTTAACATATTGTCGGCGCTCACGGCCATGATTGTCAAGGCCATGTAAAGAATTAGCTTGCCTGCAAATCTATGCTTCATGGCATCAGAGTTTATCCGCCCGGCATTAAAGGCCGCCGGGATATTAAGCAAACAACTTAGCAAGTCGCTAACCTTACTACAATCCTGCAAATGCTTATAACTAATTGCTATCCATCGGGTAACCAAATCTACAAAAATTAGCACGATAAATGTCAGCAATGCGCTGCCATGAACGCTAGTTACCGCAGCTACAATAAACGCCAGAATGGTTTTAAACAACCATGCATCGGTTAAGCCTTGGCCAGCCTTGGTAATGGCTTCAATAAGGTCCTTATAGTTCAAATTCCCCACCCCCATAAAATCGCATAAAAACCTGCTAAGAAAAATCAAGTACTTTCATGCAAGTTTTTATGTTTATACATATATTGTTTTTTTTGCATAACAAACAGACCAATTTAATAACTAAATTGGTCTTACAATAAATGGAATATAGATTATTAACTAGTTTCGATGCACTTCCATTACTCGGGCATAATAAATTCTAAGAAATTTATTTAGTGCTGCAATTTTTGCAACTTTCTTAGGTTTTCCTTCAGATTCTTTTTTTAACATGTATTGATAAACTCCCGCATCATTAACCGGCTTGGTTGTTTTTAGGCATTTCATCACCTCGTACCCAGTTTTCCGTAATAAAGATGATCCCCTTTTTGATATACTTCGCTTATTTCCTATAAAATTGCCTGATTCGTAAGGTGGAGAATCAAGACCTGCGTAGGCTATTAATGCACTTCCGCTGTGAAACCTTTTGACATCTCCAATTTCAGCGATCAAACGAGGGGCTAACACATCTCCAACCCCTGACATTGAATGGACTACCTCGTATTCCTTTAGATTACTTGCTATCATCTGCATTTGTGTTAAAATTGTTTGCAGAGTTTGGTTGACTTCACCCAGTACTCTAATAGATTCCAGTACTAACATTTTGGTCGATGCGGCACTGGAAGATAAAGTAGGGATACCGGCTTTAGCCATGGCATAAATTTCTCTTGCCTTGGCTTCGCTTGCATGGTATCCCTTCTTTTTTGCCCATTGACAATAGCTGCTAATAAAACTACACTCGCTTTTCTTGGTGATATTGTCATAATGCCAATATTCTTTTATAAAGTCAGCCAACTTGTCCTTAACAGGATTATTTGATCGTTTCCCCTGCAATAGCTTTTTTATGCCTGGCATCGTTCGATCAATTATATTCGTAAGAGCAATTTTACTCTGTATTTTTATTCTTACATAGTGCGAATATTGTCTGCCCAGAATTTTTAACTCCTTCAATAATCTTAAAGAATCTCTTTAATTCTCAGTTTTACATAGCATTTCACATATTTAAGACTCGTCTTTAT
>NZ_BMBX01000023.1:0-55414 GCF_014634905.1 Sporomusa sp. GT1 | reverse complement strand
TCTCAATCAGTATACAACTATATTTTAACATATTTGTAATTTCATATAATTTTTAAATGCACTTTTCACACAGTCTGCCATCCTCTTCCGCATAGTATTCCCGGATGCATTTCCCGAAAAAGTTCTCTGTATGACCTAACAGATCGCCCTTTTTCACTATCCCATTTTCCTCTATAGCGGGATACCAAAGGCCTGCCTCTGCGGCCGCCAGGTAAATAGTTTTATTATATACCTTTTTATCACATACAGGTTCTGCCGGATTAAACACATATACACCCAGGTGATTAAATAGTAAACGGATATCCTTTTGATATGCCTGCACCCATGCTTCCTTGCAATAACCGCAGTATCCCCGTTCCAGCAGGAGACCCGGTATACCCAGTTTGGCGGCATAACTATATTGTCCCGTAGCTGCAGTTGAGGCAATCAGGTAGGGAATATCGGTCGCCCGCGCGGCCGCTTCCGAAGTTTTATGAACCTCTTCTCCTGCCGCTGCAGGGAAGAACAGGCAGGGGGTGAGAGGCTCCATTTGGCCGCCGCTGTGCAAGTCAATGATGAATCCGGCCTGGGGAAAAATCTCGCGGACAAAGTAGTCGGCGATACGGTCGCCGGTACCACCATCCGGGCTGCCCGGGTAATTGGCGTTTAAATTCGCGCCATCTTCCGGTACACGGTCTGGTGATTTCGCCCAGAACCCACTGGTGTTAACGCAATGCAGCAATAATATTCGCCCCTTGACCCTGACCGGATTAATTTCCGCTGCCACGCGGATGGCCGCGGCGACTCCGGGGTATTCCCCGCTGTGGATGCCTGCCGTAACAACAATGGTAGGGCCGTCCTCATTACCATAAATCAAAGTAGCCGGCATTTCATATCCCGCTACACCTGGCTCGATCAAAACCTGTTTCTTTTCTCCCCGGGCCACACTGTATCCGCAAATCGTCCATTGGTTCATTGTATCATCCTCCTGTACTCTGTCATGATATATGATTTCATCCGCTGGTTTGACTTCTCCAACACTGATTTGTTGATACGGCAAACTTTCAATCCCATTGCTTTCGCGTTATAGTCCGGCACTATGTCTTTACCATGATTATCTATATTTTATTGCAATTGAACTTAAAAAAGGAGCAACCTTAGCGGCCTCTCCTTTACGCTTTATGCATTTGCAAACATTTTATCCTGTATGGGAAAGTTCAATATAATGGTCATATTATACCAGTCTGACAAGTGAGGTGTCTACAAATTTTGTTAGAAGGGATTAAAGAGCTGGTTTTGGCAGAAGGGGATTGTCCTGAAGTATTATTACAGAGAAGACTGCCTTTGACCCTCAAGAAGTTTCAGTGGTAAAATAAGCATATAATAAGAATACTATTTTACTACAGGAGGTGCTTGCAGTGAATATAAAACCTTCGGCCGCAATACGCAAGAATTATAACGAAATATCTGCACTTTGTAAAAAGTTTCCCGAACATGGGGCATGACTTATTGATCGCAAATGTCTATAGGAAACTGCTTGTGGACAAACGTTACCTCTTTATTTACAAGATTAAAGACAATACGGTATATCTTGATTATGTGGTTGATTGCCGTCAAGAGTACCCCTGGTTGATTTAATATAAATGAATTCTTAAATGACTGTTTGTCAGGGCGGTATTGACAGGTATTTCCGGATATGGTATAGTCATATGCATAGCAAGGATAAACTAAATATTTCGAGATAGGTGCCCTTAGGGGCTTAATAGGGAAGTCCGGTTAGAAGCCGGCGCGGTCCCGCCACTGTAACGGGGAGTAAGCTTAAGTTATACCACTGGGATGTATTTCCTGGGAAGGTTTAAGCAAGCCATGATCCGGAGTCAGGAGAACTGCCTGTCTGACAATCACCGTTTTTCACCCACGAGGTATGGGGAGGGGATTACAGTAGACGCTTCTATGGCGTAGCTGATTAATTCGCTCCTGGTATATAAACCAGGAGCTTTCTATTAGTCTACTGATTATTACTCCCAGCTTTTCAACGGTTGGGAGTTTTAATATTTCTTCAGGACATTCTTCTCAAAACGCTCCTTTCGAACTTTTGCGCCGCTGGCGCGCGGGCCAATTTGGCCCTAATTTTTTACAATTATACTTTAACATAAAAATTGTATTCAACAACCAATAGCGTGGCAAGAGCAGTTGAATACACCGGGAAAACTTAATATGACAGTATAGGTGCCTGCGAGGCTTAATAGATAAGCCGGTGCAATACCGGCGCGGTCCCGCCACTGTAATGGGGAGCAAACTCAAAAAATGTCACTGAGATTATTGTCTTGGGAAGGCCTGAGCCAGCGATGATCCAGAGCCAGGAGAACTGCCTATATGATAATCACCGTTTTATCCACGAGCGATGGGGAGGGGATTAGCGCAGCAGTTTGGCTTGTGCTTATTTTGTCCCGGCGTATGTTATACGCCGGGATTTTATCGGTATAGCGATACTGTTTTGTCTGTCTCCTCGCCTTTCAGCAGGGAGACTTTTGTGTTATGGCTCGGCAGCTTTCCAGGGGATGCTGCAATATTGCAGCGGGATAATAGCGTAATCCTCCCTTCACTGTCACGGGTCCTACCCTTCGCTTTACGGCTTTGACTGACTAAGACGGCTTATAAACAAGGAGGATACCAATGAGGAGAATTGAAAAGTTAATGGAACTTTTTCACAACTATGACCCTGCTACATTGAGGCATTGTCAAAGTGTTGGTATGCACATGCTGGAATGGGCGGATTGTATGGGGTTTTCCGATAAAAAAATACAAATAGCATATTATTGTGGTTTAATGCATGATATCGGCAGATTGTGCCTGCCTGGCAATGTATTTAATAAACTTGAACCATTATCAGACGACGAACAGGATATGCACAAACTTCATACGGTATATGGCTGGGTCATCCTTAATAGTGTGGGGCTGAAGGAAATAAGTCCTATTGTTCGTTATCACCATGAACGGTATGATGGAACAGGATATCCGGAAGGCCTGAAAGAAGCCGAGATTCCCTTTCTAAGCAGAATGCTTTCTATCTGCGATGCTTTCGATGAGATGACAAACAGACAAGGAACGAATAATCTAAGCGGCCGCCAGGCGTTGCAAGCAGTGGAAACCTGCGCCGGGACACGGTTTGATCCGTGGCTGTGCCAGCAATTTGTCAGTTATATAAGGAAAGTAGAAACACTAAAAGCGGTTGCTAATTTCGCATAAACCGGTTGATATCAGATAATATAAGAGGGATGTGTAGTATGATTTTACATATTGCTAACGGCTCAATACTGAAATCCTATTTAGAGACTAAAGGCATTTCAGGCCAGAAGATTATTGCATTTAATGAATCCATGATTACCGGGAAATGCGCGGAGACAATTTTTAGTGAGGAATTCTTTCAATTACGGGCAGAAACCTTACAGGTTGCTTATGAGCGCTATAACGAATTGACGGTGACAGAACTAGAGGCATTATTAAGTCACTCGTATTCGGAGATTATATTATGGTTTGATGCCGATATGTTTTGTCAGATGAATATTTTAACCTTGTGCGCCTATCTGGATGCCAGCAACTATCAGGGGGAAGTGCATTTACATATTATCCGGCACGATTTCTGGCAATATGACAGTTTGCAGGACATAATACGTATATCCTATCAAATTAACCCTGCGGGATATTACGAGATATACCGGGAGGTTCTCTTGCAAAGACGGCCAACAAGAGAAAAATATCCGGTTTTTGCAGAATTAAACGCAGGAATTAACTTGTACACAAACTATATTTCCGCTAATAGCGATATTCGGTTAGCCATAACAAAAATGGTTAAAGAAAACAAAGATAAACCGTTTGTAATAAAAGAAATAAACGAGAAATATCCTCATTATGGTATCGGTGATTACAATATTCAGCTGATTTATCGTGATATAGTAGATAGGATTCAAATTAATATGGATTGACAATCACTTCCTGCAGTGTTATGCTAATTTCATAAGAAAACTACATATGTTAGAGATAGGTGCCTTACAGGCTTAATAGGGAAGACCGGTTAAATGCCGGCGCGGTCCCGCCACTGTAACGGGGAGCAGGCTTAAGATATACCACTGGGATGGATTTTCTGGGAAGGTTTAAGCAGGCTATGATCCGGAGTCAGGAGAACTGCCTATCTGACAATCGCCGTTTGTTACCCACGAGGTATGGGGAGGGGATTATAGTAGGCGCTTTTATGGCGTAACTGGCTAATTCGCTCCTGGTTTACACACCAGGAGCTTTCTGTTCGGGCTACTGTTCAAACCTCTCACCGCTACGGTTGAGAGGTTTGCTGTTTTAATCACAGGCTGCTCCCATCATCCTGGTAACGAAGGCGTGTCCGGTAATCAAAAAATATGAAGGAGTTGTTTTTGGCCAATGAAAAACATCTATTCGTTTATCACCACCCTGTGCATGCTGGCTGTATTTGGCTGTGTAAGTCTGGTTCCGTCACTGGCAGCGGCTGCACCGGCTCAGGCAGGCAAAAAGGCTATTTTAGT
The DNA here is from genome assembly GCF_014634905.1 of Sporomusa sp. GT1. NCBI lineage: Bacteria > Bacillati > Bacillota > Negativicutes > Selenomonadales > Sporomusaceae > Sporomusa > Sporomusa sp. GT1. The sequence goes on along the minus strand of NZ_BMBX01000023.1, from coordinate 50,879 downwards.
TGTAAGCTTTGGTACTACGTATCCTGAAACTTTAAAGACAACCATTGAAGCTGTTGAAACCAAAATAAAAGCAGAATTTCCCGAGTACGAAGTTCGCCGGGCTTTTACTTCCCGGATTATCATTAAAAGAATTGCTGAACGTGACGGCGTGAAAATCGATACCGAAAAAGAAGCGCTTGACCGTTTAAAAGCCGAAGGCTTTAATGAAGTTATTGTTCAGCCGCTGCATATTGCTGCCGGTGAAGAGTTTGATTTGGTGAAGGGTGTTGTAAAACATCATGAAGCCGCTAAAACCTTTGACAAAATTGCCTTAGGCAGACCTATTATGTATTTTATGGGACAAGAAGAGAAACCTGATGACTATTTAGCTGCTGCTAAAGCATTAGAAAACCAGTTCCCCAAACAGAAAAAAGACGAAGCCATTGTACTGATGGGACATGGTGGCAGCCATCCCGGAAATTCGGCTTATGCCGCCATGCAGCTTAAATTACAGGATGAAGGCTATAAAAACGTATATCTGTTCACCGTGGAAGGGTATCCGTCCTTCGACAATATGCTGGCTAAATTAAAAGCCAACAAAGTAAAAAAAGTTACTCTTATGCCGTTCATGCTGGTAGCCGGTGACCATGCTACCAACGATATGGCCGGTGATGAAGAGGATTCAGCAAAAAGCCAGCTTATTGCCGCCGGCTTTAAAGTAGACACTTATGTGCATGGCTTGGGTGAAAATGCAGGTTTTCAAGATATTTATATCCAACATGTTAAAGATGCCATTGATGAACTGAATAACCCGGAAGCTAAAAAGCACTAAAAGCAAAACCAAATAACAAAAGAGTTGGGTGCCCTGCGGGGCTTAATAGGGAAGTCCGGTGAAAAGCCGGCGCGGTCCCGCCACTGTAATGGGGAGCAAATCCAAGAATATGCCACTGGGATGAAAAGTCCTGGGAAGGTTTGGATGAGCCGTGAACCAGAGTCAGGAGAACTGCCTAGCTGACAGTCGCCGTTTTACCCACGAGGCATGGGGAGGGGATTACAGTAGATGGTATGTATGCTGAAGACTCGCGGGCCCTGGGGCGCCGGATGCTGCAAAATATATCAAAACTGAAAATACATTCCCACGCGTAAGCGCGGGAATGTATTTTTTTTCCTAAGGGGGCAAGGATTTGACCATCAAAAAAGCACTGACCGGCATCGTGACAGTGCTGTTGGTAATGTTGACAATTACCGGACAGGCCCAGGAGGAAGTGTCTTTTTCCTGTCAATTTCCCTATTACCTGGGGAAGATCAGGGATTCTGTGATTCCCGGCGGACAAACGGCAGCGCTGTTTAGTATTGAGCATCGTGGTCTAAACGACAAAACGGTGACAGTGACCATCAGTCTGCCGCCTGGCTTTAGCCCGGCCGGTTCTCAGGAAAATTGGGAGGTAACCAGGCAGGCAGACAGGTATGCCTTAACGAGAGACATGCTGCTGCCAGGAGGGTATAGTCAGTGGTATGATTTACTGTCCCTGCAGGTGGCGTCAGATTTGCCAACAGGCAGGTATACCGCTACTGTGACGGCAGGAGGCAATACACAGCAGATACCGGTTACCGTAGGGACGGGTACCGGTGATGCCGCTGCGCCGGTCACGCTGGCAGGTATGGTTCTGCCGTTGGATAAGGACGGCAAAACCGATGACCGTGTAGGGCGCAATGTCTTAGTGCTACGGGACAGACAATGGGATTACTACAAAAATTTATTCATTGGCAAAGGTGCTTCGAATCAAGAAATTGAGGCCATTCACCCGGTAACTCACCTGGGCGTGGATATTGTCAATCCAGCCGGGGTGCAAAAACTGGTTATTGTTACCGTTCATCTCTTAGATGCGGCTGATCGTCAGCCGGTAAGCGGCTTGTTTACTCCCGGTGCGACCAATGAAGATGTCGATGGTGGCGCACTGGATGGTCACAAGGAATATTTAGAGATGTTTACGGCTTTGAACGGTGACTCCCGGCAGCGCCTGCAGCTGCCTGTATATGCGGATGAACGCAATTTGACCGGCGGGGATTATATCCTCCGGGCAGAACTGAGCGACGGGGTCAAGGCGCCGTTGCTGTACGAAGTGTCGCTTACTATTATCAAAAAAGACAACAAAGCCCTGATAGTAGTCAGTAGTGCCGCCCTGGCGGTATTGACAGGCTTGCTGCTTTCCCTCAAGCGCCTGCGGCAAGTATTGGCGGTGCTGAAAACACGCTGGCTGGTAACCATTGCCTTGTTTGGTGCGGCGGCTTTTGCGGTGGTCAATGTACCGTCCACTTTATTAAATGATTTTTTTCATATTTTGCTGGGCCCATTCGGATTTTTAATTACCGGCCTGTTTAGCAGCATATTTCTCTATATGATGGTGGTGGCGCTGGTCATACTCATTCCCCAGCCCGGGGTGGTGGCGCTGATGACCGTTGTTCGCATGCTGCTCGGGATGCTGGCATTTGGTCAAATCTCACCCATTGGCCTGTTATCCTATGGTCTGCATGCGCTGCTGCTGGAGCTGCTGATTTATGGCAGTGGCATGTATGGCTGGCTGCAGCAACGGGAAGACAACCCCATACCCTGGGACAAGATCGCGCTGCTGGCTGTCAGCTGTGCGGTGGCTGATACCATCGCAGCCTATGTGAGCTTGCAGGCGATGGCGTTTTTGTACCGCATGTATTATGCTGCCTGGTATATTGCATTGGTCTTACTGTTTAACGGCTTTATCTATACCATAATCGGCGCCGTCTGTGGCACCGCCTTAGGCAAACGACTGGCCAGAGTAGGGGGAGATTGACCAATGGACAGTATAGTATGCTTTAATAAGGTTTCCTTTACCTATCGGCATCGCAGCAGTCCCAGTATCAGTAGCGTCAGTCTCCGGGTTTCCCCAGGCGATTTCCTGCTGCTGACAGGTGCGACCGGTTGTGGCAAAAGCACTTTGTTAAAAATGCTTAACGGACTGATTCCCCATGAAAGCGGCGGCAAGCTTGAGGGAGACGTGGTTGTCGGCGGACGTTCGGTGAGTGGCTTGAGTGTGGCGGAGATGAGCCGTACCGTGGGCATGGTATTTCAGAATCCGGATGATCAGATTTTTTCCACAACCGTGTTTGATGAAGTGGCTTTTGTCCTGGAAAATATGGGAATGACGGCAGTTCAGCTCGAACCTCAGGTCAAAGAAGCGTTAGCCTTGGTAGGTCTTGCCGATAAGGCAAAAGCCAGTGTGCATGCACTGTCGGGAGGACAAAAACAGCGCCTGGCGGTAGCCGCCGTACTGGCAGCCAAACCCCAGGTACTGGCACTGGATGAACCTATCAGCCAGCTTGATCCGCAGGGAGCCGCGGAATTGCTGTCCGTATTGCAGCAACTGAATGCCAATCTGGGAATTACCATTATTATTGTTGAGCACCGCCTGCATGAAGTACTGCCTTTATGTCACAAGGCAGCCATTATGGATGCCGGCCGGCTCATCTGGCAGGGCAGGCGTGAAGAGGCTTACAACTGCCAGGAAATGTTTGCTGCTTACGGTCTCAGGCTCCCCCAGCCTGTTACCCTTTGTCATCATCTGGGGGTTGCGGCGCGTTCGGCTCAGGTTGACGATGCCGTGGCAGCCATCCGGCAGCATTATGCCATTCCGGTTCCCGCTATCAGTCCGGTTCCTGCAGCGGCGGCATCGCTGCCTGTAGGACAACACCCGTTGCCAATACCGGCAATCCAGGCCAAACAAGTATTTTTTCATTATGATAACCCGGCGCAAATGGTGCTGAACGGGGTTGATTTGACAGTTGCCGCAGGCCAATTTATTGCCCTTATGGGCAGTAACGGGGCCGGCAAGTCTACCTTGCTGCACTTGCTTGGCGGGTTGCTTAAACCGGCAGCCGGTGAAATGCAGATACTGGGACAAAAGGTTAGGGCAGTATCGCCGGCTGTGGGAATGGTGCTGCAAAATCCGGATTTTATGCTGTTTAACAGTACTGTGCAGGAGGAAATCGGTTTTAGCCTGCGCCAGCAAAGCAAAGACAGCACCGACGGCTGGACAGAGTACTGCGAATTATTGACAGACAGGCTGGGCTTAGGCGGCTTGAGGGAGGATTTCCCGCTGGCTTTGAGCCGCGGTCAACGCTTGCGGGTGGCTATTGCCGCCGTTTTGGCCAATGAGCCGCAGGTCCTGCTGCTGGATGAGCCAACGACAGGCCAGGATATTGGCCATATTGAGGATATTGCGCTCTTGCTCAGGGAATATACCCGGCAGGGTGGCAGCATTATATTTTGCACTCATGATACTGAGGTGGCAGCACGGTTTGCCGATCGAATCATTGTTATGCGGCAGGGTCAAATTGTGGCCGACGGCGCACCGGCTGCGGTTTTCCAGGATCAGGCCATGCTTAAGGCCAGCGGACTTAAACCGCCTGCAATCCTGCTTGCCGCTCAGGCCCTGTATGGCGGCACCGCGCTTACTGTGGAGGAGGTGGTAGGATATGTACGACAGGCATGTCTGGGAAGCTACACCGGGGAACACCCTGCTTCATAAGATCGATGTCCGGACAAAACTGGTGTTATTGCTCCTGCTGGCAGCTATGGTGCTGCTGGTGGACAGCCCGCGTTCACTATTTCTGCTGTTTTGTCTGGTGCTGAGCCTGCACCTGCTGGCGCGCTCCTCTATGGGCAGGTGGCGTATCCTCATGGTCTTTATTCTACTGGGTATTTGGGGCTCCATGACCAGCCAGGCGCTGTTTTACAGCAGTGAGCCGCGAACCATTATCGCTTGTCTGGTGTCGCCGGCCGCACCGGGAATCGGCGCATTGACCGGAGGGGTGTATGTTTACCGGGAAGGCTTGGAATATGGCGCCGTGCAGGCCTTGCGTTCCGGAACTATGCTGGCTTTGGGCCTCCTGATTAACTGGACCTCCGATCCCCGGCAGTTGTTGCGCAGCCTGCTGGCCTGGAAGCTGCCTTACGAACTGGGCTTTATGCTGATAACCGGTCTCAGGTTTCTGCCGGTCATTTTTCAGGAGACCGGTGTTGTTCTGACGGCACAGCGTCTCAGGGGCTTTAATCCATTCCGGACAGTATCGCCCCGGCGGCTCATTCAAACAGCCTTTCAAACTTTGTTTCCCATTCTGGCGCGGACTTTGCGCCGGGCCGCGACTTTGGCATCTTCTGTCGAGAGCCGCGGCTTTGGGCGGGAAACACCGCAGATACCTTTGCCGGTATGGTCCTGCAAGGAACGCCTGGTTTGCCATAGCCTGCTGCTGACGGTGGTGGGTTTGATACTTCTCAAAGTAATGGATTCATTGCAATTTAACGGTTTTTTGTATGTGTCGTCTTTGCGGGGGGTATATGATTTGATGAAGGTGTGGCTGTAAACAATGAAAAAAGTCATCACAGCTGGAATTGCTCTCTTATTTCTCGGTACATTAGGAGCATTAGCCGCCCATATTTTTGGCATGAGCACCCATGTGAGCCTGACTGGCAAACAAAACGGCACACAGACAGGCGCTTATGGTAAAGTAATGGAAGTCGTTTTAGGTCAAACGGAAGTATATAATTATCAGCGAATGGGCTTTAACCGGGGCTTTATCCGCTTTTCCCCTGACAGCAGCTTTTTGGCCGTCGGTTCGGAAACAGGGGAAGTACTGCTTTATAATACCAAGGGCAGCCTTATCTGGCGTAAAAACATGGGGCTGGGTAAGCTGACCGCACTGGAATTTTCGCCGGACGGCCGTTCGGTGCTTGTCGGCGAAAGCAGTCAGCAGGGATGGCTGGTGTGCCTGCGCGTCAAAGATGGCAGTGAACTGTGGCGACAGGCCAGTGTACAGGAACTTGGTGTCAATATTAAGGAAAAAACCTATCCCGGTATAGCCGCCATCCGGACAGATGCCGCCGGTATGGTTTATGCCGTGGCCCAGCGGTATATCAAGCACGCCGACGGGAGCAACCAGTATGCCGGGCGTATCTATAAATTTGCACCTGACGGGGAAAGGATCGGTATGTTCCCCACTGATCACAATCTGGATTGCTGGGTAAGCTGGATTAGTGTGGATAAGGCAGGTGAACAGGCAGCGTTTGCCACCGCTAATTTTGATGTGGCAACCTACCGGTATGACAAGAATATCTATTGTCTGGACGGTGGGCTCAAGGCTGTATTGTGGAGCAATTACGCAGAGTTGGTCCCGCCTTATCAGAATGTTACCATGCGTACAAGCCCTGAGCTTAGCCCTGACGGAAAGTATGCGTCTGCTATTGCCAGCGACGGGCGCTGTTTTTTATTTGACAGCCGGGAAGGGCAGAAATTATGGCAGCGCAGTATCAGCTACCCGCAGAAGATTGGCGGTGTCACGATTAACGCCACCGGCAGCAATAGCTTGATCATAGGGGAATATGCCGTATACACAACAGGCAATACCTACAATAAAGCCAATTGGCAGCTGCCAACCCCGGTGGAGCACCCTAACTCCAACAGCCTGTTTGTGTTTGACATGCAGGGCAAGCTGATCAATAGCTATAAACTTGACGGCACGATTGAGGAAATGGCTGCCGGCAGCAAGCTGGCAGTGTTGGCCGTAGGCCGGAATGTCCGTTCCAAGGATCCGTCAATGCATGGCTTGTATCTTGTTACCATACCGGAAACCCGGCTGGTTGATTACGCCGCCACCAGCGGTGGCCCGTGTATTGCTGCGGCGGTAAGTCCTGACGAACGGTATGCAGCCGCAATAGAGGCCCCTATCCAGCTTGACGATGGCCGGGTAATCGGGGAATATAAGTTAACCCTGCTGGCAAGACAGTGAGTTTCTTCACTGAATCAACTGTAGGGAGATGAGGTTATGGGAGTAAACAGCCAATGGAGGCCGTATTTTTTGCACACTATTATCCTTGCGGTTGTAGGCTTGCTGTTGCTAACCAGCGGCTGTACCGGTTCAAATAATATAAAGCCGCCGGGAACTGACAGCGGTTCCGGCAGTTATGAGCTGGCAGACAGTACCGGTTATGTAGTCCGGTTGCCGCAAAAACCGCAAAGAATTGTATCACTTTCCATCAGTGGGGATGAAATTCTGATGGCACTGGTAACACCCCGGCGGATTGCCGCCCTGACTTATCTGGCAGATGACGGGGGTATCTCCAATATAGTAGAACAAGCCAAAGCCATACCCGGTAAAGTACGGGGTAATGCCGAGAGCGTTATCCCGACACAACCCGATCTTGTGCTGATGCCTGACTGGTATCCGGCGGAATTTACGCAAACACTCAGGGAAGCAGGCCTTACGGTTTATGTTTACAAAACACCTGACACCATTGAAGAAGTGAAACAATCGGTTAGACAAATTGCCCGCGTAGTCGGGGAGGAAGAGACCGGCGAACAGGTGGCAGCCGATATGGACCGGCAACTGACCCAAATTAGCGACAGAGTGAAGCACATTGCCGCAGCTGAGCAAAAGGTGGTCATCTATTACAGCCTCATGGGCGGCACCAACGGTAAGGGCAGTACCTTTGAAGATATTTGCCGGCAGGCAGGAGTAATCAATGGTGCGGCGGCAGCGGGACTGGGGAGGGGGACGTTATTGTCCAAAGAGCAGCTGGTTGCCATTAATCCGGATATCATCATCCTGCCGGTCTGGGATTATACCGGCACAACAGATATGAAAAAATTCGCCGACGATATCCAAAATGATCCTGCGCTGCAATCGGTAAAAGCCATTCAGGCTCGACAATTGATTCCTGTGCCTGACAGGCATTTTAACAGCACCTCCCAGTATATTGTACAGGCGGTGCAGGATATCGCGCAGGTGGCCTACCCGCAGTATTTTTAGATACCGGCTGGTGATCGTGCAAGAGTGCGCTTGGCTGGAGCAAGTTGGGAGAGGAGTGAGTGGCATGGGACGCATATTGTTTATGTGCAATATTGACCGTCAATTTGTCATGATGGAAAAGGCCAGACAGCAACTAATCGAAGAGAAATATCTGTCTGAGGAAGGCGATGTTATTTTCCTGCATGATACTCTGGCATGGGGAACCGACTGGCAAAATAGTTTTCTTGCCAGTGACCTGGTGGTGTTTTCCTGGATGGGAATGGGACGGGATACGCGTTTTCTCAAGGAAGCGGTTGAGTTTTTAAGGAAAAATAAAATCCGGCACGTTATGCTGGCAAGCGAAATACAGCCGGAAGATGCGCTTGGCGGCGTAACGCCGGAGGACAGGAACACCATGCGCCGCTATTTATCCTATAGCGGTCTGGACAATTACCGCAACCTTTGGTTATGGCTTAATAACCGCTATTGTCAGCAGGCCTATGAATGTCAGCCGCCGCGCGAACTGGCCTGGAATGGCATTTTTCACCCGCGGGCCGCTGCATTTTTTACCGATGCCGGGCAATACCGGCAGCTGTTTTGCAAGCCCGGACAAGGGACTGTCGGCATCGTTTTTCCCCGGGATGAATGGATATGGTCTGATTTGACCTATCAGAGCCGGCTGATTGAGGCCATCGAAGCCCGGGGGCTTAATGTTATTGCCGTTTTTAGCCATTGGGCACGTAATGCCGAGCTTAACGCCCCGGGTGTCGATGATGCTGTGAATGCCTTTTTTTATCATGAGAATATGCCGGCGATTGATGTACTGATTAATACCTTTAAATTTTCCCTGACGGTAGGCAAGCCTGTTGATCAGGAATTTCTACATAAGCTGGGCGTGCCGGTATTGCAGGCCTATGCCTTACTCCGGCCGCGGGAGGTATGGCAGGATAGCATCGAAGGGCTCACCCCGATGGAAATTTCCTGCAGTATTGCCATGCCCGAATTTGACGGATGTTTGCATGCTGTTCCCATTGCCGGCAAAGAACAAATGCCTGACGGTACGACAAAATACCAGATACTGCCGGAGCGAATTGAGCGGGTGGCCGCCAAAGCGGCCAAATGGTCCAATTTACGGCGCAAAGCCAATAGCCAAAAGAAAATTGCCATTATATTTCATAATTATCCGGCCACCAATTCAAATATTGGCAGTGCCCAGGGCATGGATTCGCCGGCCAGTATCCGGCTGCTCTTAGAATGTATGGCCGGGCGGGGGTATACAGTCGACGTCATCCCGCCTGACAGCCGGGCGCTTATGGACAGCCTGCTGGCCGCCGCTACCAACGACCGCCGTTTTCTGTCCGAGGCGGTGGTAGAGCAAGCGCCAGGCAAGGTAACGGCTGCTGAGTACCGCCAGTGGTTTGATTTACTTGCACCCCGGACGCAGGAACAACTTAGCGGGGACTGGGGCGAGCCGCCGGGTGATGTATTTAACTATGACGAAAAACTGTTGGTGCCCGGTATGCTCAACGGCAATATTTTTATTACTGTTCAGCCGCCGCGCGGTTTTGGCGAGGACCCCGGCAAGCTGTATCATTCGCCGGACTGTGCTCCCACCCACCATTACCTGGCTTACTATCACTGGATCCGGGATATCTGGCAGGCTGATGCCGTTGTGCATGTGGGCACCCACGGCACACTGGAATGGCTGCCAGGCAAAGGCACAGGCCTGTCGGCCACCTGCTACCCGGATTTAGCCATCGGCGACTTGCCGAATATATATCCTTATCTTATCAGCATTGTCGGTGAGGGTACTCAGGCTAAGCGGCGCGGGGCAGCCTGCCTGATCGGGCATTTGCCGGCGCCTGTGAGTCAGTCCGGCACCTATGATCAACTGGCAGAGCTGGAAAAACTGCTGGATGAATACTGCCATTTTGCCCAGAACCAGCCGGACAATATCCAGGTTGTCGCCAGCCTGATCACCGAAAAGGTGGTGGAAGCCAAGCTTGAGGAGGATATGGGACAGGCGGCCGGGGAAACCTTTGACGACTACGTGCAGCGGCTGCACGGCTATATCAGCGATATTAAAAATATGCAGATCCGGGTAGGGCTGCATGTCCTTGGCTGTCCGCCGCAAGGGGATACTTTGATCGAATATTTGCTGGCCCTGACCCGGCTGGCAAACGGGGATACGCCGTCACTCCCCGAAACCATTGCGGCCATGCATGGGTATGACTACTATGAGCTGCTGGCCGGGAGCGGTAAGCTGCTGCCGGATGGCAGCAAAACCTGCGGCGTCTTGCTGGATGAAATCGGACAGCAGTGCCGGGAGGTTATTGTCTGGCTGTACGACCATGATTTTGACCTGCAAGCGGCTGAACAAGCGGCACAACTGCCGTGGGCCGCCGGAGCCGGTCCTGAACGCCAAGAACAGCTCAGGCAAACGGTACGGTATATCTGTCAGACACTTGTCCCTAATCTCAATAAGACCGAACAGGAAATCACCAATTTACTGGGCGCGTTGGAAGACCGGTTTGTCGAACCCGGGCCGGCCGGTGCACCTACCAGCGGCATGGCCGATATATTGCCGACAGGCCGCAATTTCTATGGGGTTGACCCGCGGACCTTGCCGACTCCGACTGCCTGGGAGCTGGGCCAGACCTTGGGAGACGGTGTGATTGAACGCTATATTGCCGACGAAGGTCACTATCCGGAAAACATTGGCATGATTTTCTGGAGTGGCGCCAATATGCGCAGCCACGGGCAGTGTATTGCCGAATTTCTCTATTTTCTGGGCGTGCGCCCGGTATGGCAGCGGGGCAGTCAGCGGGTTGTTGATTTAGAGGTTATTCCACTGGCACAGCTCAAACGGCCGCGGATTGACGTAACCGCCCGTATTGGCGGCTTGTTCCGCGACACCCTGCCGATGGCGGTAAAGTGGATGGACAAAGCCGTCAGCCTTGTGGCCAATCTGGAGGAAAGCAGTGAAGTTAACTATATTCGCAAGCATGTACTGGCAGATTCGGCTGAGCTGGCCGGTCAGGGTATAGAGCAAACGGCTGCCTGGGAACAGGCCTGCTACCGGGTGTTTGGCTGCCCGCCAGGCACCTATGGTGCCGGTGTCGGCCACCTGCTGGAGGAAAAGAACTGGGAAACCATTGACGATTTGGCTAAAGTATATGTACGCTGGGGAGCCCATGCCTATGGCGCCAAGAGCAGCGGTGCTTTTGTGCCGGAGCTCTTCAGCCGCAGGCTGGCAAGCCTGGATGTTACTGTGAAAAATGAAGATAACCGGGAAGTGCATATGCTCAATTCGGATGATTTTAACTCCTACCATGGTGGTATGATTGCCGCTGTCCGCAGCCTGAAAGGGGAGGCCCCCCGTTCCTACTGTGGTGATAGCTCCAACCGCCGGCAGGTCAAGCTCCGGAGTTTGGATGAAGAATTTAAACGCCTGTTTCGCGGGGAAGTCATGAACCCCAAATATATTGAAGGCATGAAACAGCATGGGTATAAAGGCGCGGCTGACTTAGCCTCGGTGGTGGCTCACTGCTACGAATGGGATGCCACCAGCGCGGTGATGGAGGATTGGATGTACAACGGTCTGGCGGAGAAATATGCTCTTGATCAAAAGATGCAGGAGTGGATGAAAGACGTTAATCCCTGGGCGCTGCAGCGGATTGCCGAAAAGCTGCTGGAGGCCGGGATACGCGGCCTGTGGCAGGCTGATGATAAGACCAGGCAGGAATTGCAGCAAATCTATCTGGATATTGACAGTGAGCTGGAAGAACGGAGTGACAGGTAACTGCTATGGTGAGAATGTTGATATTGAGCCTGACAGGTGCATGTAATTTTGCCTGCAAGTATTGTTATGCCCACGAACATCCGCCGGAACGTATGGATGCCGCCACCGGGATTGCTGCCGTGGAAATGGCGGCAGCGGACGGCCAGGCCTTTATCCTGCAGTTCACCGGCGGCGAGCCGTTGCTAAACTTTCCGGTAATGCAAGAGATTATCCGTCATGTACGGGAAAATGGCCTGCCTGCCATCCTGCAGCTGCAGACAAATGCCTCGCTGCTGACCCGGGAAATGGCGGCTGTGCTGAAAGCCGGTCAGGTAGGTATCGGCATCAGCCTTGACGGGCGGCCGGACGTCAACGACAGGCAGCGCTGCCTGCCTGACGGTCAGGGAACCTGCCGCCAGATTTTACAAGGTGCCGGCCAGTTAGCTGCCCAGGGGATGGCTGCAGGCATAACCTGTGTTGTTACCAATGAAAACGTGAAAAATTTGGCCGGTATTGTAGAAATGGCTTATTACCTGGGAAATGTGCGGCGGATCGGCTTTGATCTCTTACGTGCCCAGGGCAAGGGCGGTGCGGTTACCCCGCCTTCGTCGGCTGCCGTATGGCAGGGAGTAAAAGAAGCCCTGGAGACGGCGGAACGTATGGCTAAACAGACCGGCATATCCCTGCTCTTTTCGCAGGTTGAACGGGTGGATACGCTGTCCAGGAAACAGATGCCGGGGTTTGGTCACTGTCATGCCATGAACGGCGAAGCAGCTTTTGTAGATGCGCAGGGAAATTTGTATGCTTGCGCTTCGCTGGCCGGCAATCCAGATTTCTGTCTGGGACATGTAACAACAGGCTTGGATAAGGTCAGACAGAAAAAAGTTGCATCTTTGATTCAGGAGGGAATGAGTTTTTGCCGGCACTGCCCCTCATTTTCCTTGTGCGGCGGTGCGTGTTTTGCCCGCTGGTACGGGGCAGGCTGCGGCAATCAGGGGTATGCCGCCGAGTGTGCGTTAAAACAGGTAGCTATCGAGTGGTATCTGGAACATCAGGGAAAGGGGAAAAATGGTCATGAAAGTTGCGTTACTGCATGTAGATGTTAGCGGCGGACCGGAGCGCCGCAACCTGGAACTGCTGGCAGAAAGTATCCGTCTGGCGGCAGAAGCCGGAGCGAAATGGATCGTTACACCGGAGATGGCTGTACAAGGCTATTTCTTTGCCTGCGAACGGAAAATCAAACCCATTGTGGTGCCCATTCAGCCGTCGCCGGCAGTGAAACCGCTGCAACAGCTGGCAGCAGAAAAAGAAATTACGCTGTTTCTCGGCTGCGCCGAAAAGGACGAAAAAACCAGCAGGTATTATAACAGCTGTCTGGTTATTGGCGCTGACGGCCGGGTGCTGGGCCGTCACCGGAAAAAACACGCTCATAGCGGGGTATCTGAAGGCTGGGCCACCAAAGGAAAGCACCTGGAGCCGGTGATTTGCGGTGATATTCAGACAGGAATATTAGTTTGTTCTGATTCCTGGTATGAAAGCAATGCCGTAACTTTGGCCGAAAAAGGCGCGGAAGTGATTATTGTGCCGGCCGCCTGGCCCCCCAACAGCTGCGGCGGCCCGCCGGAAAATGCCTGGAAAAAAGCCTCGGCTGCCAGTGGACGGGCATTGTGGGTATGCAACCAGACCGGGAAGCAGCCGCGTTTGGACTTTAGCGAGGCCCAAAGCACGGTTATCACCGAGGGCGAGATGCAAATGGTTTATAGCGGCAAGCCGGCGGTATTATTATTTGAATGGGATTTTGCCAGACAGTGCGCCGCCAGCGAGGCATTTACCGTGGTGCCGCTTTGAGGGAGGATAGGATGACATTTTGGCTTAGCGGAAGGGAAGGAGCAGCCATGAGACTTTATACATTAGCTACCGGTGACCAGGTTTACCGGTACTATAAAAGTATAGTGATACCCTTTGAAGGGCCGCGCAAGGTGGCAAGCACCGCCATTGTCAATGGTGGTTACCGGGAGGATTTGACGGCTGTTTTCAATAATGATGTGAATCCGGGTGCCGGGATGGCCTGCACCATGCGTGCCCCCACCTACCAGAAGCATATGCGGATCATTACTGAGGAAATCGGCCTTGATCCGCTTACCACCGCCGGGATGGGGACAGCGGCTTCCATGGAAAATGTAGCGATAAAGACAGAATGCTATGAAAATCTGACTGTGACCGCCATTGTTACCGGCGGGGTTGAGGTCAATGGCGGCCGTGTCGGTGACCCGGCAGATTATTTTCAGCCGTTGGCCAAAAGTATGGTGGAAAAACCCGGTACCATTAACATTATTCTGGTCATTGACGCCGATTTGCCGCCCGGCATGTTAAACAGGGCTATGGTTACTTGTACGGAGGCCAAGACGGCTGCCCTCCAGGAACTCATGGCCGGCAGCAATTATTCGACAGGCCTGGCTACCGGTTCCGGTACCGACCAGACCATTGTTATTGCCAACCCTGTTTCACCACTATACCTGGAAAGCGCCGGCAAGCATTCCAAACTGGGGGAATTGATCGGCAGGACAGTATTGCCGGCAGTCAAAGAAGCCTTATATAAGCAGACCGGGCTGTCGCCAAGCCGGCAGCATAGTATGCTGGCCCGGTTCAAACGCTATGGCATTAAAGAGGAAAGCCTGTGGCAGGCCTATGCGGCTGCTAACGAAAAACCGGTAATGAAGGCCAGGTTTTTGGCTGCACTATGCCAACTGGACGGCGACAATCAGCTGGTGACCTATGCTGCTTTATATGTGCATCTCCTGGATCAATTATCCTGGCAGCTGCTGTCAGGCGAGGAGGTCTGTCAGGCTGCCAATGAACTGCTGGCTGCCCTTGCGGGTAAGCTTGACGTTACGGCACCGGTAGTTGAGGGGAACGATACCTGTGCCTGTCTTGAGGCCTGGACAGCTTTGGTGGTAGCTGCGACAGGTTCAGATGTTGCCCATTAGACTATACTCTTCAGCATAGTAAGGGGGAAGTAGTATGTTTAGTCCGTTTTGGAACGGGTTTCTGGTCGGGGCAGTTTTATTTTCCATGATCGGGGTGGCGGCCGGGATTTTTGTTGTCGCATTATGCCAGGCTTCAGCAAAAGGAAATGGCACAAATGACAATAATAAATGTAAGCAGGGGGAGATTGTTTTGGCGGAAAACACCAGCCTATTGAAGATGCAAAAAAAGTCATTGATACTATTTACCTTGGTTTTGTTTTTGACAGGTGCCTTTTGTCTGTTGCAATCCGGTACAGGTGAGGCGGCCAAGAAAAAAGCGGCAGCTCCCATCGGGATTGTAAATTATAATGCTTTATTAGACCAGCACCCGGATATGGCTAAAGCCATTGAAGAACTTAAACGGGAAAATGAGCAGGCTCAACAGGAATTTGAAAGCAAATCGTCCGGCTTGAGTGATAAAGAAAAACAGGACCTGAACTGGCAGCTGCGGCAAAGGCTGGAATTAAAGCAGCAAGAGCTATTGAACGCTATTGCTGTCCAAATTGATGCTGTCATCAAGGAGATAGCCGATGCCCAGGGATTAAGTGCCGTGGTAGACCAGGAGGCGACTATCTATGGCGGCAAAGATATCACTAATGATGTATTGAAGAAAATCCAGAAAAGGTAAGTTTCGTTTATTGTTTGTCTTATAATAATGGCTTATAATACAGTTAATGAAAGAAATAGATCCAAAAGGGATTTGTACGTGAGGTGACAGGATGAGCGCAGAAAGGTTCGATCATCTGGAAAAAATGCTGGCGCAGCTTATTCACATGGTAGGGCACAACAATGCATTTACCGAAGAGCTGTGTCAACGGATGGACCGTTTGGAAACCAAGGTAGATAATCTGGAAACCAGGATGGACAGCCTGGAGGCAAAGGTAAATAGCCTGGACGCCAAAGTAAACGGTCTGGAAACCCAAGTTAATAGCAGCTTCGATGGGCTTATCGGCATGGTTCATCTCCTGGGCAAAAAAATGGAGGCCATACCGCGCATTGAAGCTAAAATGGATGTCTTAAACGAGCGTGTGTTTGAGCAAGAAGCTGATATTAATATGCTGAAACGCGCTAAGTGATTGTTGCCTTTGCTCAATCCCTAAGAGTTGTACTTTGTCTAGTATTGACAAAATAGCTGCTTTTTTGTAGTATGAATCATATAAGTATGGCAATTTCATAATGTTGAGTTAGGTGCCCGCAAGGGCTTAATAGGGAAGTCCGGTGCAATACCGGCGCGGTCCCGCCACTGTAATGGGGAGCAGGCTTAAGATATGCCACTGGGATGAAGTATCCTGGGAAGGTTTAAGCAAGCTATGATCCGGAGCCAGGAGAACTGCCTAGCTGACAATCACCGTTTTTCACCCACGTGGTATGGGGAGGGGATTATGTAGAGCAATTAATCGATCTGTGCTGGTTTTTACCATTTGTGGATTAGTTCTTGCGTGCGGCTCTTCCTGAATTTCAGGAAGAGCCTTTTTGCATTTTTACAACCGTTGCTCAAAGTAGACAATGAATAGGAAAAAGGGGAGTCGGCATGAAAAAAATTGTTGGGCTGTTGCTTATGTTTGTCTTTATGATGACAGGCTGTTCGTCTGAAAAAACGGCAGGACCGGCCAAAAAGGATGAGGTTGTAATTTCAGTTGGCGTGAATATGACGGCAGGAGGCTATGACCCTATTGCCGGCTATGGTGTTTGGGGACCGGATATTTTTCACAGTAAGCTGCTGAAATACAATGTAAAGAGCGAATTGGAAACAGATCTGGCAACCGCATATGAGATCAGTAAAGACGGTCTGACGTATACCTATCATTTGCGCCAGGATGCCAAATTTGCTGACGGCACGCCGTTGACTGCCAAGGATGTGGCTTTTACCTATACAAAAGCAAAAGACAGTGGTTCTCCCGCTGATCTGACCATGCTGGCCGGCGTCAAAGCGGTGGACGACTATACGGTTGTTTTTACCCTTAATAAACCCTGGTCGGTATTTACCTCAACCACTGCCACCATTGGGATTGTCTCGCAGGCCGCCTACAATGAGAAATACGGGGACAATCCGCTGGCATCCGGTCCGTGGAAAGTGGTTCAATTTCAAAAAGATCAGCAGCTGATATTGGTGCCTAATGAACATTATTACGGCCAAAAGCCAAAGTTGAAAAAAGTAACTATTTTGAAGCTGGATGAAGAAGCCGCGCTGGCTGCGGCAAAATCAGGCCAACTCGATCTGGTCCTGGTTGAAACGGAATTTGCCAAAACAAAAGTGGCAGGCATGCATTTGGCAGAACTTGAGACAGTTACCGGTCTGGTCATCAACCTGCCGATGGTGAAAGAAACGACAACCGCTGATGGCAAAGTAATTGGCAATAATGTTACCAGCGATTGGGCTATTCGCAAGGCGTTGAATATTGGCATTGACCGCAAGCTGATTGTCCAAAATGCATTTAATGGAATTGGGGACCCGGCCTATGGCTGGTCGGCTGCCCTGCCGTGGGGCAATGCTCAGGCGGCCTTTGCCGACAATCAGGTTGAAGAAGCCAAAAAAATTCTTACAGATGCCGGCTGGATTGATACCGATGGCGACGGCATCAGGGAGAAAAACGGTCTTAAGGCCGAGTTTGTAGTTACCGGACGGAGCAATGATCTGCAAAGGTATAATACCGTTGTCGCCGTCGCGGCAGATGCCAAAAAACTTGGGATTAATATTATTCCCAAAGCAGCTCCCTGGAACGAATGCCGGCTAGCGCAGGCAACACCCACCTGCTGGGTTTTTGGCAGCCATAATCCTATGGATGTATATCGTTATTATCATTCTTCACAGATGGGCAAAGGTGTCATCGGCAATCCTTCCTCTTATGCCAATCCCAAGGTTGATGCGTATATCGACCAGGCCTTGGCTGCTACCAGCAGTGATAAAGTTGACGAATACTGGCGCCTGGCTCAATGGGATGGAACCACCGGCATGAAAGAAGATTATCCTTATCTCTGGATCGCTAATACCCGTCTTACCTACTTTATCAAAGATGGGCTGGATATCGGCAAGCAAAGAGTTCATGTCAGAAGTCAGGGGATTCCTGTTGTCGAGAATCTGGCTGAGTGGTCATGGCAATAGCTGGTCACGCTAAATCTATGGCGTAAAGGAGAATTCAATGAGTACAGGCACCTTGAGATATTGGGGGATGACTCTTGTCCGGATGACGACCTTGCTGATTGCCATTAGCATGGTTAGCTTTATCCTTATTGCTTCATCCCCCATAGATCCTGTTGATGCTTATGTCGGTGATTTGAGTGTCTCGGAGGAGCAGCGAAACAATATTATTGCTTACTGGGGGCTGGATAAATCGCCGGTGGAGCGTTACCTCATCTGGGCCGGACACCTTTTCGAGGGGGATATGGGGACCTCGATTACCTATCGTCAGCCGGTGACCGAGGTAATCGGCGAACGGTTTAAAACCTCACTGGCGCTAATGGGGCTTGCCTGGGTATTTTCCGGGATTATCGGCTTTCTTCTCGGTGTAGTCTCAGGTGTCCGCCGGGGCAGTGGGCTGGATAAGGCAATTAAGACCTTTTGTCTGACCTTGACGGCAACGCCTGTTTTTTGGATGGGATTGCTGATTTTAATGGTATTTGCCGTTGAACTCCAGTGGTTTCCGCTGGGGCTGGCGGCACCCATCGGCAAAGTTGCCGGGGAGGCGACGCTGGCGGAAAGGCTGTATCACCTGATATTGCCGGCCTTCACGCTGAGCATTACCGGAGTGGCTCCGATTGCCCTGCATACCAGACAAAAGATTATTGATGTGATGAAAAGTGAATATGTGCTGTTTGCCAGGGCCAGAGGTGAAAAACGCTGGACTGCTGTCAGACGTCACGGTATCCGCAATATTCTGCTGCCGGCAATCACACTGCAGTTTGCTTCTTTCAGCGAGCTTTTTGGCGGCTCGGTTCTGGCGGAAAAGGTTTTTTCCTATCCGGGTCTGGGCAATGCGGCAACTACCGCCGGTCTCAAGGGAGATATGCCGCTGTTGTTGGGAGTGGCCCTGTTCAGTGCGGTATTTGTTTTTACCGGAAATTTTATGGCTAATGTGATTTATGGAATTGTAGATCCGCAAATCCGGGAAGGAGGAAAGCATGGATAAGGCTTCCACAGCACTCATGCAGTCCCGGAAAATCCGGTTGAATAAAAGAACCAAGATGGTGATTGTCGTCGGGATAGCCCTGTTTTTTCTGGCCGTAGTTACGCTTGCGGGAATTTTCATGGATCCCCTTGCTTATGGTGCCGATTATTCCGCCAAGCGTTTGGCACCTTCGTCAGAGCATCTTTTTGGCACCGATTATTTGGGACGGGATATGTTTTACCGAACGGTTAAGGGGCTTTCAACCAGTGTCTTGATCGGGCTGCTGGCAGCCTTTATCAGCTCCATTATCGCGCTGGTGCTTGGCATACTTTCAGCCACTTTTGGCGGTAAGACCGATCAGTTTATTAATTGGCTTGTCGACTTGTGCATGGGTGTACCTCACCTAATTCTGTTAATCCTGATTTCGATTATGCTGGGCGGCGGAATTCAGGGTGTTGTTATTGGTGTCGCGGTGACACACTGGCCGAATCTCACGAGGGTGGTGCGGGCGGAAGTCATGCAGATCCGCTCGGCTCATTATGTGCAGGTTGCCCGGAAATTTGGCAAGAGTAGATGGGCCATTGCCAAAGATCATATTATTCCTCATGTATTTCCTCAGTATATAGTTGGGTTGATTCTTCTGTTTCCCCACGCCATCTTGCATGAGGCAGGCATCACCTTTCTCGGCTATGGCCTGCCGCTGGATATGCCGGCCATTGGCATTATTCTCTCAGAATCGATGAAACATCTGGCGACAGGCATGTGGTGGCTGGCTTTCTTCCCCGGACTTGCCCTGCTGCTGGTGGTTATCCTGTTTGACACCATTGGTGATTACCTGAAGATGCTGATCGATCCTTTTGAAGCTCATGAATAAGGAGGCGGAAAGAATGACAAATCAGAAAGACAATAATTTGCTGCTTGAGGTAGAAGAGCTTTCCGTTGCTTTCCGGATGTATGATGCCGCCTTCGAACAGCAGGAATTACAAGTAATTTCTGATCTGAGTATTCAGGTGCGGCGGGGAGAAATTTTGGCTATTGCCGGCTCCAGTGGTTCCGGTAAAAGTCTGCTGGCTCATGCAGTACTGGGTTTACTGCCGGAAAATGCCATTGTGACAGGGCGAATGGCTTATGACGGGGAACTTCTGACCCCGGAAAGGCAGGAACAGCTGCGCGGCAGCCAAATTGCCTTGGTGCCCCAGTCGGTGGCTTATCTTGACCCGCTTATGCGGGTGGGCGAACAGGTCCGGGGCCCTCACGGCAAGGCCTCAGCCCAGCGGGCAGCCTTTGAACGCTATGGTCTCGGTCCGGAAGTGGACAAGCTGTATCCTTTCCAGCTTTCCGGCGGCATGGCCCGGAGAGTACTGGTTTCTACGGCAGTGGTCGCTGATGCGCAGCTGATTATTGCCGATGAGCCGACACCAGGCCTTGATCTGGGGATTGCGCTGGAAACGCTGAAACATTTCCGGGAGTTTGCCGACCAGGGCAAAGGGGTTGTTTTGATTACACATGATATTGATCTGGCTTTTAATATTGCCGACAGGATCGCGGTTTTTTATGCCGGGACCACCGTTGAGGTAGCTAACGCTTCCGACTTTAGCGGCAAGGGTGAAGCTTTGCGGCATCCTTATACTAAGGCTCTGTTTCACGCTTTGCCCCAAAACGGTTTTCACCCAATTGAGGGATTCCAGCCGTATCCGAAAAACCTTCCGCCAGGCTGCCTGTTTGGGCCGCGCTGCCCCCACAAAGGGCTGCAATGTGAGGAAAAAGTCTTTATGCGGGACGTGCGTGGCGGCAGTGTGAGGTGCAATCGTGGCGCTTGAAGTAAAAAATATTAGTTTTCGCTACAGAAACGGCCCCTGGATTCTTAACAATGTCAGCTTTCGCGTGGACGAGGGCGAGCGGGTCGCCTTGGTAGGCCCCAGTGGTTATGGGAAGAGCACCTTGTCTAAAATTATTGCCGGTTATCTGCAGCCGACGGCAGGGGAGATTCTCTGGCAGGGCAAGCCGCTGCCGGAAACCGGCTACTGTCCGGTTCAACTGGTATATCAGCATCCGGAAAAAGCCATAAATCCCCGGTGGAAAATGGCCGACTCTCTACATGAAGGCTGGACGCCGGAGCAGTCCATGCTTGACGCGATGGGCATTAAGCCGGAATGGTTGGGCCGTTGGCCCAACGAACTATCCGGGGGCGAATTGCAGCGGTTTTGTGTAGTGCGGGCCTTGAGTCCTGAGACCCGTTTGCTCATTGCCGATGAAATGAGCACAATGCTTGACGTTATTACGCAGGCGCAAATCTGGCATTTGGTTCTCAAAGTGGTGGAAGAACGAAAAATGGGCTTAATTGCCATTACCCATAATCAACCTCTGGCAGAGAAGATTGCCTCCCGTATCATTGACTTGCCGGCCCTTAACCGGCTGGAAAGCATTACTTAATTTGGGTGAGCCGGCGGCTGTCGACTGTCCGGTGTATTATTTAAAGTGTTGACAAACCAGTTGCTTTTCGCTAGTATAAATATGAAAGTGACAGATAATTTCATGTTTGGAGTTAGGTGCCGTAAAGGCTTAATAGGGAAGACCGGTGCAATACCGGCGCGGTCCCGCCACTGTAATGGGGAGCAGGCTTAAGATATGCCACTGGGATGAAGCATCCTGGGAAGGTTTAAGCAAGCTATGATCCGGAGCCAGGAGAACTGCCTAGCTGACAATCACCGTTTTTCACCCACGTGGTATGGGGAGGGGATTACAGTTAAGTGTGGCTTCCTGAATATCATCGGGAAGTTGGCGGAGCGGCTGAATTCACTCCTGGTATTGATACCAGGAGTTTTTTATTCTACACTGCGGACATGCAGGAAGTACGCAGCCAAAAGATTGTGTGATAACAGCATACTGACAGAATCAGGTGCCCGTAAGGGCTTAATAGGGAAGACCGGTGCAATGCCGGCGCGGTCCCGCCACTGTAATGGGGAGCAAGCTTAAGATATGCCACTGGGATGAAGCGTCCTGGGAAGGTTTAAGCAAGCCATGATCCGGAGCCAGGAGAACTGCCTGATTAACAGTCACCGTTTACCCACGAGGTATGGGGAGGGGATTATTTACCGGTTGTCGATAACAAGTTTGCCAGAGACCTTCCTTACTCGTATAAGGGAGGTCTCTTTTTATTATGACAGAAAGCGTAATACCACCTCTCATCTAAGGCTTGTGAACTAATAAGGAGATGAATTGACGTTGCAACATAACGCGGTATACCCGTTTACTGCCATTGTCGGGCAAGAGGATATGAAATTGGCCCTTATCTTAAATGTAATCAATCCCCTGCTGGGCGGGGTATTGATCAAGGGGGAAAAAGGTACAGCCAAATCCACCGCAGTCAGGGCGCTGGCTGACCTGTTGCCTGCTATGGAAGTGAGTACAGGCTGTCCTTTTCATTGTGATCCGGCAGACCTTAGCCGGCTGTGTGACAGTTGCCGTGGCAGAAGTGAAGAACAAACGCTGCCTGTTCAATCAGTGAAAATGCGGGTGGTAGAGCTGCCTGTCAGTGCTACCGAAGACCGGGTTGTCGGCACTTTAGATATTGAACATGCCATCAAACAGGGGGAAAAGAAATTTGACCCCGGCATTTTAGCTCAGGCCAATCGCAATATATTGTATGTGGATGAGATTAACCTCCTGGATGATCATGTTGTTGATGTGCTGCTGGATGCCGCCGCCATGGGGGTAAATACTGTGGAACGCGAGGGCGTGTCTTATTCCCATCCGGCCCGCTTTGTTCTGGTCGGCACCATGAACCCGGAAGAAGGCGATATCAGACCGCAGCTATTGGACCGTTTCGGGCTGTCGGTGGCCGTAGCCGGGGAAAACCGGCCCGAGTGCCGGGTGGAGGTTATTAAACGGCGGCTGAGCTATGAACAGGACCCTGCCGCCTTCGGTCGGCAGCACCAGGCAGAACAGGAACAGCTGGCGGCGAGCATTATGCAAGCCAGCCGTCTCTTGCCACAGGTGACTATTAAGGATGAGCTGCTGCTGCTTGTCGCCAAGCTGGCTATTGCCCTTGATGTTGACGGTCACCGGGCCGATATTACCGTTATTAAGACGGCCATAACCCTGGCCGCCTTTGACGGACGGGAAGAGGTAGAGCCTGAGGACGTAAAAAAAGCCGCCCGGCTGGCACTGCCGCACCGGATGCGGCGGCGCCCGTTTGAGGACGGTACGCTGGATTGGGACAAAGTTGAGGCTGTATTGGCACAGCCGTAAGCCGGGAGGAATGATACTATGCAGCGCATGATATTTCCGTTGGCGGCCATTGTCGGACAGGAAACCGTCAAGCGGGCGCTTCTCATTGCCGTCGTCAATCCCAAAGCCGGCGGGGTTTTGGTGGCCGGGGAAAAAGGCACCGCCAAATCGACACTGGTACGTTCTCTGGCGGAAATTTCCGGTGAGGCCAGGTTAATTGAGCTGCCGCTCAATGCCACCGAGGATATGGTGTTTGGCGGACTGGATATGCAATATGCCCTGGAACAGGGTAAGCGCCGCTTTCTGCCGGGCATACTTGCCAGAGCCAATAATCGCCTGCTTTATATTGATGAAATTAACCTGCTGCGCCAGGAGTTTCTGGGATCTCTGCTGGATGCGGCTGCTACCGGCGTGTACCGGGTGGAAAGAGAAGGAATTTCCTGTCTGCATGCGGCAGCCTGTACCCTGATTGGCACCATGAATCCGGAGGAAGGAACCTTATCACCCCAGATGATTGACAGGTTCGGCCTGTATGCTGCCGTCAGCCGGGAAAAAAACGAGACCGACCGGATGGAAATTATGCGGCGGATTTTGGCCTATGAAGCCCGTCCGGCAGAATTTTGCCGGCAGTATGCGGCGGCTAATGAAGCCATCAAACAGCAGGTAACAATCGCCAGGAGCCTGCTGCAAGCCATTGCTGTACCTGAAGCTATGATCTTGCTGGCAGCACAGATGTGTGCCAAGGCGCATTCGCCAGGCCATCGGGCCGAACTATTTTTATTAGAGGCCGCCCGGGCCATTGCGGCGCTTGCCGGACGTACCTATCTGCTGCCTGCCGACCTGGAGGAAGCCGCCTGCTATGTATTGCCGCAGCGCATGCGGCAGGAGGAGCAGCCGCTTCCCCCCGAACCGCCTGAGCAAAATGAACCGGAACAACCGGATAATCAGCCGCCACTACCGGAACCGCCCACCAACCAACAGGAGCGGGAACAGCCGGCAGAACAGACTGTTCCGCCGGCCGGGCAGCCGGAAAGTGGGGGCAGTGACCAGGAGAAGGTGGCAGATATTGATACAACTTTTCCTTTTATCCGGATGGCGCTAGCTTTGCCCCAGGACCGTCAGGAGCGCCGGGGCAGCGGCAAACGCAGCCTGACGCGCACCGATACCAAGCAGGGACGCTATGTACGTTCAGGCATTCCGAACGGACAAGTGACTGATCTGGCTTTTGACGCCACCTTGCGGGCGGCGGCTCCTTATCAAAAGTTCCGGAACACAGCCCAATGCGCCATTGCCATTGAACGCGAAGATTTGCGGCAAAAAATCCGGGAGAAACGTATTGGCAGTACCTTTCTGTTTGTCGTTGATGCCAGTGGCTCCATGGGCGCGCGGGAACGGATGCGAGCCGTCAAGGGCGCCGTGTGTGCTATGCTGCAGGACGCCTATCAGCAACGGGACCAGGTTGGTCTGATTGCCTTCCGGCGACAAACCGCAGAGGTGCTGCTGCCCATCACCCGCAGCGTGGATTTGGCGCAAAAGTGCCTGCGATATTTGCCTACAGGCGGTAAAACACCGCTGGCTGAAGGGCTGACGGCGGCCTTGAGGGTGCTGGCCTCCCGCCGGCAAAAAGACCGGGAAATGAAGCCGGTACTGGTGCTTGTTACCGACGGGCGGGCTAATACCACCACTACAGGCGGTGACGGCATGGCCGATGCCCTCAAAGTAGCCGGAAAAATACATAAAACCGGTGTGCACAGTGTGGTCATTGATACTGAAAGTGATTTTGTCAAACTTGGTCTGGCGCGGACGGTAGCGAGGGAGATGGGCTCTGTCTATTACAGCCTGCGGGAGCTGTCAGAGCACAACATTATGCACATTGTCAAAAATTTGTCATAAAAAGCGATGTAAAAGAGAGAACTTTATTGACCTAACGGAGGCGTAAACATGAGTTTTATTGCAGAGTGTTTCCATATATTTCAGCAAGGCGGCCCGGTCATGTATCTGCTTTTGGCCTGTTCGCTGCTGGCGGCAACCATCGGCGTGGAACGTTTCTTGTATTATAGAAAAATGAAAGCCGATATACACGATTTTACCGAGAGGATCACTCCTTTACTGGAACGTGCCGACTGGACGGCAGCCGGTGAATTATGCCGGCAGACCCAAGGTATTGCCGCTATGGTTGCCGCCAAAGGCATTGGCCACATTCAGCGCGGTTGCGCGAATATAGAAAGTGTGCTGGAAGGTGAGGCTTCTCTGGCTGTCGCCAGTTTACGGGCGAACCTGAATCATTTGGACACAGTGGTAACTATTGCACCGCTGCTTGGCCTATTGGGTACGGTTATCGGCATGATTAGCTCCTTTAGTGTTATGAATATCAAAGCAGGTCAGCCGCAGGCCATTACCGGCGGCGTGGGGGAAGCTCTTATTGCAACAGCCACCGGCTTGTGTGTGGCTACTGTGGCTATGCTGCTGTATAGCTATTTTAATCATCGGCTGGATGATCTTATCACCAATATCGAAAAGACCTGCCTGCTGTTGCTTGGGTATGCAAAACAGGAGAAATGTCATGAAATTGCGTAATTTGCGCTCCGGGCATCAGCCAAAATTAATGATTATTCCTATGATTGATATTATTTTCTTTTTGCTGGTGTTTTTTATCATGAGCACTCTCTATATGGTTGATCAGCAGACAATACCTGTTAACCTGCCGCAGGCTGCTTCGGCGCAGAGCGACAAGCCTCAAAGTGTGGCCATTGCGGTTACCAAAGAGGGGCGGATTATGTTTGAACAGGAAGATATACCGCTGGAACTGCTGCAAAAGCGGGTAAAGCTGGAGATGGCCAAGCAACAGGATCTGGTTTTTATCCTGCGTTCTGATAAAACAGCCGAATATGGCAAAGTGGTAGCGGTTCTTGACGAGTTGAAACTGGCGGGAGCCCACCGGGTGGCTATCGCTACTGAAAGGAAGGATAAGTAATGGATTGGGCGGCGGATTGGCGTTGGCGAAAAGCGATGCTTATCTCTTTGGTTTTGCACAGTATTGTGTTAATCGGCGTCGGCTGGCTGGCCGGCCGGGCTGTACTGCCTGAACCTATACCGGAGACAGTTATCGAACTGGAGTTAACCGATTGGGCGGAAGGACCGCTGCTGGCAGATACCGAACCGGCGGCAGCTCCTGCCAGCCAGCAAATCTTGCCGGCTATGCCGCAGCCTGTGCCGGTGGTGCGGCCTGCGGCAGTTCAGCCAGTCGCAGCAGCTGATCCGGTGCTGCCGGAGGCGGTAGTGGCTGCCAGCGATATGGCGGTTGTTGCGGTTGATGCGAGTGCGGTTGCCGCCAGTG
Source organism: Sporomusa sp. GT1 (assembly GCF_014634905.1). NCBI lineage: Bacteria > Bacillati > Bacillota > Negativicutes > Selenomonadales > Sporomusaceae > Sporomusa > Sporomusa sp. GT1. Next base: position 24,602 of record NZ_BMBX01000023.1, on the reverse strand, counting down.
CCCCGGCAGGCGGCAGCGGCGGGGGAAGCTCGGACGGAAGCGCTGCTGCCGGCAGCGGTCAAGGCGGCGGTAGAGGCGGCAGTGGCAGTGGCAAGGCCGGCGGGGTCATTCCGCCAGGAATATTGTCACAGCGGGAGCCAAACTATCCGGAGCAAGCCCGCCGGGCAGGAATTGAAGGGACGGTAGTGCTTAAAATTGAAATTCTGGCCAACGGACAGGCGGGGCAGGTATATGTTTTCCGGTCCAGCGGTTCGGAACTGCTGGATAATGCAGCTGCGGATGCGGTGCGGCGCTGGCGCTTTGTTCCGGCCAAGCTGCGGGAAACAGGCCAGACCATTGTCTGCCAAACCACTATGCCGGTGGTGTTTAGGCTAAGAACATAACCCCGGAATCCGCCTGATCACTGATGGATAGTTTGTGAAACACTTAGCGCGTATATAGATAAGAAGCGTGTAAAGAGGTTGCAAAAATGATTCATATAGCAAATTTGGTCAAACGCTTCGGCAGCCGGACGGCCGTTGACGGAGTATCGCTGGACATTAACCAGGGAGAGATTTTCGGCTTGCTGGGGCCGAATGGGGCAGGCAAAACGACAATGATCAGGATGCTGACCATGTTAACCCGTCCTACAGCCGGTACGCTGAGCATTCAGGGCTGGCAGCTGCCGCAGGATGAGCAAAAGGTTAAGCCGGTCATTGGCATTGTGCCGCAGCATTTCAATCTTGACGCCGATTTGACCGTCCGGGAAAACCTGGAACTGCATGGCAGGCTGCAGCATATTCCGCCACCGCAGCGCGCCCGGAAAATTCCTGAGCTCTTAGAGTATGTGGAACTGACCGAACGCGCCAACGATAAGGTGCAAGCCCTTTCCGGCGGCATGAAACGGCGGTTGATGATTGCCAGGGCCCTGTTGCACGAGCCCAAGGTCTTATTTCTTGATGAACCGACAGTAGGCCTTGACCCGCAGGTGCGGCGGCGGTTGTGGGACTTAATCAGACGTATGGCGCATGACAAGCTGACCGTTATGCTGACAACCCACTATATTGAAGAAGCCGAGTTTTTGTGCGGGCGGGTAGCCATTTTGGAAAAAGGCAGCATGATTGCCCTGGACAGTCCGGCCGCGTTGTGTGAGCGTCTCGGTGTTTATGTTGTCGAGTGGAATATTGATGAAGGCCGCCAAACTAAGTTCTTTCACAGCCGGGAAGAAGCCGCCGCCTTTGCCGGCACTTTGACCATGACGACCACCATTCGGCGTTCCAACCTGGAAGATGTTTTCGTGGAGCTGACCGGCAGGAAGGTGGTGGACTAATGCTGACAGATATTGCAACCGTATTTTGGCGGGACTGGATTGTCCTGCAGCGGCGCCTGGGAACCTTTATTTTTTCCCGGATGATTACGCCGGTATTGTACCTGGTGGCTTTTGGCTGGGGTGTAGGCCGGAGTGTGCAGGTCAGTCAGGGAAACTACCTGGATTTTATTGTGCCGGGCATTCTGGCCCTTAACTCTATGAATATCAGCTTTAACTCAGTTGCTTCACCGCTCAACATGAGCCGCTTATATCATAAAACGCTGGAAGAATATCTGGTTGCCCCGATTAGCTCCCTGGCTTTTATCCTTGGCAAGGTGCTGTCAGGAACCTTGCGTGGCATTATTTCTTCTCTGATTATTATTGTGCTGGCTTATTTATTTGGGGCGAAATTCCAGCTTAACCTGCTGTTTTGGCTTGTTATTCTACTAAATTGCCTTGTTTTTTCGGCCTTGGGTTTTGTGGCCGCAATGCTTATTAATTCCCATGAAGATATGGGCAACTTCAGCACCTATGTACTGCTGCCCATGTCGTTTTTGTGTGCCACCTTTTTCCGCATTGATAAATTACCGGCTTTTGTCCAGTGGGTACTGGAGCTTTTGCCGCTGACCCATGCCAGCCATGCCCTCAGGGCCATCGGTAGCGGCGGTGAACCGGCGGCTGTGTCCTGGCTGGTTATGCTGGGGTATATTGTGGGGCTGCTGGCCATTAGTGTCTGGACCATGGAGAAGGTGCGGGAATAGAGAAAAGATCGGAAATGCGCGATTGTACGGACGGTACAGTGAATAGGCGTTATTCACAAATTGCATAAGGAGAGTGTCTCATGAAGCAATTAGTAAGCAGGACTGCATTCACACGAAAAATTGCAATTGGTATGTTAGTTCCGGCTGCAGTGCTGCTGTCGGCAGGAACTGTGAGTGCGGCAGAAGAGGAGGATGCCTTTACTCTTGACCCTGTTATCATAACCGCACAGCGTTATGCAACCCGGGACCTGGATACACCGGCGGCAGTTAGTGTGTATACTCAGGAAGAGTTAAAGGCAACAGGCGCAACCAGCGTAATTGAGGCGCTGAAGTATAGTGAAGGGATTATCTACCATGCTCAGGGACCAATGGGTAATGCCCAGGGTACGATGACCAGTAAAGTTATTATCCGGGGTGTGGAAAAAGGGACTTTGGTGCTTATGGACGGCGTACCGCTCAATCTTCATGGCCGTTATAATTTAGAAGACATTCCGCTGGATGATATTGAGAAAATCGAAATTATCCGTGGTGGCGGCTCTGTCCTGTATGGCAGCGAAGCAACCGGCGGCGTTGTCAATATTATCAGCAAGAGTAAGAAAAGCAACAGTATCACAGTTGCTGCCGGCAATAATGGCACGCAAAACCATAATGTCAGCCTGCAGGCCGGCAAATTCGGCATAAACTATTCGATTAACAAAACCGATGAAATTGACCATATATCAGGCGGTTTTACCAGAAGCAGCGATCCGTCCAAGGCTAGCTATGTACCCAAGCGCTATTATGATTTTTCCGGTAATGACCGGCAAGCCTTATCCTGGCGCTATACCTTTGATGACAATTGGGATTTTAGCCATTCCTACGGTACCAGTGACTCAACGTACTTTTACCGCCATGCGGAAGCCGCAAATAAGGCAACTGTTGGCAGTCTGAGTTCGACCAGTAATTTTGATACCACTTATAACCGGATGCAACTAAACTATAAACAAGATAATGTTAAAGCTGCTTTTTATTTTAATCAAAAAGAACTGGATAACAGGAAAACTGAGTATTGGAAAACTACCGGCAAAGGCAGTACCAGCAAGTATGAGCAACTGGGTACCCCTTCCATAACCAATGGCGCTGACAAAGACAAAACTGTCGGCCTGGATGTGCAAAATACCTGGAAGTTTTTCGGGGACACTTTGCTTGTCGGTTTTAACGCTCAGCGCGAAAGCTACAAATCGAAAGAAAAAGTAGACAATGGTGCCTGGGACGGACGGGCGTTTGACCGCAATGTATATTCTATTTACGGGCAATATGACCATAAACTGGATACCTCATCCAATATTATTCTTAGCGCCCGCGAAACCTGGACAAGGGGGGCTGTGGACAATCGGAACTATAGTAAGTTCACCCCGCAGCTTCAATACCTGAAAAAATTAGAGGAAAATACCAGCTTTTATGCTAATGCCGGCATGTCCTTCATGATGCCAACCTTTACCCAGATATATGGCACAGCCGGCCGGGTAAAAGGTAATCCCAGTGTTAAGCCACAGCAAGGCAAGCATTATGAAATGGGGTTAAAACGCAATACCGATACCCATGCCTGGCGGTTAGCCGTATTCAATTATGAGATAGATGACAGTATCTCAACGACTTATAAAGCGGACACAGATCTGTTTGAGACTAGCAATGAAGACATAAAGAATACCGGGATTGAATTAGCCTGCAGTATTGACAATGGCGGCGGCTGGCATACCAACTGGGGTATTTCCTACAGCAATCCCCAAAAATACGAAACCGATAAGGAGGGAAAGAGCAAAGGCTGGCATAGATACTATGGCAAGCTGCAACTAAACGGCGGAATAAACTATGCTAATGAAAAATGGAAGGCGGCACTTACGGCTACTTATTTAGCCGATCGTGAGCGTGATACCGATGCAGGCGGCAGTATTAAGCCAATGCTGTTAACCGGTGCCAATATCAGCTATAAGGTGGCAACTGACAGAGAAATTTATTTAACGGTGGATAATATATTTGACCGCAAGGATATTACCTCCCATTCAACCTCCGAATACTACACCATGGGAAGGACCTTTCAGTTAGGCTATAAAATGAATCTGTAAGTCTGAGAATTGCACACCATAGGATTGACAATTCTTGTCGGGAAGTTATACTATTGACAATTGCGAAAAATGAGGAGGAAATAGGTTATGTCACAAGAACAAGCTGCAAACAAGAAAGCTATCCTGGTTGTTAGTTTTGGTACTTCTTATCCGGAAACCTTAAAGTTGAATATTGAAAGTGTCGAGAACCGTATTCGCGAGGCTTTTCCGGGCTATGAAGTGCGCCGGGCTTTTACTTCCCGTACTGTCATTAAACGGATAGCTGAGCGGGATGGGGTTCAAATTGACAATGAAAGGCAGGCCTTGGAACGGCTCCACACAGAAGGTTACCAGGAAGTCTATCTCCAGCCCCTGCATATTGTGCCAGGTGCTGAATATGACAAAGTTAAAAGACTGGTCAGCCACTATGCCCATGCCAAAGAAAAAGCCTTTGCCACAATCCGGTTAGGCCGCCCGCTGCTCTATAGCATGGGAGTGGACGACCATCCTGATGATTACGAAATTGCCATAAGAGCCTTGGTGCATCAGCTGCCTGCCGCTGCGCCGGACAAGGCTGTCGTCCTTATGGGACATGGCGGGATACATCCCGGCAATGCGGCCTATGCGGCGTTGCAGCTGAAACTGGAAGAGGCCGGGCTCAATAACGTTTTTATCTACACGGTGGAAGGCTTTCCGTCTTTGGAATCGATTATTGGTAAGCTCAAACAAAAACAGGTGAAGCAGGTTACCCTGATGCCGTTCTTATTAGTGGCTGGCGATCATGCTACAAATGATATGGCCGGTGAGGAGGAGGATTCCGCTAAATCACAGCTGGCGGCGGCAGGCTTCGCGGTTGATGTATATTTCCATGGTCTGGGTGAAAACACTGCCATTCAGGATATTTATGTAGCCCATCTCCGCTCAGCTATCGCTCATCCGCCGCACGGACATGTCTGTGCGCATGGCCATGGACACCACCACAAGGGACATTGCCATACGCATGCCCACGGTCACGGCCATAAAGGCCACTGCCATGGTAATGGACATGGTCATAAAGACTAAGGCCGGAAAAAAGTATCCATAGTATTTTGTATCGCAACAGGTCTCTTCCTTAATCAGGAAAGGGGCCTGTTGCTTAGGATACCGGCAATACCGCCGCAATACGCTCCCCCCGGCCCCTTTCCTATTCTTTACGCAGAATATATATTGGAAATGGGATGAATGGTACAGGAGAAAAGATATGTTAAATTAAAGAAATAGGTTTGAAATTTTCAGTGTCATACGTTATACTACTAATGAGAATGATAATCTTTATATATACAATGATTATCATTTCGAATGTAAACGGTTGCAACGTTTGCCGTTATAATCTATTTCTAAATACCTGGAAGCAGGTTGCACTGCTGCGGGAATGGCAAGGGGGAAGATGTCACAATGGATTTTTTGACCCAAAGTTTAGCCCTGTTTCACAAAGGCGGACCGGTAATGTATCTCTTGGCGCTTTGTTCGCTGGTGGTTGTAACCATTAGTGTGGAACGATACTGGTATTATCGGAGGTTGTCCACCAACGGGGTGGAGTTTTTGGAAAGACTTAAGCCGCTGCTGGCCGAGCGGAATCTGAACGAGGCTATACATTTTTGCCAGCAAATGCCGGCGGCAATATCCCAGATAACCTTGCAGGGGCTGCAGGCTTATCAGCAGGGGGATGATGTACATAGAGCCCTGGAGGATGCGGCTACGATTACTGCAGCACGGCTCAGAGCCTATCTTAATTATCTGAGCGGTATCGTGACATTGGCTCCTTTACTTGGTTTGCTGGGGACCGTTATTGGGATGATTCAGTCTTTTAGTGTACTTAATATCCAGTCCGGACAGCCGATGGCCATTACCGGCGGGGTTGGAGAGGCACTGGTGGCGACTGCTGCCGGACTGTGCGTCGCAGTGCTGGCGTTTGTCGCCAATATTATCTTTGCCCAGCTTCTGGATCGTCTGGTTACCGATATGGAACAAACCAGTGCCGTAGTTATCGCTTCGCTGCGGAAATGGCCGGTGCGGAGGCAAGATCATGAGATTGCGTAGCCTAAGGGTGGCAGAACAGCCGCAGCTGATGATTATTCCGATGATTGATATCATATTTTTTTTGCTGGTCTTTTTCATGATGAGCACCCTGTACATGGTGGAGCAGCATACTATGCCGGTCAGCCTGCCCCAGGCGGCGGCCGTGCAGCAGGATACACAGCGCAATATTACTGTAACCGTCACCAAGGATGGGCGGATATTGTTTGAACAGGAAGAATTACCCCTGACGCTGCTAAAAAAGCGGGTAGGGATGGAGATAGCCGGTCAGCCTGACAAAGTATTTGTCCTCCGGGCTGATAAGCAAGTGGAATATGGTCAGGTTATTAACGTTCTGGATGAACTGAAGATGGCGGGCGCCCGCCGGGTGGCGGTAGCAGCCGAAACGAAAGCGAGGTAATGGGTATGGTGGGCAGTATGAGCTGGCGGCGGGCGATAACGGTATCTGTTTTTGTTCACTTTTTATTGCTGGCAGGTTCCGGGCATTTGTTCGCCGGTTTATTTCCTAAGGTTGTTATCAATGAACAACTTATCGAGCTGGATTTCCAAAATGAACCGCAGGTGGCGGCTGCTGCCGCACCAAATATACCGGCACCTGCCGTGCAGCAACCTAATCCGCAGCCGGCAGTCGCCGCTCAGGCTCCGGTCCCCCGAGCCCCGGTTATCCCGCAGCCGCTGGCCGTTAATCCTGCTCCGGCGGCTGCGCCGTCATCCGGACCGGCTGTTGACGAAGCTGAGGCACAGCCGGCTGCGGCGGTGCCGGCGACCGGCGGCAGTGCTTCAACCGGCAGCACCGGCGGCGGGATAGCCCCGCCCGGCGTACTGAGCAGGGTAGAGCCTGTTTATCCGCAGGCGGCCAGGCAAACCGGAATAAATGGAACTGTGGTGGTGAAAGTGCAGGTTCTGGAGAACGGGAATCCGGCAAATGTAGTTCTGTTACGGACATCCGGGCATGCTTCCCTGGATCAGGCGGCGATAGAAGCCGTACGGCAATGGCGGTTTGTACCGGCCCGCAACCGGGATACCGGGCGGGCAGTCGCGTGCGTCACCACAATTCCCGTATCCTTTCGCTTGAATGGCTAAGCTGTCACCAGGCATTGCGGCAAGAAAAGAGAGGGTGGTTTTATGAAATATTTCCCCAAAATGCAATTACTTATTGCCGGCTTTTTAGTAATTCTTATCAGCCTGGCTGTTCCGGTTATGGCAAATAACAATTCGCCGGTGACTCCTCCTAAAATTATTAGTTTGGCTCCGGTTTCACTTTCGGACGACTTACGGGAAAAATATTCGGAACAAACCATAATGGTGAAGGTAAAGGCAACCGTATCGGCAATCGGAATCATAGACAGTGATATAAAAATAATCACAAGCTCCGGCGATGCATTATTTGATCAGGCCGTCATTGATTCAATGAAACAGTCCGTGTTCAGCCCGGCTTACACCAGCGATAATCAGGCGGTGGCCTGCTCCATTCTTTTTCCTCTGCAAATTAATGTGGAAAAATATGTGCCGGACGAACAAGTGAATAACGAAGAAACCGTGAAGGCTGCAGAGCGGTAAGAGGGAACAGTTGCTTGTAAGCAGCAACAACAGGATAAGCTTGACAGACCTTATACGGCATGGTACTATTTGAGTGATAATTGTAAAAATTTCATAGTATTTGGCCAGGTGCCTGAAAAGGCTTAATAGGGAAGACCGGTGAAAAACCGGCGCGGTCCCGCCACTGTAATGGGGAGCAAACCCAAGGTATGCCACTGAGACAAAATCGTCTTGGGAAGGTTTGGGGAAGCCATGATCCAGAGCCAGGAGAACTGCCTGTCTGACAATCACCGTTTTACTCACGAGCGATGAGGAGGGGATTTGGAGCGTATGATTTTCCCGGCTGCTATAAACGTCGCCAGGGTAGAATAGGAACGACGCTATTGTGTTCTGTTGCCCCTTCCTGAATTTCAGGGAGGGGCTTTTCAATGCTATAATCCATCGTGGTTTTGATTATTGGGATTTGCCCTTTAACTGGACCCTGGCCTGGAATCATAAGCTGTAAAATAAATAACCGCCAACAATCAGTTGGCGGTTATTTAGCGCATCATGGGCTTGCCGTGCCTTTACCCCGCTGGGGGAGACATTGAACACTTGGTTCGTTATCTTCCGTAAGGCGACTAACCGATTCCGGCTGTTACCGCGATAACGGCAGCTTTAAGGAATGGAGTGAACACACATTACTGATGGAAAAAATTATACATAGCAAAAAGTGCCGGCAGATGCTGGGGATTGTGGTGGTGGCAGCAGTTTTTGCCGGAGGCCTGTTCTTCTGGAAAAGCCATAGCAGTCCGGGAAATACGACAAAAGCCAGCGCAGTCAAGCCCTTGGTAGCGGTAGAGACAGTCCGGCGGCAGGATATGTTATCAAGAATTGTACTAAGCGGGCAAACGGTGGCGGCGGCGCAGGTCGATATTGCGCCTAAATATGCGGGGCATATTACCCGGGTTGCCGTAGAATTAGGCCAGCAAGTAACAGCCGGGCAAATACTCGTTGTGCAGGATTTGGCGGATATCGAGCTGGTGATCGCCCAGACAACAGCCGCTATCCGGCAGGCCGGAGCGGACAGTATCGAAATCAAAGCCGCATTTGCTGCCGATTATCAAAAAGCCGAGGCCGATTATGAGCGGAATCTTGCTAATTACCGGCGGTATGAAGCCTTGTACAATATGGGGGCCATTTCCCGGGAAACGCTGGATACGGCCAAACAGCAAATGGTCAATGCGAAAGCAGCCCTGGACGTACTAAAGGAACAGTCGATGCCAAGTGGCGTTCCGGCGGTTTTGGAAAGCAAACAGGCAGTGCTGGCTAAAGCCAAATACGGCCTGGAAGCCTTGGAGAAACAGCGGGAAGACCGGCTGCTGCGGGCACCGCGGGACGGCATCATCGGTTACCGGCAGGTGGAGGCAGGAGCCTTTGTGCAGGCCGGGCAAAAGCTGCTGACGGTTGTTGATAATAGCAGCAGCTATGTTGATTGCCTGGTTTCCGAGCAGAACGCCGCGCAAATCCGGAGTGGCATGCAGGTAATGGTTGCCATTGATTCACTGGGGAAGGAGTATCCTGGCAGCATTATTTATATCAGTCCGGCAGCCGATGCCCAAACCCGGCTCTTTACTGTCAGGCTGGCGTTAACCCCGGCAGATGCTGACGTCAAAAGCGGTATGTTCGCCCATGCCGGTATTGCCGGGCTGCTTAGAGAGCAGACTTTGTTTGTGGCGAAAACCGCGGTTACAGAAAAAAACGGCAAGCAGTATGTATTTGTCATTGATGACAAAAATCAGGCCAAGCAGCGCCTGGTGACAACCGGACAACGCAATGATGAGGCCGTGGAACTGCTTACAGGCATTAACGCAGGAGAACGGGTGGCCGTCAGTAATGTATCCCGGCTTAAACCGGGTATGGTGGTTGAGGTGGATACGCAGCTATGAACATCACCCGGTTTTCTATTCAGCGTCCTGTCGGCATAACCATGATTGTCATGCTGTTCGTCGTGCTGGGGCTATACAGCTTTTTCCGTATCGGTGTGGAGCTGCTGCCGGCCCTGAACAGTCCCTATTTTTCCATAGCTGTTGAATATCCCGGCGCCAGCGTGGAAGAAGTTGAGGAAATGGTGGTCAAGCCACTGGAGCAGGAATTGGTTTCCTTATCGCATTTAAAGCGGATTCTTGCCATTGCCAAGCCGGAACGGGCTACGATCGTCCTGGAATTTGACTATATGGCCAATGGCGATATTGCCTCCATCGACGCTTCCAAGGCCATCAACCGGGTGCGGAAAAAACTGCCGGTGGAGGTGGAGGAACCGGTGATAAGCCGGCGGGATGCCAATGCTGTGCCGGTTATGGAAATTGCGGTAAAAGCAAAATACCCATTGTCCGACATCTATGGCAAAGCCGACCAAATTTTTAAAGAGCGGCTCCAGCGGGCCGGCGGTGTATCCGATGTGGCCGTCGGCGGCGGTCGTGACCGGGAAATCGCCGTACTGGTTGACCGTGACAAACTAGCCTTGTATAACCTGTCACTAAATCAGATTGCCGAGCGTATTAAAGGCGATAACCTGCTCTTGCCTGCCGGTTCCGTGTATTCCGCGACGCAGGAAAGTGATGTGCGCTTAGCGGCCCGCTACCAGTCTGCCGAAGAAATCAAGCGGGTATATCTTGCCAATAGCGGCGGCGGTGCCATACCCTTAACCGAGATTGCCGAGATAACCGGGCAGGACAGCCGTGCCACCCGCTATGGGCGGGTAAACGGGGATGATGCCATCACCCTGCAGGTATATAAAAACAGTGATGCCAATATTGTCAACACAGTTAAAGCGGTGCAGCGGGAACTGGCGGCACTGCAGGACGAATATCCGGAATATCAGTTTATTGTGGTAACCAATGACGCCAATTATATTGACAACGCCTTGCATAATACCCTGATTGCCCTGTTTGAGGGCATCATGACTACCGGCCTGGTATTATTTTTATTTCTGCGCGGCTGGCGATCAACAGTTGCCGTCATGATTGCCATCCCGACATCGCTGATTTCCACTTTTTTGGTTATGTATGCGGCAGGCTTTACCTTTAATATGATGTCCCTGATGGGCATGGCGTTGTGTATCGGAATATTAGTGGATGATGCCATTGTTGTCCTGGAGAATATCCATAGACATTTGCAACTGGGCAAACCGCCGGCCGTGGCTGCCGAAGAGGGGCGCAACGAAATCGGCACAGCGGCCATCGCCATTACCCTGTGTGATGTGGTGGTGTTTTTGCCCATCGCCTTTATGACCGATATGACCGGGCAGTATTTTCGCCAATTTGGATTGACCATTGTATTTGCCACTTTGTTTTCACTGTTCATTTCTTTTACCTTAACCCCGATGCTGGCCGCACGGCTATTTTCCTCCGGGGCAGCCCCGGTTAGCGGAAGGATCTGGACTTTTATGGACAGGCTGGAAACAGCCGCTGTTGATAAGTACGAAAAGCTGCTGCGCCGGAGTCTGGCTCATGGCAGGAGAGTGATTGCCGGTGTACTTATTTTGCTGGTTGGTACTGTCGCCCTGATTCCTCTCGGGGTAATCGGGGCCGAATATATGCCGCGGACAGATGAAAGCAATTTCCGGGTCAGTGTCGAATTGCCTGTGGGACAGAACCTGGAAATGACCGATGCGGTGATCAGTCAGTTGGAGCAATATATCCTGACAATTCCGGAAGTAACCTACTGTCTGAGTAATGTCGGCGGCAGCAGCAGCAACTGGGGCAGGCTGACCGTACAGCTTGTGGGGAAAAGAGAACGGGACCGCAGTATTTGGGAAATTACCGAGGATGTCAGAAACTTTGCCCGCCGCCAGCTTGCTCATGCCTCAGTGCGGGTTTATGAAACCGAGTCATCGGTGGCCGGTATTTCGACAGGCGGTGCCGAGATACACTCTCCGGTTTTAATTTATCTCTTAGGATCAGATATGGCTGATTTAGTCAGGGCCTCCTATCAACTGCAGGCCATCCTGGCCAACATTGAGGGCACCAAGGAGATCCGCAGCAACTATCGGGTAGGGGTTCCTGAATTTAAGCTGACAGTTGACCGGGAAAAACTGAAATTCTTTACTACCTCGGTACAGGACGTTAAAGAGGCTTTTGCCGGCGCGATTAATGGCAAAAAGGCCGGAGTGCTGCCCAATGACAGCAACAATAACGGGCGTGACACCGATATTGTCGTCCGGCTAAAAGGCAGCGAATATTTTAAACCCTCCGATCTGACCACTATTCCGGTTAAAGCCGATGGCAAAATGGTGTTTCTGGGGGATGTGGCCCGGATTGAAGAGGGGGTGGGGCCTGTCGGCATTACCCGGCTGAATAAGCAGCGTTCCCTTATTGTGCAGGCCAATATAACTGACCGTCCCTTAAACGAGGTGCTGCAGGAGCTGGACAGCCTGCTAAAAGAGGACGCCTTGCCGGAAGGCGTCACCTACCGTTTTGGCGGGCAGGCGGCCGAGATGGACAGCAGCTACGGAGAAATTATCCAGGCGTTGGTTTTGTCTCTCCTGCTGGTATATATGCTGCTGGCTGTGCTCTATGAATCGGCCTTCACGCCTGTTATCCGGATGTTATCGCTGCCGCTGGGATTAATCGGGAGCCTGTTGTTTTTGCTTTTTACCAATAATACCATCAATGTCTATTCCCTTGTCGGCTTTTTAGTCATGGACGGGCTGGTGGCCAAAAACGGCACTCTGCTGCTGGATTACACACTGACACTGATGGGGCGGGGCATGAGCGCCTATGAAGCATTGGTGGAGGCAGGCAAAACCCGTTTAAGGCCTATCTGCATGACTACCCTGACCATGGTGGTCGGCATGCTGCCCACTGCCCTGGCTTTGAGCGAGGGTGCCGAGACCAGGGTGAGCATGGCCTGGGTGCTTATTGGCGGCTTGCTCTCATCTACCGTTTTTACCTTATTGTTATTCCGATAGTTTTCCTGTTTTTTGACCGCCATCCTGTGCGGACTTGGTTTCATTAATCGCTTGTTGTTGGATGGCAACCGTAATAATTTGTATTTTTATGGTATAATAGCCATAGAAAATCAAACCTTCAAACAACAAGGGAGAGAATTTCATGGAAATCTTGCGGTCTGTTTGTCCCTATGATTGTCCTGACACCTGCGGCTTGCTTATCTATAAAGAGGGTGAAACGGTTGTTAGAGTCCAGGGCGATCCGGAGCATTCGTTCACACGCGGGACACTTTGTCCTAAAATGGCTCATTATGAAAGAACAGTTTATTCTAAGCGGAGACTTTTAACGCCATTGCTGCGGTCCGGTCCCAAGGGCAGCGGCGCCTTCACGCCGGTTTCCTGGGAAGAAGCCATTGGCATCATTGCTGATAGATGGCAGGGAATTATTGCTCAATATGGGGCGGAGGCAATATTGCCCTACTCTTATGCCGGCACAATGGGACTTGTTCAGCGCAATGCCGGTCATCCCTTTTTCTATAGCCTGGGTGCATCCCGGCTGGAGCGGACAATCTGTTCGCCAGCCAAGGACTATGGCTGGAAAGCTGTAATGGGGCAAACTATAGCGCCACACCCCGGCGAGCTGCAAGCCAGTGATCTGATCATTTTGTGGGGTATCAGCGCTCTGGCGACAGATATTCATATTATGCATGATATACATATCGCCAAGGCCAAGGGCGCTAAAGTATGGCTGATTGATACTTATGAAACGCCTACTGCGAAAATTTCCGATCAGGTCATACTGGTTCGTCCGGGTAGCGACGGGGCTTTGGCGCTGGGCATGATGCATGTTATTGCGCGCGACAAGCTGGCAGACCAGCATTTTATCAGGCAATACGTGCAGGGGTATGAGGAACTGGCAGCTACGGTGCTGCCTCAGTATACACCGGCAGCAGTCAGCAAAATAACCGGAATTGCTGCCGGTACAATCGAGGAGCTGGCAAGACAGTATGCTGCGGCAGAGGCCCCGTTTATCAGAATGGGGAGTGGTTTATCCCGCTATGGCAACGGAGCAATGACCGTACGGATTCTTACTTGTCTGCCGGCGGTGATTGGTGCATGGCAAAAAAGCGGTGGCGGCGTATTGACCGGCACAACTACGGCAGGTGCCTTTGACACCAAATTAATCACCCGGGAAGACTTGCAGAAAGGTACGCCGCGGCTGATCAACATGAATGAATTGGGACATGCCCTGAATGAAGTAAAGGATCCTCCGGTAATGGGGCTATATGTGCACAGCTCCAATCCGGCCATAACAGCTCCTGATCAAAACCGGGTCCTGCAGGGCTTAGCCCGGGAAGAACTTTTTACCGTAGTGCATGAACGGTTCATGACCGACACGGCTAACTACGCAGATGTGGTATTACCGGCGACGACTTCCCTCGAACACAGTGATATATACCGTGCCTACGGGCATTATGTCGTACAGCGTGCTCTCAAGGTAATTGACGCGGTAGGGCAGTCAAAATCCAATTGGGAGGTATTCTGCCTCCTAGCTGCGGCGATGGGAATCAAGGAGCCGTTCTTTCAGCAGACCGAGGAAGCCCTGATTGACAGTATTCTGGCCAATCCCACTCCCTGGCTGGAGCAAACCGAAATGGAAAAACTGCGGCAAGGATATCCGGTGGACTTGCCGCTGCCTGACGATTATAAGCTGCAATTTCAAACACCGTCAGGAAAAATTGAAATAATAAATCCCAGAGAAGAGGAACCCTTGCCAAGATATCTTGAGCCTTATGGCGACAACGCAGAGTTTTGGCTGATTAATTCGCCCGATGCCCGGATATTGGATTCGTCCTTTAATGAACGGGAAGACCTGACGAAAAACAATACAATGATCCTGCAAATGAACCCGGCAGATGCCGCTAAGAAAAGCTTAAAAGACGGTCAGCTTATTGTTGTTTATAACGAACGCGGCAAAGCGGTTTTTACGCTGAAAACCAGCGCGAAAGTACCGGAATCAGTTGTTGTAACCGAAGGCGTGTGGTGGATCGAACATGCTGTAGGCGATCGGTCGGTCAATGTGCTGACTTCTCAAAGACTTACTGATAAAGGGAAGGGAAGTACTTTTTATGACGTGAAAGTAAATGTTATCGCCCACGCAGATAGTTGCGATATATGCAGGTAGATGAAAGGAGTCTTACATGACAAAACAAATACTGCTGTTCGCTTTGTGCTTGCTTCTGCTTGCGGCCGTTCCCGTGCAGGCGGAGGAGCCTCCTGCTAATTCGCCGCTGGACTGGGAGCTCAGTGTCCGGCCCAAGCCCAGCGAAGCGGAGATCGAGCGACAGCGCTGGGTGCAGGTATTCAAGAATGATATTGGCATTTTTGCCTTTGACCATACCTCGCTTAAGGTTGATGAAGCCGATAACAACCTGGTCCATGTTCTGACCAAAACCATCTTTACCGATCCGAAGCTTATCGGCAATTTACATGACAAATATCAGGAAAAACTGACAGCAGAAGACAAAGTCGCCTACAGCGAAATCTGGATGGCATTTAAGACCAGAGACAAAACCTATGCAGTTACCGCGATAAAGGTGGTCAGTGAACAGGGAACCGTGTTGGAAGAACGTCAGCAAATCGCAAAGTTCGCCCCTGTTCCCGTAAAGACCTTTGCCGACTCCATGTACGAAATTGTTAAAAATTATGTGCGGAATAATTAATACTCCCACTACCTGCCAGCGCAATACCAGGCACAGTATCGGCTCAAAGTTTCCATAAAAAGTTTGTCGAATTTAGTAGGATAAAAACTTTCGACAAAGTTATCCATTTATGATAAAATTTAGAAAACAGACAACTAAACAAAAAATAAATATTTCCAGGTACAGGTGTCCGCAAGGACATAATAGAGAAACCGGTTAAAAGCCGGTGCGGTCCCGCCACTGTAATGGGGAGCGAATCCATGATATGCCACTGAGACGATCGTCTTGGGAAGGTTTGGAGGAGCGATGAGCCTAAGCCAGGAGAACTGCCTGTACAACAATCACCGTTGACCTGCGAGAGATGGGAAGGGGATTTGGCTGCATGTTTTTTTGCATGTAGTTCCGGCTGTTTGCCGGGATCAATAAGAAGCCCCTGTCGGTTATTCGCAGGAGGCTTCTTTCTTTTTATCAACTCCTACTCCTACTAACTGAAAGTCGGTGAATCGAGTGTACCATTGCCGCCGGTATCGTACTACCTTCTTCACCTTCCTATTGCTGCTCTTTCTGTTGCCCTGGCTTGCTCAGGCCTCCCCGGCACCGCCGGCAGTCCTGCCGGATACGGCTGTTGACCGGCAGGCTGCAGTAAGCATTGGCGGTTTGCCGGAAAATGAATCCGGAACAACCCCTGGGACTACCGGCCAGGCAGGGCATGTCACCGCCTCCGGCCTGGAACCGGGCGCTGAGCCGGAGCCCGGACTGCAACTGCAGCCTGCGCCCGAACCTGAAACTGATCTTCAGGGACCGCTAGTGGTACAGCTCAACTATCTAAAGGTCGATCAGGCCAGACCGCTGCTGAGTGCCCTGGTCCCGGAAGAACAGATTAAAACCGATCCGCTGCGCAATATCCTGGTGATTATGAGCACTCCCGATATATACAGACAGGTGGAGCAACTGCTGGCAAAAATTGATACACCGCCGCCGCAGGTTATGTTTGAAGTGCAGGTACTGGAGATTAACCGCGATGATTCATCCAACCTCGGTGTTGACTGGGGAGCTAAGACCCTGCTGCCTTCCGAAAAGCTCTACGACCATTCAAATTTCTGGATTACTACCGGCAGGTACGGCGTCAATCTTCAGGGAATTATCAACCATTTAATCGAAAAGAAAAAAGGCCGGCTGCTGGCAAGCCCGCGTATCGCCACCTTGGACGGGGTAAAGGCGCAAATCCTTATCGGGGACAAGCTGGCTGTCGAAAGCTCGCAGCCTACTACCGGCAGCATGCCCATTATCTCCGTCATCTATGTTGAGGTGGGGATTAAATTAGGAGTGACCCCAACTGTAAACAAAGATGGTTTCATAACTACCCATATTCAGCCGGAAGTGAGCAACAAGACCGATACCACCAAAAACGGCAATCCCAATATCCGCACCCGCCAGGCAGATGCCACCCTCAGGGTTAAAAGCGGGGCAACCATTGTACTGGGCGGCTTAATTCAGCGCCAGGAAACCAATACTACCTTCAAGGTTCCGGTGCTGGGGCAGCTGCCGCTGGTGGGAAAGCTTTTCCACTCAACCGATAAGCAAGTTACTGAGACCGAACTGGTGATTATGCTGACCCCTAAAATCATCGGTGACGACTTCTTAGCCGCCACCGTTCAGGAATATGATTCAGGTGTGCATTAGGTTTATGTGTTTCTCACAGACGATCATAGCCTGAATATTTTGGGAGTGATACCTGTCATGAATATAGTATTAAAGGCGATTAGCCTGGGCCTGTTAATCTTGTTTTTGAACCTGCCGTTAACCCAGACTCATTCTGCCGCCACGGTGAATCAGCCTGTTTCCGGCGTTGCCTTGATGCCGCCAATGGTTCAGTTATCCGGTCATGTCACGCTCATAAATTGTTATGCGCCCTCCAATAGCTGTTATGCGGTTATTGAACTTCGCGAGCCGCCCGGAAAAGCCATTGTGGTCAGAACGTCCGAGCAAAAGCTGCAAAGCCTGCTGGAAACCGCTCTGGCGACAGGCAAGCTTATCTCTTTTGTCGGGCAAAACGTTATGATTGCGTCACCTCCCCGCGGTGGTACCTGGAATATGGAGGTATACGCCATTGACGAAATCACATTATATAACAAAACTTTGTAACCGACTCGCTGTTAGCGTTGTAGGATGCCTCATGCTTTTGCCGGCACTGTTACTTGCACAGCCGGTTTCAGCGATAGCTGCGCCGGATATTGTCAGACAGTGGGCGCCGGTCGTCTGCCAGTCCGATCACAGCGATGGTCTGGCGGCAAAGCAAAATGTATTTACTCTGGTCAATTATGACCTCGACTGGCAGCTCAACAACAATTGGTACAACCTGTACTTTTACCCGCTGGCGCATGCTATGTACTATTCTGTGGTGGAAAGCGACACCCATTATTATCTTGGCTATTATCAATACTATCCACGTCATGGCCGTGGCCATGAACATGCCATGACCGGTGTGCTGCTTGCCGTAAGGAAACTGCCGGATAACACCGGCGCTCTTGATTTGCTGGTGACCTACAGTAACGGTAAATGGAGAACACGGGATGGTGGGCGAGTGTTCCTGGCAGACGGGCACCCGGTATTACAGCTTCGCACCGGAACTCACGCCGTTGCCGCCGCCGGTAAAAACAGCCGGCTGCTGCGGAAAAAGAATATGCAGGTGCTGAGTGCGGCCGGCAGCCGCCTGGGCAGTGACCAACAGTCTGGGGCGGGATATATGGACTATGTTTTGCTTCCCCTGACAGCCTTGTGGGAGCGACGCCAGGATATCGGACAAGGCCGTGTTTTCTCCCGCTGGGGCTATTTTGACAGCTATAATGCGGTCAGGGTTTCAGCCCCCTGGGCCTGGGAGTATCGCCGGCTTAACTGGCTGATGAATCCCGGTGAACTGACCCTGTATTTTACCGGCCAGCCGGTCAAAGCCTGCAACTACCTGAACCATCCGTATCAAGCCGGTACAGGCAATAAATAAATCACTATTTTGCCAAGCGGTTAAACAACAAAACTATATATCGGTACAGGTGCCCTTCGGGGCTTAATAGGGAAGTCCGGTGCAAAGCCGGCGCGGTCCCGCCACTGTAATGGGGAGTGAACCCAAGGATATGCCACTGGGACGAGGAGTCCTGGGAAGGTTTGGGCGAGCGATGAGCCAGAGTCAGGAGAACTGCCTGTACAACAATCACCGTTGACCTGCGAGCGATGGGTAGGGGATTATCTGGGCAGTCTGTTTCATAGGCTGGTTATGTCAGCTTTGCTGCAATAACACTGTGGACAATGGATTTCTCATATAGTCAACACTCTGTAACCCGGAGCGGTTGGCCTTATGAGAAATCCATTTTTTATTGTAAAAATGGAATTGGGTACGAAAAAGCATCACAAAAAAATGAGTACAGGTGCCCTGCAGGGCTTAATAGGGAAGTCCGGTGCAAAACCGGCGCGGTCCCGCCACTGTAACGCGGAGTCAGCCCTTACCATGCCACTGGAAAAACTTCCGGGAAGGCCGGGCGGACGATGAACCGGAGCCAGGAGACCTGCCTGTACGGAAAGTCTTCGTTTGACCTGCGAGCGACAGGGAGAAGATAGGGAAATTTACTGGAGAAAGGAGACAGAGGATACAACAACGGTAAACAAGCCAATATTTCCGGAAATTTTGGCAAGAGCACTATTGGTAAAAAGGAGAGAGTGTTCGTTGAAACAAGGCAAATTAAGCAAAAGAGCCCTGGCGCTTGGCGTCTGCTGTACGCTGGCCCTGGGTATGGCTCCGGGGCTTTCGGTACCCGGTTCCAGCGGCATCGTTCATGCGGCCGAGGCCGGCGGCGAGCCGTCACAGGAAACACAGGACACTGTGGCGGCAGACCCCGGACAGGCGCAGGAATATGCCCTGGAAGCCATCACCGTCGAAGCCAAGCGCCCTGACTGGGAATCCAAGCTGTCGCCAGGCACGGTGACTATTATCCGGCCTGACGATTACAAGGGAGAGCAGAAAACATTGCCCGAATTGCTCAAGGATGTGCCTGGCGTCCATGTCCGTTATGTGTCCGGCAAAGGGCAGTATACCACCGTCACCGTCCGGGGCAGTACAGCGGCCCAGGTGGGCGTATTCGTGGATGGTGTGCTGTCCAACCTCGGTGGGGATGCGGCTGTCGATATCTCGACAATTCCTGTCAGCAATGTCGAGCGGATCGAGGTCTACCGTGGCTATATCCCGGCCCGGTTCGGCGGTACCTATATGGGCGGGGTCATCAACATCGTCACCAAGAAGCCCGACAAAGCCAATATTTCGGCTCAAATCGGCAAAAGCTCCTGGGGCGGTACTGTCGCCGGCCTGGAGATCACCCAGCCGCTGGGGACGGGCAGCCTGATGATCGGCATCAACCGCGATGAGAGCGACGGGGATTTCCGCTATGAGAATCCGTACTCTAAAGAAGTTTACGCAAAAGAGATGCCGGGATTGCAGGCGGATATGAAATATGTCCTGGATACATTCAATAGTGACATGGAGTTCTATACAGGAGTTAATCCTAATTATTCCACGTTTGAGGAAGTTGATTCGGCATTTAATGACCCGGCTGTTTACAATCAGTATTTGTCCGGTGCACGGGACAACTGGTATTTGAATAATTGGTTTTCCAGCAAGCAGGAGATGCTTGACGATTATGTCGCAAATAATATTGGACATAATCCGGGCTTTACACTGGCTGATGCGGAACAGCTATATGACCGGGAATCCAAAGCCGCACTGGATGCGGTAAGAACTACTTTATATGAGCAGAGCGCAGGTACGCGAAAGCTAATGTCCGAGATTTCTGATGATAATACCCGCTGGCGGCGCAACAACGACTATAAAAATACTGATGCCATTATCAAATGGCAGGATGACCACTGGCTGGTCAAGGGCAGCTGGAAGAAAATTGACCGGGGGCTGCCGCGAGTACTTCAGTGGAGTACCTCTAACACGTCCACTACAGTAGTGGATCTGCCAGGACAATTCGAGCGAAAACGGCAGGAACTGACAACCAAGGATTTGCTGGTGGGACGGCGGGATACATCCGGCAATCTGGAGTGGGGCTGGCAGGTCAATTATCTTGATCAGGATAAGCACTACAGCAATCCGGATCATGGGGCTGGCGGAAATGAAAAGATGCTTCAAAAATGGAGTACCTATGACTCGCGGCGGCTTGGTGGAGCCATTGATGGCACCTATAAGGCTGGTAGCAACCATATGTTTGAGTTCCTGGCCAACTGGTCCAAGGAGAAAATGGATATTGATGGAAACAGGATGGATGAGCTTGATTTTGATGATGAGACCACTAATGCTGAACGGTTCCGAAAGTATTATGAACAGACGTTATTCAATCTCCAATTGCAAGATACCATTACTCTTAACCAGGCTGCAGACTTCTGGCTGACCCCCAGCATCCGCTATAATTATTCTAAGGTCATGGGGCAGGCGGCGGGCAACAAAGAAGATCCCATCGATAAGAATCATATCTGGGTTAAGAAGGAGGATTCCCAGGTCAATGATAAGGTCACCTGGCAGGTGGCGCTGAAAAAACAGGTGGACGACCACCTGACCTTGCGCTCCACCTATGGCACCTACTACCGGCTGCTTAACCTGTATGAGATTGCCGGCGATGGCGCCGGCATCCTGCCCCGGCCTAATACCGGCGCGGGCAATGTTTATGGCAGTAAGTTCCCGGTACCGGAGGAAGGAACCCAGTGGGATTTGTCGGCTATCTGGGACGGCAAACTGCTGGGTACTAACTCCTCCCAGGTGCAACTGACCTATTTCGGCCGTAAATCCGAGAATCTGCTGCAACTGTACCGCTACGGTTATGATTTCTGGTCTTACACCAATTCGTCCAAAGGGCGGGTCAATGGTGTGGAATTGCAGGGCAATTTTAGCTGGAACAAATGGGATCTGAACCTGGCCAGCACCTACCTGCATACCAAGGCGTGGGAGCAATCTAATGCCACCAGCAATGCGCCGCCAGTCTATGCAAAAATAAAGCAGACATACACGCCGGAATGGGAGGGCTCCGTTCGGCTGACATACCGGCCGGACAGGCAACTGGCTATTTTTTCCGAAATGAAGTATGTGGGGGCAATGTACTTTAATAAATACAGTCAAGCTGAGGTACAAAGCTCTCTGACTACCGTCGGACTGGGGGCTAAATATAAAATGACGAAAGATTGTCAACTCATCGCCGGTGTAAATGACCTCTTTGACAAAGGGCCGGAGATGAGGCTGACGAGGGAAGACTCTGCTATTAGTGCTAGTTTGAAAAACAGTCTGCTTCAATATCCGCTGCAAGGCCGCACCTATTATATGACCTTGCAGTACAAGTACTAGTAGCAGCCTGCACTGGTAAAGGAGGTGATGCCCGCATTTCAGGCCGGCAAGACCAGTCTGAAGCGAAGGGAGTGATGGCGGAAATACACTGATGGTACCTCTGGATTTTTTCACACAGGAAAAATTAAAGAAAAGTGAGGTCATGAATCATGAAAAAGAAATTCGGTTTTCTTAAACGGGCTATCGTAGCAGCCCTGACTCTGTCTGTGCTTGGCAGTTCGGCGGCGCTGGCCGCCACGGAAAACTTATTCGGCTACACAGTAGTTGATTCCAATTACACCCAGGGTCTGGCCGGCGCCATTAATGGCGACCGGACTGCCGCTCCCGGCACCTTCACGTCCAACACCAAGGTCACCGGTTTAAACAGCGACCCGGCCCTGTTCAACTTCTTCCAGGGCAATGAAAGCCGCCTGGTGTTGCGCCAGTATAATGTGTATGCTCCGGCAACCTTAATCGACAATAAAATCATTGACCCGTTTGCATCTTCTTGGACGCCTTCGATTACCGAAAAGAAATGGGACGCCGTACGCAATCTGCACGCGGTGGCTACCAAGGGTAATTTCCTCTACGCTACCGGCTATGATTTGGGCAAAATCTCGGTAGTAGATATGAGCAATGGTTATACGCAAAAAACAAGCTATCAGTTTCCGACAGCTTGGCCGAGCATTCCCACAACAGTCGTACCAGCCGGTGCTTCGGTCCATGGTGAAGGCTTAACCGTTGTTGGCAACAATTTGTATGCGCTGTTTACCGTTAATCCGAATGGCGGCTATTCAGAGTATTCCGATAGTGTTGTTGTGAAATTCAACATACAAGCCAATGGTAATTTAAGCTATGTTAATTATATAACTGTTGGCAAAAATGCCTTTACCCTCGATCATTATGACAACAAACTCTACGTTTGCGCCCTGGGCGGCATGCAGAATGCCGGCAGCTCCAACGCTGACACCCGCCTGGACATCATTAATTTGTCAAACTTCACCAAGACCACCGTCAACAAGACTGCTTCTATGACCGGCGATTTCCGTGATATTACCATCGTGGACGCCAATAATGCCTATGTATTCCTCGGTAACTATAACACCAGCTGGAATATGGACGGCGGCGTATACCGCACTACCGTAGCCAATCTCACCTCCCCGTCGGCCTGGACCAATGTCAGCAATCTCAGCAACGCTCCCGGCTACCTCTGGGGCATCTATGCCGACAGCAACCGCTTCTGGTTTGTTAAAGGCAACCAAATCGACATTTATTCCAGCCTGCTTGTCAGCAGCGCTAAGAAGGCTGATAAAACCTTTACAGCAGTTGATTTGGGTGGCAGCAGCTTTGGCCCGTATGCCAGCCTGAACTCCGCGATTATCCTTGCCCCGGATCAAACTTCAGGTCTTGCCGCTAAGAGCATGTCCGGCGTGGCCAAATCCTTTGCTTCCCAGACTGCCCTGGCACAACAAGCTCGCAAAGCAGCTGAAGAAGCCAAGACCGGCCTGAAAACCGTAAACGGCCAAAGAATCCTGAGCTTCAACTAATCACAAAACATGTAATTCATCATCTACATTATACTCCCAATTAAATTAGCTATGACTTTCAACCGAAAAAGTACTGCCACAATCCCCTTGTCTTGGCTATCCGTTCGCCCCGGAACCCCAAGGCAAGGGGATTTTTCTGGGACAAGGGGACAGGTCCCTTGTCCCACTTGATCTATCTATTCTACTTGTAGATACTCCTGCCATCTTAGTTAATTGCCTTGTTGTGATAATGTTTTGTACGCCGGCTAATAGATTTTTCGCTTAGCAGTTAAGGGATTTCCTTGGTATATCTTTACAATAAATAGTTTATATGCTAAACTATTTGCGGGAGGTCGGAAATATGTGCTCATCATCGGAAAGCTGTGATCCCAAACAGGGAAGTGCTCGTATCGGGCGGCTTATTATGCAGCTCAAGCGTCTGGAACGGCATCCGCACCAGTTTGGTGCCGCAGGCTGTTTAACGCCCAGCGAAATTCATACCATTGATGCGATAGGGGTTAACGGTCGGATTTTGATGAGTGAACTGGCGGCGCACTTAGGCGTTACTAAGGGGGCGGTGACCCAGCTTATCAGCCGGCTGGAGGCTAAAGACTGTGTTCAGCGCACGCCGCACACCACCGACAACCGGGCGACGCTGGTTTCACTGACCGCAAAGGGCCGACAGGCGTATCTGGCGCATGAGCAGTTAAACCGGCAATTTTATGATAAGCTCAGTGCCCAGTTGACGGCTCAGGAAATAGCCATATTTGAAAAATGCATTGATACGTTTTGTGAAGTACTAAAAAAGTGAATTCGGTTCAGCGCGGTTGGCACGTCGGGCCAGGCAGGAGTCATCCCGCCTGAATTACCGCCACCTGTGGAGGCGGGAGTGTCGCCGCTAATATGGATAATTTTTTTTGCCGATATAGTTTAGATACTAAACTATATCGCAATTGCTAACTACATAATAGGAACAGGTGCCCTTAGGGGCTTAATAGGGAAGTCCGGTTGAAAGCCGGCGCGGTCCCGCCACTGTAACGGGGAGTAAACCCAGGATATGCCACTGGAAGGAAAATTCCGGGAAGGTCTGGGTGCATGATGAGCCGGAGCCAGGAGAACTGCCTGTTTTACAATCACCGTTTGACCCGCGAGCGATGGGGAGGAGATTAGCAAGCAGGGGCTTTCCGTTCCAAGGAACAATGCCGCCTGGTTGCAGCAGATCTTCTCCCGGCAATTTGCCGGGAGATTTTTATATATTATAAGGAGCATTCCTGTAAGGAGTAAAAACGGTCTTTGAAAAATGAGACGCCCGGCAATACAATGGCAATGTGTGCT